>CAJTVL010000005.1 GCA_910579425.1 uncultured Lachnospiraceae bacterium | reverse complement strand
TCGGGCGGATTTGGGACTTTCACCCTTTAGAAACGTGCGCTGCCGGGCGCACAAACAATGGCCTCCTCCGGAAAATTCCGAAAGAGGCCACGCTTTTGCCTTGCTATTTTGTTGGCCTACCAAATCAGTTCTTGGCAGGGATAACCGCTCCGTTGTAATGCTCAGTGATGAAGCTCTTTACATCGTCAGACTGCAGCACCTTTACCAGAGTCTTGATGGACTCGTTGTCCTTGTTTGCCTCTGTCACCGTAATGATATTGGCGTACTCGGAATCCTCGCCCTCCCTCATCAGGTAAGAGGTGGTATCAATGTCGGCCTCAAGCGCCCTGTTTACGTTTACGAAGTAAGCGTCAAAATCAGCGGCGGAAGGGATGATGTTTGCCTGATCCATCTCAACGATCTCGATGGGGATCAGATATTCCTCGATCTCGTTTACGGAGGCGTCTATGGCTGTCATCTCAGGATTTAATTTGATAAAGCCTTCCTTTTCAAGAACCTTAAGGGCTCTGTACTCATTGGAAGAATCGTTGGGAATTGCGATTACCGCATTTTCAGGAAGCTCGTCCTTGGATGCATATTTGTCTGAAAAACATGCATAAGGCTCTACATGAACGCCGCCCATGCTGTAAAGAGTTGCACCCATCTCCTCCTCGATGCTTTCCATGGCAGGCACGTGCATGAAGTATGCAAAGTCAATTTCTCCGTCGATCAGCATGTCATTCCAGGTAGCATCCCATGTGGTGGATACAATATCCAGCTCAATGCCTTCTGCTGCCAGGGCATCCTTTGCGGATTCCAGGATCTCGCTGTGAGGGGTAAGGTCGCATACGCATTTAAGAACCACCTTCTCAGCGGAAGCCTGCTGCGCATCTGCTTCTGCACCGGCTGCTTCTTCCGTATCGGAACCGGAATCTGCCGCAGCATCCTCATTTGCCGTATCTTCTGCAGAAGAATCCTCAGCAGCGCCTGTATCAGCATCAGCCGTATCCTCGGTATTTGCTGCTTCCTGTGCGGCCCCGCCGTTGCCGCAGCCTGCCAGAAGGGCAGAGACTGCCAGTGCTGCTGCCATGATAAGGGCAAGTTTCTTTTTCATAATTTTCTCCTCCTTACGAAATTATGTATTTGGTAGAACAGTGTCATTTTAACACACTCAGCCTCAAAGGGGTATCTGCATGAAAGGAAAATTAAAGTCCTTGTCCGGTTAAAAATTGTACATTTTGTCATTTCATTCCCCTTTCTTTCGGGGACTTTTTCCGTCATAATAGACAACAGGCAGCGTCTCTCGTCCGCTGCCTCTCTGCTCTAAATCAGATGCCTTCTTTTCAAAATAATCTTTGAAATCGTATCGCCCAGGATCTGCACCGCCTGAACGATCACAATCAACACAATAATCGTGGCAAACAAAAGATCATGCTCAAACCTTGTATAGCCATAGGTGACGGCAATATATCCGATTCCCCCGGCTCCGAAACTTCCGGCCAGGGCCGTCATGGAAATGATGATCACCACTGCATTGGTGAAAGCGCGCACCAGGGAAGGCATGGTTTCCGGCACCATGATCTGAAATAAGATCCGCATATTCCCGCTTCCCATGGCCTTGGCGGCCTCGATCTTTCCCTTATCCAGCTCTAACAGGCTGCTCTCCACCAGCCTTGCAAAAAGGGGCACACAGCTTGCTACCAGGGAAATAATACAGGCGTTGGAACCGTAGGATTTGCCTACCAGGGCTCTCGCCACCGGCAGCATTACAATGATGATGATCACCTGGGGGAGGGAACGGAAGCAATTGATCACGGCGCTCAAAACCGTATGTACGCTCTTGCAGGGCACCAGCCCTTCTTTGCTGGTCATCACCAGCACCAGTCCCAACAGTACGCCAAAGACCAGGACAAACACTGCAGACACTGCGACCATATACATGGTTTCGCTGATGGCGGGCACCACCCTCTCCCACACTTCGGCGCTGAAAGCATGCTTAAGTACTTCCCAAAAAGAATATTTATATAAACTCATTTTGCTTCCTCCTGCCAGTAATCGCTCCTGAATTTGTTGTAAACGCCGATAAAGTTCCTGGCGGTATCACACTGGGGATGCTGGAAAATATCCTTTACCAGTCCCTGCTCCAGGAGCTTTCCGTCCTCCATAACCGCCATCCTGTGGCAGGTATATTTGATGACCTCCAGCTCATGGGTGATCAGTATGATGGTCAGTCCCAGCTTTTGGTTGATTTCCTTGAGCAGATCCAGCACGGAAAGGGTCGTCTGGGGATCCAACGCACTGGTAGCCTCGTCCGACAAAAGCACGTCCGGCTGATTCGCCAATGCCCTGGCAATCCCCACTCTCTGCTTCTGCCCGCCGGAGAGTTCCCCGGGATAGGCGTCCCTTTTTTCGGTCAATCCCACCAGCGCCAGCATCTCATCTACCCTGGCGCCTATTTCCTTTGCGGAGGCCCCTGCCATTTTAAGAGGATAGGCGATGTTCTGAGCCACGGTCATGGAATCAAAGAGGTTGAACTGCTGGAAGATCATGCCGATCTTTCTTCTCTGCCTGTTTAACTGCGCTTTTCCAAGGGAGGTGATCTCCTGATCCCCGATCCTGACGCTTCCGCTGTCAGGCTCCTCCAGACGGTTGATACACCTGACCAGAGTAGATTTCCCGGCGCCGCTGAAGCCCACGATGCCGTAGATGTCTCCCTTTCCCACAGAAAGATCAATCCCCTTTAAAACCTCTATGTCCTGTTTTTTGGTGTGAAAGGTTTTATAGAGCTGTTTCACTTCAATAAATTTCTCGTCCATGCTGTTTCCTTTCAGACAGCCTGTTTTTGGCTGCCCCTGTTTGACTGGCGCATTTTCCGCTTCCAGCGTTTCGTCTTTTGACATGGTCTCATTATACTAAAAAGGGGACAGGTTTTCAAGCATGAGCAAAAATGCACGTATTTTCGAAATCACAGGAGCGGCAAAAGTCTTTGCAAGAGGGGGGACTTATGGTATAAATAGATGGGAGGATTGAAATCCATGCGGAAAATATTGAAATTACTGACTTTCATTCTGGCCGCCATCGGCGTATGTACGGCGGCGCTTGTTTGTTATATACTCATATATCCCGTTTTCTATGGGGATTTTTCCTCCAAAGAGGCCAGGGTGCCGAAAGCCTTATCCGACACGCGAGAGGAAAATCCCCTGCCCGCTGAGACGACGCTTTCTCCCGCCGAGACGACGCCTTCTCCCTCTGCGGCTTCCCCTACGGTTTCCCCTGCAAGCGTTTCCAATGCAGCTCCCTTAAACCCTTCTGCTATCCCGGCAAAGGAAAATGAAACCCAGCCTCCTTCCCCTACGCAGGCGCCGGCACCTGCGCCCACGCCCACAGCCCAGGCGGAAGAGCTCCCCATCGAATACCAGTCTGCCCTTAACAGGGCCGACAATTACTGCGACCTGATGCACATGTCCAAGGAAGCCATCTATGACCAGCTCACCTCAGAATATGGAGAAAATGTCTCCCCCGAGGCAGCAAGGTATGCGGTCAGCCACGTAAGGGCCAACTGGAACGAGAATGCCCTGCAAAAAGCCAAGGTTTACAGCGAAACCATGTTTATGTCCCAAGCCGCTATTTACAACCAGCTTATCTCCGATTCCGGGGAAAAATTTACCGAGGCTCAGGCCCAGTATGCGATGGAGCATCTTGAGGCCGACTGGAAAGCCAACGCCCTGCATAAGGCAAAGGAATACCGGGAATCCACGAATCTGACCAAATCCGCTATTTATGACCAGCTTATCTCTGAGCATGGGGATAAGTTTGAACCGGAAGAGGCCAGCTATGCGATTAAAAACCTTAAATAGATTTTCAAACACGCTCTAACTGTCTCTCCCCTGCGTCAAATACGCCAGCGTCCCCATCATGGAAACATCCAGTTGCACCACACAAGGATAGGAATCTCCTTCCTCCACGCCCCAAATGTAAATATACATCAGTAAATTTTCTCCATCGATCGGCCTGTCCTCCTCGTTGGCCCGAAAGACTGCCGTAAGCCTCTCATATTCTTCATCCGGCAAATTTCCAATCCTCCATGCCTCGCAAAAATGGGTCTCGTTGAAATACCCCAGATTTGCCTGCCGAAGCTGCATTTCCATAGAGGTACCGCCGCCGGAAGGGGACAGCTCCCCGTAAAAATCTGACAGGCGGTCTAAAATTCTCTCTTTCGTGGTGGGACTTAAGGTCATCATAATACCGCAAAGGCCGGAGGAGAGCTTTTCGCCTCCCATGTCTTCCGGGTCTGTCAGGTTATGATCTCCCACATAAAAAATCGCCTGGGAGCCGCCGCCCAGTTCTGTGTCCATTAAAGCACCATCCTTGGAAATATCATAGGTCATAGTCGTTCCTGCCTCGCTGACCTCTTCTGCGGAGGGCTCACCCATAACGGCTGTGAGTTCTTCCCGGCTCATTCCCCAGAAAAGCCTTCCCTCCCCCAGGGGAATGTCATAACAGCTAAGCCCGTCTCTGTATCCCGACTGTCCGCCCTTTCCCGGATTGGCCGCCAGCAGAGCAGACGCCAGAAGACAGACTGCTCCCAAAAGCAGCGCCACGCTCTTTCCTACCCGTTTATAATGAAGAAGATTTTTGATCCTGCTGCCCGTCTGCCCTTCCCCAAAGGCCAGAGGGAGCCCCGGCATAACCCTCCTGCCGCAGGCCAGGGAGAGAAGGGATGCGGAATAATCCTTCCTCACACCGCTTCCCATTTTCCTGATCACAGCCTCGTCGCAGGACATCTCCATATCTTTCCCGCTTAAGTAAAAAGCAATCCACACCAGCGGGTTGAACCAGTGGATACAAAGGGCAAGATAGCCCAGGGTCCGCCAGATCTGATCGCCTCTTCTGATATGAATCTGTTCATGCAACAGGATATAGTCCTTCTCTTCCTCCCCCAAGGCCAGGGGCAGGTAAATCCGCGGACAAAAAAGGCCGCAGACAAAGGCTGTTTCCAGCCACTCTGTCCGGTAAATCCGGCCTGCCCCTTCCTCCGCTGCCGCTCCCCTTAAACGAATTCTCAACTTTCCATAGGATACCATACTATAGACTATCATAGTCAATACTCCTGCCAGCCAGATAACAGCGCCTGCAAACAAAATTCCCTGCATGGGATTCATGGAAGCCTCCGGCGTACCTGCAGGCAGAGATGAATTGACTATATCAGTCACAATATCCCCCGGCAGGCTAATCTCCGGCCGCCTCATAAGACCGATATTTTCCGGAATATATTGCATCTGCCCCCGCTGCGGCAGCGGCGCTTTCAACATCCCCAGCAGAGAAAAATCCAGGGAAAAGGAAAGTGGGCATAACAGCCTGAAAAGCACTGCCAGCCACAGAACATAGGAAAAAATCTTCGGTGCTCTCCGAAGCATAAGCCGCGCCGACATCACGGCCAGAATCACAATCCCTGCCGTAAGACTCATATTCAAAACTCTGATCAGCATTTGTTCCATTCCTCTATACCTCCTCCCTCAATTGTTCACTCCATCTCGTCAATCATTTTTTTCAGGGCTTCCACTTCTTTGGGACTCATTTTTTTCCTTTGGGAAAAAGCCTCAAGAAAACGGGGCAGGGAACCATCAAAAACATCATTGATAAACTGCTCCCCCTGAGCCGCCTGAAACTCCTCCCTGGTCATGAGCACCGTAACCATACCGTTTTCATTGACAAAAAGCTTCCTGTCGCAAAGCCTTTTCAGCATGGTATAGGCCGTCGTCCTTTTCCATCCAAATTCATCCCCGCACCGCTTCGCCAACTGCCCAGAGGCAATCGGCGCCTCCCTCCATATCATATCCGCAAAGCGCTGTTCCATTTCACCTAATTTGAATTGTTCCATAGAACTCTCCATTCTTCCGCCAGGCCGGCGGCACAAACCGGGGTCAAAAGCTTTCTTGTCTAATACCATTAGACACGTTTGTGTTTAGTTTAACATCATTAGACACAATTGTCAACGATGTTAAATAATAAAACCGTTTTATAATAATCATTGTATAATGCAGAAACACAAATTATAATATAGGGAAGAAGTATCTCCAGGGTTCTTGATCTGACTGACAGCCCAAAGGAAACAAATATATGACGCCACGAAAGGAAGTGAAGTCCATGTCTGCATTGCAGCCCCAGCCTCAAATTACTTCTTTAGAGCAATATGAAGCTCTTCCGGAAAATATCAGGGCAGAAGTCTTTGATGACCAGATCTATTACATGGCCGGCCCCTCACAAGAGCATCAGACACTCTCCACAGAGCTGACAACCATACTGAACTCCTATATAAAAAGCAGAAACTATCCATGCAGGGTTTTCCATGCCCCATTCGATGTAAAATTATCCGACACCCCCCTCACCATTGTTCAGCCCGATCTTATGATCGTATGTGACAGGGACAAACTGGACGGTAAGCGCTGCAACGGCGCCCCTGACTTCATCATCGAAATTGTTTCTCCAAGCACTGCGGCAGATGATTACATCCGCAAGCTATACTATTACAAAAATGCCAATGTACGGGAATATTGGATTGTGGATCCCCGTCGTAAGACGATTACCATTAATTATTTCGAGGGAAACAAGCTGAATATCCAGTACTCCTTTGACTCTACAGTCAAGGTCAATATTTATGATGATTTATACATCAATTTCTCTGATATTGCTGATTTACTGAATATTTCGTTCTGATACTGACTTAAGGGAAAACTTAGGGCGGCAGGATAGCTAATGCCTGCCCCCGGCCTCTCCCAAAGAACAGAATGGAATGTTACGCGATAGGGCTTGAAAAGAAATCCTCTCCCTTTCAACTCCAATCTCACATCATAATCCCCGACACCAGCGGCATGGTGGCTACCGACAGGATTGTGGTAAGCGCCACGGCCTTGGAGGCCATCTCATAATCCCCTTCATACTGCTGTGCCAGCATAGCGGTCATGCTTCCCACCGGGGTTGCCAGCATCACAAGACATACCCCAAGGAGCAGCTCACTGTCCACAAACTGCCGGATCACCCAAAGCCCTATGATCGGTATCACTACCAGCTTAATGGCAGAAAACAGAAGGAGTTTTGCGTCCGTAAAGAGCTCCCGCAGATCGATCGCTGCAAGGGAAGCACCGATCACCATCATGCTCAGCGGCGAGGTCAGATTGCTTAAATGGGTCAGCGTACTCTCCACAAAGGCAGGCAGGCCCAAATTTGCAAAATAGATCATGATGGTCACGATACACGCCACAAAGCCCACATTGAAAATCCCTTTCAGGGAAAAACCTTTCCTCTCTTTTTCTCTGCTTCTGCCCGCAATCGCCGATACTCCGTAAGTGTAAATCAAGATATTATAAGGGATCACAAAAAAAGTGGCATAGAGCAGAGCGCTGCTGCCATAAAGGGCATTGATTACCGGAAACCCCATAAACCCGATATTGGAAAACACAGTCATCGCCCTGTAGGTTCCCCTGCTTTTCTCTTCCACACGCAGCAGCCTTGGCAAAACCATCGCCAGCGCCAGAAGGGCCGCATACATAATAAGCGAAATTACAATGGTCAGCTTGAGCTCCTGTCCCGAAATTTTCTCCTCCCCCATACCGCCAGTCAGCACCAGCGCGGGGTTCGCAATATTCACCACAATCGCCGAAAGCTTCCGGCTCACCTCGTCCGTAATGATCCCCTTTTTATAACAGAAAAATCCAATCCCCATTAAAATGAAAAGCACGATCATCTGTTCCAGTAACAGCATTTTTAATTTCTCCTTCTCGTCCAATATGCAGACCTCTCAAAAGCCTCAGCGCTTTCCATAAAAAATAACGGCGGCATTTGACTTGCCCTTTTTGCTGACACTCTGCTCTCCCAGATAGTCAAATCTTCCATAGCCCCTTGCGCTTACCCGGTCTCCCTGGGTCAGAGACACACTGTTATTTTCACAGATCCTGCCGTTTAAAAGCACCTTTCTCTGCCGGAAAAGCTCCAGGGCCTGACTCCGGGAAAGCTTATACACCCTGGCCAGCACGGCGTCAATCCGCCCGGAAGCCACCTGGATTCTGATCTCCTGCCTGTCTGTACCTGCAAAATCAGGAATCTCCCGGGTTCGGCTGCACTGGACAGAAGTGTGCTTTACTTTTCCAAGGTTTTCGGCAATAAAATCCGCCATACTCTCCAGGCAGAAAATATATCCCGTATTTTCTATCATCCAAATATCCCCCAGAGTGCTTCTGTCAATCCCGAGATTCATAAGCGCTCCCAGAAAATCCCTGTGGCTGAGAGCATCTGCAAACTTTGCCGCCAGAGGCTTTGCGGCAATACAGGCAATCGGAAAGTCCTCTTCATACCCCAGCTCCTGCTCCCCTCCGAACCGGAGCATCGCCCGCTCACAGAACTCACTTCCACCCCATATCTTATAAGGAACATAGGAAAGCTCCCTTTCCAGCCCGTAAAAACACTCCATATCCGCCGGGCCAAGAAAACCGGTAAAGGTGTACTGGTTATTCTGATAGCATTTTCTCGCCAGCTCCCGCAGCCGTTTCTTAAGTAATTCTTCCGCTTCCATGATCTTCCGCCATCCTTTCCCCAATCCCGGGCCGTCACTTGCGCACCCGAGTATCCCTTCCGCAATCCTGCACCGTCCCTTTTACAGGCCCTTCTCTCTCAAGCTCCTGCACGGCCGGGAACTACCCCAAAGCCTTTTTTGCCATCATATAATAAACCCGGATTTTATAACCCGCATAGCCATAGAGATGATCCAGACCGCTATAGGTATAGCCTAAAAAGGCTTCCCTCATTCCCATCTTTCGCAAATGCCCTGTCCCGATACAGACAAGATTTACCGCAATATGCCTTCCCTGAAAGCTGCGTCTGACCGTGGTACAGCCCACGCTTCCAATTTGCTTCTCCTTATCTTCCACCCCCACGATCAGGGTTCCTGCCACCTGGCCTTCCTGCGCCACTGCGATCAAGGCTCTCTCGTCACTGTCCTTCGCATACAGGCTCTCATTTTGGTAGTACTCTGTAAATTCCGGGCAGGCATCCTGCGTACACTCGCATATCCTCCTTAAGTCCTCCTGCTGCGCCCATCGGTAAGTGATGCCCGAAATCTGATCGCCCACCCGGCATCCCTGCACCTGAGGGGCTCCTTCCTCTGCATCCCCTGACACGGAAATTCCCCCGTCCTCCTTCTCCTGCCCGTTAAAGGAAACCATCATATCAAAACAATTACATTCCCAAGAATGGACATATCCCCGTTTTTCAAAAAAGAGGACGGCCGACTCATCCAGATTTTCGTAAAGCCTCTCATTCTCCGCCTGAAAATACCGCCTGGAGGTGGGCACTCCCGGCATGAGATAATCGTGGCCGGCTCCGATCACGATCTCGCTAAAACCCCGCTCCCTGACCAACTGCTCGGATTTTTCCAAAAGCTGTGTACCGATTCCCCGGTTTCTGTACTTTCCGTCAACACATAGCATCAGCACGGCATTCCGGTGAATCACCGACACTCCGATCAGCCCCTTCCCTTCCTCCCTTCGCTCCAGGACAACATTATCCCTGTGGCCTAAAATCTGCAAAACCGTGTCCTTCTTCCTTATATTAAAAGGAAAATTCCTTTCATATATCTCAAACAATGCCTGATCCATCATTTACTCCTTTCCGGACAGCCAAACTTTTATGGCGTGGCAGCGCACCGCAAAGCGGCACATGAAATCCTGGTTTCTTTATTTTACCATCTTTTCCGACTTATGCGAAACAATATATTTCTTTTTTGCGTCCAGACGCATAAAAAAAGGCGAATGCAACATTCTGTTAACAAATGTTGCATTCCCATGGCCTGTTTGTGCCCTTACGGCTGGGAAACAGACAGGTGCCTTTTTCGGGAACAGGCGAAAGCTGATTCCTGTACGCGGTGAGAACCTCAACCACAGTCTGGTTTAAGGCGATGGTGTTGGGTTTGCCGGTCTTTTTCTCGATCACAGCCAAATGCTCCAAAAAGCAGCTCTTATCAAAATCATAAAGATCACCCCATCTTAACTCCAAAATATCCGTGATGCGCAGGGCCGTGTTAAGCCCCATGATGCAAAGAGCGTAATTGCGGATGTTTTTCTCTTTTTCCAGATAAAAATCCTTGAACTCATGAAGTAATGCAGTATCCCTGATCGGTTGTGTTGTCCGTTCTTGAAAGGAACATCACAGACCCGCAGCAGAGGGCAAAGCTCCCCAAATATTATGCACAGCCGGAACATCCGGAGAAATATGTGAAAAAAAATCCTACCAGGTAATAACCGGACGGCCCGATGCCGAAGACCAAAGCCCGTCAGAGGATCTGTCCGGTCATTATAGAAGCAGAAACAACTCACACCGATGTAAAAGGATTTACATCAGGTAAAGCCAAGGAGGTAAATTATGGTAGTACAACACAATTTAACAGCAATGAATTCCAACAGAATGCTCGGTCTGACCACAAAATCACAGGCCAAATCCACTGAGAAGCTCTCTTCCGGTTACAAGATCAACCGCGCGGCGGATGATGCGGCAGGACTGGCGATCAGCGAAAAGATGAGAAGGCAGGTCAGAGGCCTGACCCAGGCTTCCTTAAACGCACAGGACGGCATCAGCGCAGTGCAGACGGCTGAGGGCGCTCTCACCGAAGTACACGACATGCTTCAGAGAATGAATGAGCTGGCAACCAAGGCCGCCAACGGAACAAATTCTTCCGAGGAGCGCGAATACATCCAGAGTGAAGTGGACGCCCTGATTGACGAGATCGACCGTGTATCCGAGACCACCAAGTTTAATGAGCTTTATCTGCTCAAAGGCGGAGAAGGCGATTCCGCGACAGATACGGCGGCTGTTAAAAAGACCGTTTCCATGAACGCTGAGGCAAAGAAGCTTGCGGAGATGTCAATTGCCGTCAAGGCTGGCCAAAATGCCTACGCTGTAGGTGAGACGACTGCGGTCACAGCCTCCAGCGGGGCAACTGCAGCGTCCATGGCATTGGATACAACTGCGCTTGGGACAAATGTATTATGTGTAAGTCCCTCAGGTGGCGGCACATCGGCAACCGATCATGTGCAAGTAACAGATGCAAATCTTTCTACTTATTTTGATGTTGCTGATAATGGCACTGTTACCGCAAAGACAGGTTTTACTTTTGTAACGGCTGCCAATCTTGCGGCTGCTAATGTAGGTGCAGGAACAACTTCCACCGGTGTTGCTGTAGTAACCGGAACAGCCGCATCAGCCGCAACCACCGGTACTCTTGACAAGTATGTTGAATTAGATGAGAATGGCGACTTAAAGTACAAGGACGGCGCAATGCTGTACAAAGTAGCTGCCGACACAACCGGTCAGCACGGAACCCAGACTCCCCAAACCGGCTCTCAGCAGATTGCAGAAGCTGATCTTGGTACTTACTTTGAGGCAAAAGGGAATCCCATCCGCACCGGAAATACCACTACGTCTGCCGCCCTGGCTGAAGATGCGGATATGTCAACTTACTTTGATGAGTTTGGCGTATATAAGGGAGGCCTCTATCTGGATGACGGCACCGGTACCATGAAAGAAATCGGCGCCGAGCAGATTGGAAAATACTTTGACTTTAAGAATGCAGACGGTTCAGACGGAAGCTCTGCCGCCCCCAAGCTGGAGTTCACACTGCACGTAGGGGCAGAAGGCAATTTAGACAATACCATCGGCGTGAAAATTGAAGCCATGAGCGCAGCCGGAATCGGAGTTGACGGCCTGAAAGAAACGGGCGTTCTCACAGAGGACAGCGCAAGAGAAACGATTGAAACCCTCAAGGGCGCGATCAAGAAGGTTTCCCAACAGCGTTCCGACCTTGGTGCGGTTCAGAACCGCTTAGAGCACACCATCAACAATCTGGATAACATTGTGGAGAATACCACCGCCGCAGAATCCCAGATCCGCGATACGGATATGGCCACCGAAATGGTAAGATACTCCAACAATCAGATCCTTGCACAGGCCGGGCAGGCTATGCTTGCACAGGCAAATCAGTCCAACCAGGGCGTCCTGTCTCTGCTTGGTTAAACGGGATCGTGTTTTACACCGGATACATAACCGCGGGAAAGAGCAATTCTTTCCTGCGGTTATTATTATTTCAACCGGAGCTACGCAAAGTCCCTTCATATTTTATTCCGCATTTGTGCGTCCTTTTTGCATCATAAATACAAATTGATAATTTTTCTCTTGTAATATATACTAATTATATACTTCATTGTAAGGAGGCATTATATGCAGGTGCAAGTAAAAGAGATAGAAAAAACAGTGCCTCAAAGGAGACCTTCATGAATTTAAAAAACGCTCTCAAAAGCATCATCCGCCCTCACGAAAATGACCGGCTCACCCCTCTTACTACCGTCTGGGGCGAGGCTCTTGACCATAATAACGTGCTGCCCGAATATCCCCGCCCCCAGCTCAGACGGGACTCTTTTCTCTCCCTGAACGGTTATTGGGATTATGCAATCACGCAGGAGGCTGCGCCGCCCCTTGAATTTGACGGAAAGATTCTTGTGCCTTTTTCCCCGGAAAGCACTCTCTCCGGCGTGAACCGTCAGCTCCTTCCGGGCGAATATCTCTGGTATCAAAGAACCCTTCCTGCCCTCCCCTGTCCGGTTTCCTCCGGTATGCGCACTGTTTTGCACTTCGGGGCCGTGGATTATCAGGCGCAGGTTTCTGTAAACGGCCACCCGGTCATCTTCCATCAGGGAGGTTACCTGCCTTTCCATGCGGATATTACGGATTATCTTAAAGAGGGGGACAATCGGCTTCTTCTTAAAGTCCAGGATCCCACTGACCAGGGAGGCCAACCAAGAGGGAAGCAGTCCCTTCACCGGGGCGGTATCTGGCAGAGCGTATGGCTGGAACAGGTTCCCGCTTCCCACATAGAAGAGCTGTGGTTTGAAACCAACTATGACGAGCGCCGCGTAACCGCCCACATAAAGGCCGTGGCCGGAGCTAAAATCCCGTCCCTTGCCATGTCCGTCCTTTGCAGGGAGGAAGAACTGATCCGGCAGGATATGTCCCTTGCCGTCTGCAAGTCCTCAAATTCCGCCCGGCCTGATACCGGTTTCCTGACATATACCGCTTCTCTGTCCTTCACCATCCCCGAAGAAGCCTTCCATAGCTGGAGTCCGGAGACTCCCTTTTTGTATCAGGTGAGGCTCTCTTTCGGAGAAGACCGCGTCCAAAGCTACTTTGCCATGCGTCTCTATAGCATTGAATCCCCGGAAAAAACTCCTGTGTTCTGCTTAAACCACAAGCCTTACTTTCTCATGGGGGTGCTGGATCAGGGCTACTGGCCGGACGGCCTTTACACCGCCCCTTCCGAGGATGCGCTTCTTTATGACATTACTGTCATGAAGAAGCTTGGCTTTAACATGCTGCGCAAGCATATTAAGGTGGAAAGCGCCAGATGGTATTACCACTGCGACCGTCTGGGCATGATTGTCTGCCAGGATATGGTAAACGGCGGAGGCCGCTACCGCTCCTCTATCGTCAGCTATCTCCCCACCCTGTCCTCCAGATTTACCGCTTCCTTCAAGGACTCCCGCTATGAGCTGCTGGCTATGGATAATCCGCAGTTCCGGGCCGAATGGGAAAAGGAATGCATGGAAACCATCGATCATCTGAAATTCTTTCCCTCCATCGCCATCTGGACGCCCTTTAACGAGGGCTGGGGGCAGTTTGACGCCGTGCGGATTACCGATCTGATCCGAAAAAAGGATCCCTCCCGCCTCATCGACTCTGCCAGCGGCTGGTTCGATCAGGGCTGCGGGGACTTTATCAGCGTACACAATTACTTCCGGCCTCTTACCGTGCCCGGAAAAAATACGCTCTTCCATGCCTCCCGCACAGTAAAAAACGCTCAAAGCGGCGGACAGAGTGCCTCAAAAGCCGGCCCCCCGCCTGATCGAAGAGCCGCTTTTCTTTCCGAATACGGCGGCTATGCCTGCCATATCAAAGACCATTCCAGTCTGGAGCGGATCTTTGGCTACAGGCGCTATGACAGCCTGGAGGAATTTGACGCAGCCTGCCGTGAGCTGATAGAAAAATCCCTGCTTCCTCTACAGGAGCAGGGACTTAGCGGGGCCGTGTACACACAGCTCAGCGATGTGGAAGAAGAGGTCAACGGCCTGTTGACCTATGACCGGAAAATCCTGAAGCTTCAGAAGCGCTGACCGCCAAAAGCTGATACATATGTCACATATTTGTCTCCAACTGGCGCTCCCTCCTCTGCACCTTAAATTTCAAAAAGACAATGGTCAGTAAAAGGAACCAGGCCCCAAGTATATTGGTAAACTGCTGGGCGTAAACCCTTTTCCCGGAAAGGGTGATCTCCGCTTTCTGCAGAAAATCCAGAAGCTGTCCGGCCGCAAGGGAAACCAGAAAGCCATACGCGCCGGAAAGGGAGGATAAAATGGAGAGCTGAATGTCTCTTTTTCCCTCATCCAACAGCTCAAGCTGCACGCCAAAGAGACCGATCCCCGCGAAGCTCCATCCGAGGGCGGAGCAGACGGTTCCCGCTATGACCATCGGGTACGCATTGGAGGGAACCGCCAGGGCGAAAAATACAAAACACATTAAAATCCCCACCAACGAATACTTATAAAGAAACGCCATCCCATATTTATCCCCCATCCTTCCCATCCAGGGCGTAATGGCGATACGCAGCATATTTCCCAGAAACCCAATGACCATAATAAAGGTAAAGGGCATCCCTAATTCTTTGAGCTGATAGCTGGTGTTAAAGGGCGACGCGCAATAAAAGGAAGTCTGCCAGAGAAGCGTCAATCCAAAAGCCATTCTGAAATCAGGCTTTGCAAAGGCTTCCTTCATCTCTGCAAAGAGCTCTCCCCTGTGCGCCTCTTCCTCCTGTCGGTATTTCCTTTTCAGCTTTCCGTGAATTTCCTTGCCCTCTGCGTTGATCCTGCTCTGGCGCGGCTCCTTCATACAGCTAAAGGCCCAGGCATTTAAAAGCACCAACGCCAAAATCATGCTTCCGTTCAGAACAAAGCCCACATTCTGCCGCGCTCCCGCCGTGGCATCCATCAGAAGCCCCGAAAGCAGCATCATGGTAACCGTAACGAAAACGCAGACCGCATCCTTTCTGGAAAAATAATTGCCCCGCAAACGGGCCGGAACCAGGGAGGCAATCCAGTCCTGGGTGGCAGGCGTCCCAATCTGCGCGCAGATCTGTGCCACAAAATAACCTATAATAATTAACAGCTGGCGGACGCTGTTCGGCGCCGGAAGCAGCGGAATAAAGAAAATAAAGGCCAGATAAAGCTTCTGCATTGTCATCAGACAGATGAAAAGCTTTCTTTTTCTCAAATGGCTGACCTTCCCCATAGTAAACAGTTGAAAAAGCGCTGCCAGACTGGCTATGGAGGTCAGAATCCCCGCCTCCGCATCCGAAAATCCCGCGGAAAGCATGAGCGAGACCAGAAAAGTTCCGCCCGCTAACTGCGCGATCGTCTGCGCCGCCGAATCCCCCACTATGTATCTGCGGCGGCTCTTCTCATAATCCGCCTCACTCTCTGGCAGTGCCATGAAATAGATTCTTCTCAGGCGTCCCAGACACCAATTCATATCAAGCATCAATTTATCCATAATGCCACCCTCCCCCATCTTCGATGGGTCCCTCCTTGCGACATAGTTCAAGGAAGCACGCTGATGCGTGCATTGTCGTAAGGAATCCCCCCATCTTCGATGGGTCCCTCCTTGCGACATATGCTACAATGAAATGGTGAAATTAGAAATGTATTTTCTTACTCAGATAAATGTATTTTGTTGGCCTGAATTTGATGGCAGATTAACTCGGAAATGGTTGACTGCGATAGGAAAATAAGATATAATCTCTAGTCTCACCATTGATCGATATAAAGGAGATTCCGGTATGAACTACCAAATCCGCTCTGCAACGCCCGATGACCACGATTTCATATATGCACTCAAGACCGAATCAGTCCGTCCCTATGTTGAGAAGATATGGGGCTGGGATGAAGCTTTTCAGCGGGAGGATTTTGACAACGATTTCACGTCCATCGAGCAATTCTATGTCATTGAGATTGACAATACTTTTGCCGGCTATATGCAGTATTTTTTCGAGGATGCCTATTTGGTGATAGCAGAAATCCACCTGCCCCCGGCCTGCCGCGGCAAAGGAGTCGGCTCCGATATTTTACGCGGTCTCCAGAAAACCTGCATCAATCAGGACAAAAAAATCCGGTTAGGGTGCTTCTGCGAAAACCTCCGCGCAAAAGCCCTTTACCGGAAACTTGGTTTTGTGCAGATCGGCCAAACCGATACGCACTTCCTGTTGGAATACCCGGGTTAAACAGCCGCTTCATCTGCCAAATGTATGGCTTATGAAAGCTCCTCAAAATCAATCTCATACCTCGTTCCGTGAGAAAACAAAATCCCGTCCTTCAGCCGGATACGGAGAATACAAGTATTCTCATCCTGGAAATCATTGTGCCCGTTATCAATCCACCCCGCGAAAGCCTTCCTCAGTTTTTCTGCAATTTGCGCATTTTCTTTTTTCCCGAAATACCCCAGATTCATGCCGCTCCCATGGGCGGTGAACCAGTCCCCGGCTATCCCCACAAGGGGATTTTGTCCGATCTGCCTCATTTTATTGGAAAGTCCATAGGTAATCACATAAAACGCCCTGTTTTCATAATAGGCATTCACATAACGCACATAAGGAACGCCGTCCTGCATTGTGGCAAGGGCAATCACGCTGTCCTTCCCAAAGCGTTCTTCCAAAATCCTTTCGGCTTCTTTACTTAGTTTTTCCATAAATTTACCACCCCCATTGCTTTTTTTCCGGGTCTTTTCGGCAAAATGCAAAGACCGTCTCCTCCCCCGCGTCATAGTTCATTTCAAACACATTTTTTGTCGGACTTCTAGTCGAATCCATTATTTTTCGGACCTACCCTGTCAGCAGTCCTTCTCCCTGGCGTAAAAATCCCCGATCGCCCCCAGATATTCCCCAATAGAGTGATAATTTCCCGAATAGACCACCGGATTAAAATCAGTCAAGTCAATTCCTTTTGTGTCCACATCAATCCCCTCATCCACCTGCACATTTTTCACCCGGCAGAAAAAGGTATCCGATTCCCCGGTAGTGACCGTTCTTGCCACCTCGCATTCACAGACCCAGGGACTTACGTCAAGGGTCGGCGCCTCCACGCAGAGGGCCTTGTCCCAGGCGTAAGGAACCGCTTTCTTTTGCCCGTTCTTCCCGGAGGTTTGACCAAAATAGTCAACCAACTCCAGCATGGGAGGCGTGGCAAGGTTTACGCTAAACTGCCCGGTTCTTTGGACATTGCGCTTTGTCTGTTTCGTTCCATACATACTGATGATAATCAGATAATCGCGATCCTTCTCGCAGGTTTTGCTCACCCAGGTGATGGGTGCAAAGTCCGGCGTGCCGTCCTCATTATAGGTGCCGATAATAAAAGTCGGCTGCACGATCATTTCATGGCGGGCTCCAATGGATTTTCTTTTCATGATTAATTTATGCTCCTTTCTGTGCATTCCTAATGCCTGTTTTTCTTTTGCCATCCGGCCTGCACGGCAATGCTTTAATTCACGGTGACCCTGTCCATCGTCAGTTTAAAGATTACAAAAAAAATCTCATCCTGATCCACATATTCCTGCCTGATCACAGGATATAAATCCAGCATTACTTCCCTGACCCGGGGAGAGCTTTCCGTCTCTGCCCGGCCGCTGATCCGAATCCATTTACGGGTATACAGATTGTAGCTTGCCAGCTCTACCCGGGGATTTTTCATCAGATCCGCATAAACGCTTTTGCGTCTGTCCGTCACCAGATACAACGCTTTATCATCCGAATAGATCATCCCCATAGGCCGCAGTCTGGGCATGTCGTCTGGGCATGTGGCCAGAAAAAAGTATCCGCATTCCCGGATAAACTGAACGCAGTCCGCCCCGGACAACTCCCTGTTCCTTTCCGTCGCCAGCCTGTCCTCTGTGAGCTCCTCGTTTAGCAGAAAATCGACGCTGCATTCCAGCAGTTTACTCAGTTTGATCAGCTTTTCCGTCTCCGGAAAGGCTGCATCCATCTCCCATCTGGAAACCGACTGTCTGGAAACGCCCAGAATTTCCGAAAGCCTCTCCTGGGTGATCCCTTTTCTTTTGCGTAAAGCCGCCAGCTTCTCCCCTGTGGTCATTTAAATCCCGTTCCTTTCTGCAATCCGCCGCCTGGCCGGAGGCTATTACCTGCTTTCATTGTAATTCCTAATTATCAAAAGCAGAAGCCCTTTCTGATTGCATGATGTAAACTTTAAGGTGCTTTTCCCTGAGGTTTCTTTTACATGCTGCCTTCCGCCGCCCTACTAAAAAATGCATAACAGGCTATTGGGGGTTGCAATAGTGCTGATATAATTCATATACTTTTTGCCGCATTCGCTCTATCAACTCCACAGGCTCCAATACAGTGGCGTTGTTCCCAAAGGGCAGTATATAATCGGCGACCCATTCCAAAGCGTCATAGTTTATTTCCATGTCGATTATTCCGCCGCCCGTTGGAAATGTTCTCAATCCGCCCGCAAGTAAACACTCGCTTTCACAGCGCTTAACGCCTATGTCCGTCAGTTGGATTTTCATGTGGTAATCATTTTTCACCTCTGTTTTTTCAAGATATTCCTGAATTGATCCAGGAATAGGATATTTCTCTTTCGGACAGGGCTTTTCCTCTATGATTTCTTTGATGCGGTCCACCCGGAACACCCTGATTTGATTGGCTGTCATGCAATAGGCGGGGCAATACCAGAGTCCGTTCATGGCATATAAGCCGACAGGTATAATGGTGCGTATACTCTCAGAATATGTTGACGAATACCGTATTGTTGCGGCATGGCGGTTGATGGCGACAAGAAATATTGATTTAAGCAGCGGCGAATCGCAATGCCTGTCCGGAATCCAAAACACGACCTTGTTTTGAATCTGTGTGATACTGTTTTGTACATCTAATGGAAGGCAGTTTAAAAATTTTTTCAAGACGGAAATAGTTTCCTGTTCAAAAGGCAAATCACGATAAAACTGCAGGGCCTGACAGGCAAAAAAAACAGATTTTGCTTCGCTTTCCGAAAAAACAATAGGCGGCAGGATGCGTTCTTTTAAGATATGGTACCCGCCCGCCGCCCCGACTTCGGAATAAAGGGGGAAACCAGCCTGTTCCAATTCCTGCAGGTCACGCAGTATGGTTCTTTTTGATACGGAAAACTCATTTGCCAGCTCGCCTACTGTAAAATCCCTTTTTGCGTTTATTGTTATCATCATTTCAATCAGCCGTTCTGCTTTTGACATTTTTACACTCCACTTCAAATAATGACATTCTTTGTCACCATTCTATGATAAACTATCTATGTTCCAAATGCAATATGCCACTAAAATGGAAAGGAGAAGATCATATGGAAAAATTGATGTACATGATGATGATCGAGAAAAGCAAAACCTATAATAAGATGACGAAACAGGCGGTTATGGAACACGTTGAGAACATAAGAAAGCTGGACGATGAAGGAAAGCTGGAACTCTGCGGGGTTTTTAAAGGTTATCCGGGAATGGCAGGGATGTATATCCTGAAAACAGAGAGCCGGGAAGAGGCAGAAGAAATCTGCAAATCAGAGCCGTTGGTGGCGAGAGGATATGCAACCTGTAAATTAGTGGGTTTACAGATTGCAAATCGGGAAAATAATTACTTGCTGTAGCTGCAGAAAGGCCGGTCAGGACCCCGTCCGGTTCATCATCCCATCCAGCTTCCTCCTCACATGGCAGTAGGCCGGAACCAGAAACGCCGTTGCGGAAATCCAGGCCAGCGGATTGGAGAAGCACACCCCGAGAAAGCCAATCCTTGGAACCAGCGCAAGCCCCACCAAGGATCTGGCTGCCATCTCAAACACACCTGCAAGAATGGCAAAGGTGCTAAAGCCCATACCCTGTATCATCAGACGGAAAATATTCACCATAGCCAGGGGAATGTAAAAAGCACTGTTGACAGTCAGAAACAGCCTGGCATTTGCCAGGATTTCCGCTCCCACAGCGGCGTCCCCTGTCTCCACGAACAGGGACGCCAGATTATCCCCGAACAAATACATGACCCCGAAAGCCAGCAGGGCATAGCCCACTCCCAGAAGGGTGCAGGATTTCAGCCCCTGCCCCAGACGTTCCAGCTTTTTGGCTCCCACATTCTGCCCGCCGTAGGTTGCCATGGTGGAGCCCATGGCTTCAAAGGGACAGGTAAAAAACATATTCACCCTGCCTGCCGCCGTGACGGAAGCCACCGCAAGAGCCCCCAGGGTATTCACTGAGGTCTGCAGAATTACCGAACCGATGGCGGTGATGGAATACTGCAGGCCCATAGGCAGCCCCATCCCACAGAGCTGCCGCATATGCATGGGATTCATCCTCCATTCCTGTCTGGTAATATGCAGGATCTCGAACTTTTTCACCATATAAAAAAGGCACAAAAGCCCGGAGATCAGTTGTGAGATCACAGTGGCCGCCGCAGCTCCCGCAACCCCCATCTCAAAAGCCACGATAAACAGAATATCCAGCCCGATATTCAGGACGGAGGACAGGGTAAGAAAAAACAGAGGCGTCTTGCTGTCCCCCATAGAGCGGATAACGCCGGACAAAATATTATAAAGATAGGTGGCCGGAATCCCCAGGAAAATAATCAGTATGTATGCGTAAGAGTACTCGAAAATATCCTCCGGGGTTTTCATCCAGGTGAGAATATTCCGGCACAGCAGGGCTACCGCCGTGGTCATGACAACAGAAAAAGCCACCGACAGCCACACGCTGTTCGCCACCACCTGACGCATGCCGGAATAATCCTTTGCCCCGAACTTGTGAGCCACCGGAATTGCAAAACCGCTGCACACTCCCATGCAAAAACCCATGATCATAAAGTTCAGGGAACCCGTAGCCCCCACCCCAGCCAGCGCGTTCACGCCCAAAAAGCGCCCTACAATCACCGTATCCACCACACTGTAAAACTGCTGGAAAAGAGCGCCGAAAAGCAGGGGAATTGAAAATCCCAAAATCAGCTTCATAGGGGAACCCACTGTCATATCCTTTGTTGAATCCTTCGCCATAATAATCCTCCATTCTGCCAACACCTGCAAATTTGGGCGCCGGCACAAATTTGTCTGTGAAAAATTTATTTTTCACAGACTCCTCCCATAAAAAACAGCCCATGTGATAAACCACAAAAGAGTATAATCACATGGACCGCTTTATGCAATGTATTTTTTTGACTTTATGAGTTATTTTCAGGCAAAGGGATTCTCCGACTTATACAGCATTCCCTTGGGCTGGTTGAATCCGATTTCGTCAAGCTCTACGCCGATATATTTAAATACCTCATAGAGGGCCTTTCCGTGGTGGCCAAAGGCGACTGCCCCATGGTGCGGGTAATTTCCCTCGATCAGTACATGGCGGTAGAATCTCCCCATCTCAGGAATGGCAAATACGCCAATTCCGCCAAAGGATCTGGTGGCAACCGGCAGCACCTCGCCCTGGGCGATATAGCCGCGGAGCTTATTGTCGGCAGTGGACTGCAGACGGTAAAAGGTAATATCTCCGGGCACAATATCTCCCTCCAGAGTACCGTTGGTCACCTCCACAGGAAGGGATCTTGCCATGATCATCTGGTTCTTCATGCTGCAGAAAGCCAGTTTTCTGGAGCAAGTATTTCCACAGTGGAAGCCCATAAAGGTGTCCTTGTGGGTATAATTGAATTTCTCCTTGATAGATTCCTCATACATATCTTCCGGAACGGAGTTGTTGATGTCAAGGAGAGTTACCACATCATCGCTCACTGCCGTGCCGATAAACTCGCTTAAGCATCCATAAATATCCACCTCACAGGAAACGGGAATTCCCATACCTGCCAGACGGCTGTTTACATAGCAGGGCACGAAACCGAACTGGGTTTGAAACGCGGGCCAGCATTTCCCGGCAATGGCAACATACTCCCGATAACCCTTGTGAGCCTCAACCCAATCCAGAAGGGTCAGCTCATACTGAGCCAGCTTGCTCAAAATCTCGGGCTTCTGGTTGCCTTCTTCAAGCTCCTCTTCCATCTCCTTCACCTTGGCAGGAATCCTCTCATCCCCGTCATGCTTATTAAATGCCTCAAATAAATCCAGCTCAGAGTTCTCCTCAATCTCCACGCCCAGGTTGTAAAGCTGTTTGATGGGCGCGTTACAGGCAAGGAAGTTCAGAGGCCTGGGACCAAAGCTGATGATCTTAAGGCTCTTAAGTCCCACAATGGCTCTTGCAATGGGAACAAATTCGCGGATCATATCGGCGCATTCCCCGGCTGTCCCTACAGGATACTCCGGAATATATGCCTTGATATTGCGGAGCTTCAAATTATAGCTTGCGTTCAGCATACCACAGTAAGCGTCGCCGCGGCCTCCCACCAGATCATTCTGGGTCTCCTCTGCCGCCGCCACAAACATGGAAGGCCCGTCAAAATGCTTTGCAAGCAGAGTTTCGGAAATTTCAGGCCCGAAGTTTCCAAGGTAAACACAAAGAGCGTTGCATCCTGCCTTTTTGATGTCCTCCAGCGCCTGTACCATGTGAATCTCACTCTCCACGATGCAGACAGGACATTCGTAGATGTCCTCCTCGCCGTATTTGGCCTTGTAGGCCTCCACCAGAGCCTTTCTCCTGTTAACGGAAAGGGACTCCGGGAAACAGTCGCGGCTCACTGCCACGATACCGATCTTGACTTTGGGTAAATTGTTCATTGCTGTATCCTCCTTCTTTTTATATGCAACTCTTCTTTCCTGATGTAAGCTCTTTACTCTGTGACGCAGAGATTTTTCCCCACCAGCCCCATGGGGCTCCCCTGCGGAAGGCCTCCCTCGGGATGTCCAAGGAGCCATTTATTTTTCGCTGTCAGATGGCCGTCCTCGCCTCCCTCATGGCTCTCCTCCAGGTCCAGATTGGTTCCCTTTGGAAGCACGATCGCCACCTGAAAGCCTGCGCCGTCCACACCGCAGGGGGCATAGTGCAGGGTTGTGGCATACATCTCCACCGCCATACCCTGCGGCAGCAGAAAGGCCTCTGCAAGGGCGGTATCATAAGTAAAATCCTCTGTAATATCCTGCTCTTTCCCTACCAGTAAAATGGCATCCGTGGCCGCCACATTGATCTCGGAACTTTTGTGATATTCCAATGCATTGAGCAGGGAATTATGGCCGTTGCAGTAACCGATCTGGATTGGCATCTCCCCGTACACCTTCCGGCTCAGTTCCTCCCCTGCGGGAAGAGATTCAAGAGCCTCAAGGCCGGGCACATAAGCCACATCCTCCGGAATGGGTGTTTCCTCCTTCAAAACCCTGACCATTTCGGAAAAGTCAATGTCCTTAACCACCTTTCCGTAGGCTTTGAAGCGTTCGTCCGTTACATTGTAGATTTTCATTTTCTTCCACTTCCTTTCTATTTCAGTATCTCAAAAAGAGGCTTGCAGGCCGGATAGATTTCCTTAAACTGCCGATACCTTGCCTCATATTTTTCCACAAGCTCGGCTTCCGGCTCCACCGTATCCACGATCTTCACGATTTTTGCCGCTGCCGCCTCCACATTTTCGTATTCGCCGCAGGCTACCGCCGCCAGCATTGCACCTCCTAAGGCAGGCCCCTCCTCGCTCTCGATCACATCCACCTTCAGATTCAGGATATTTGCGATCATCTTTTTCCAGAGAGGGCTCTTTGCGCCGCCGCCGCAGATCTTGGTTCTCTCAAGATGAATGCCCAGAGATTTTGCCACCTCCAGAGAATCTCTCAGGGCAAAAGCAACCCCTTCAAGCACGGCCTGCGTCATATCGGCCCTGGCAGTATCCATGGTCATGCCGATAAAAGTGCCTCTTGCGTTGGGATTGTTGTGGGGGGAACGCTCTCCCATCAGATAAGGAAGGAAATACACATGATTTTCTCCCAGCTTTTCGATTCCCTTCTGCTCCCCGGCATAATCGTCGGTTCCGACTATATCCTCCATCCACCATTTATTGCAGGAAGCCGCGCTGAGCATACAGCCCATCAGATGATAATATCCGTCCGCATGCGCAAAAGCATGGAGGGCATTGAACTTATCCACTCCGAATTTCTTAGATGAGATAAAAATGGTTCCGCTGGTACCAAGGGAGATATTGCACATCCCCTCTCCCACGGTGCCGGTTCCCACTGCCGCCGCCGCATTGTCGCCGGCGCCAGCCGCCACCTTCACGGAAGGAGAAAGTCCCAGTTGCCTTGCGACCTCCTGCGTCAAAGTGCCCACGCACTCATAACTCTCAAAGAGCTTTGGCAGCATCTCCATCTGAATCCCGCAGATGTCGCACATTTCCTTTGACCAGCAGCGGTTTTTCACATCCAGCAGAAGCATTCCCGAAGCGTCCGAAAAATCCGTACAGTGTACGCCGGTGAGCTTATAGGCAATATAATCCTTGGGAAGCATGATCTTTGCAATCCTTGCGAAATTCTCCGGTTCCTTATTTTTTACCCACAGAATCTTGGGCGCGGTAAAACCGGTAAAGGAGATATTCGCCGTGTACTGAGAGAGCTTTTCCTTTCCGATAACGTTGTTCAGATAGTCGCACTCCTCAAAAGTCCGTCCGTCATTCCACAAAAGCGCCGGACGGATGACCTGATCCTGATCATCCAATATCACAAGCCCATGCATCTGCCCGCCGAAGCTGATGCCTGATATCTGATCTTTATCCGCCTCCGCCACAAGCTCCCGGATTCCCTCCATGGTCTGGGTATACCAGTCCTGCGGATCTTGCTCCGACCACCCCGGATTCGGGAAATAAATCGGATACTCTCTGGAAACAATCTTTCTAATCTTCCCCTCCCCGTCCATCAGCAGCAGCTTTACCGCGCTGGTGCCCAGGTCAACGCCTATGTAGAGCATAATAGTCCTCCTTTCACTTTCCTCCTGTTTATGTCCACTCACTTTTACCAAAATAGCAGAGATTTTCCCCTGTTATAATTTCCAGCTTGGAATAGAATTTCTTTTTTTCATGGGTAATCCCATAGCACATCTCTTCAAACAGCAGCTTCACCGCAAGGTAAGCCTGACTGCTCAGATCCTGATACACCACCGCGTCGATGACGCAGTCCGCAATATCCTGCTCAATCTCCTGAAAAAGGTCAAATCCCACCAGCCTTATATCCGTCCTTCCCAGATCCCGCAGGGCCCTGGCCGTCACATCCAGGCGGTAGGTCAGATCAAAAATCCCCGCCAGATTCGGCTCTCTCTCCACACAGGAAACCACCTCCCGGTAAACCTGCTCTTCCTCCACCAGGCCATATCTCACGGGAAGTATCTCACATGCCGGAAAGCCCTTAAGCTTATCCAGAAAACCTCTCAATCTGGCATGAATATCCCGGTTGGATTCATACTCCCTTGTCACCGGAATAAAAATTTTCCGTTTCTGTACAAACAACTCTTTTGATCCCCTTGTCTCCGAGAAACCATTATCCCAAAGTTCCGCCGCGTATAAGGACTCCCCCGGCAGTATCTTTCCAAGCAGCTCCGCCGCCAGAAGGCCGCTTCTGTAATAATCCACACCCACGTAGTAATCTCCGCCATCCTCCTGCCAGTCCCGGCTAAGAAGCACCACCCGACAGCCCTCTTTTCGCAATCTGTGCAAAAGCTCCCCGATCACGGCCTCATCGGCAAACGCAAGCACAAAGCTTCTCACTCCCTGCCTTAAAAGACGCTCCACCTCATCCGTCTGCCGGCCGGGCCTTTCCACATCAAATTCCGCAAAAAAGACCTCCAGACCGTCATCTCCGAATTCCCGGATTGCTCTTTCGATCCCCTCCCTGACCTTTGGAGAAAAATAATTGGCGCTTCTGGAACGAAACCCTGCATAGCCCACCGGATAGCGTCTGTTCAGCGCAAGGTTCCTGGCATTTCTGTTCTGGACATAGTGATATTTCTCCAGTGCCTCCATCACCGTCTCCCGCGTCCTTTCGCTGACATTTCCTTTGTTTTTCAGAACCTTATAAATGGTAGTCCTGGAAATGCCAATCTCCGCAGAAATCCCTTCCAGCGTCATCCTTGCGATCTTTTCCATCTGTCACTCTCTTTCTTTTATACTGCCTTATCAAAACAGACGGCAAGTGATTTCCGAACAGCTCCTCACTGCCTGCCGCCACAGCGCTTTTGGGCAAAGTCGTTTGGTTTACACGTGTTAACTTCATACTAGCACTGTTCAGTCTGACTGTCAAATACATTATTTAATTATTTTTTACGAAATTGATTTGTAAAGTTTGTACAAAATACCATATTCCATCGACCGTCAAAAAACGGGGCCCCCGAAAAGGCCCCGTTTTACTCTTATTTCTTTCCCTCCGCCATTCTGATTCCGAAAAGCGTGGCCGCCATCAGCAAAACCGCAACCGGAAGCACGATCAGCGCATTCGGCACAAAACCGGCAATCAGATAGGAGACGAAGCTCACTGCCGCCGCAACCACCGCATAGGGCAACTGGGTAGACACATGAGCCACATGGTCACACTGTGCTCCCGCTGACGCCATAATCGTGGTATCGGAAATCGGCGAGCAATGGTCACCGCAGACAGCGCCGGCCATACAGGCGGAAACGCACACCACGCCAAGAGGATCCGTAAGCGGGAAAACATTAAGGGTGATAGGGATCAGGATACCAAAGGTGCCCCAGCTTGTACCGGTGGCAAAGGCCAAAAAGCACCCGATCAGGAACACCACTGCGGGCAGAAATGCCTGAAACGCTCCTGCGGAACCCTTGACCACTCCTGCCACAAATTCCCCTGCCCCAAGGGAATCCGTCATGGCTTTCAGCGACCAGGCAAAGGTCAGGATCAGGATTGCCGGAACCATGGCGCGGAACCCTTCGGGAATACAGTCCATCGTCTCCCGGAAAGTCATAGTCTTTCGCAGACAATAATAAATCACGGTAAAGAAAAGCGCAAATACAGACCCAAGCATCAGCCCCACAGATGCGTCGGAATTGGAGAATGCCTCCACGAAGGATGCTCCCTCAAAAAATCCGCCGGAATAGATCATTCCCACTATACAGCAGAGGATCAGCACCACAATAGGCAGTACCAGATCCGGCACACTTCCCTTTTTCTCTGTCCCGGCGGCTGCCATTCCCGCATAGGGATTCTTTCCGTTAAACAGATCGCCGCTCTTCTCGGCTTTCTCCTCAAACTTCGCCATGGGGCCGAATTCCAGCTTCATCACAGCCATGCCGATCATCATGATGACGGTAAGGATGGCATAAAAGTTAAAGGGAATCGCACGGATGAACAGAGTCAGCCCATTGCCGTCCTCCACGTAGCTGGCAACCGCAGCAGCCCAAGAGGAAATAGGCGCAATGATACACACCGGCGCAGCCGTGGCGTCGATCAGATAGGCAAGCTTTGCCCTGGAAACCCTGTGCTTGTCCGTCACCGGCCGCATCACCGAGCCCACAGTCAGGCAGTTAAAATAATCGTCAATAAAGATCAACACTCCAAGGGCCACCGTGGCAAGCTGAGCCCCTACCCGGTTTTTGATGTGCCGGGCCGCCCAGCGTCCGAATGCGGCGGAGCCTCCGGCTCTGTTCATCAGAGAAACCATTGCTCCCAGAATCACCAGAAATACCAGAATACCAATGTTGTATCCGTCCGAAAGCACGCTCACAATCCCCTCCTGAAATACATGGAGCACCGTGCCTTCAAAGGAATAGCCCGAGTAGAGCAGAGCGCCCATCACAATCCCCACAAACAGGGAAGAATACACCTCCTTGGTGATCAGTGCCAGTCCAATGGCAATCACCGGCGGCAGCAGCGCCCACGCCGTGCCGTAAAATCCGCCGCCCTCTGCGGCGCTTCCATTGTTTCCTGCCAGCAGCGGCGCTGCAAACGCCCCGACGAGAATCACTGCCAGCAATACCGCTTTGACTACATTTGATTTTTTCATCTCTCCGTCTCCTCTCATGTTTCCTGCATACAAAAATTCCCTTATGCGCCGCTTTAGCAGCATATTTCCTCTGCACGGGCCTGCGCAAAACAACGGATGCCAGGCTTCACCAGCCATCCTTATGTTTAAAAAAAGCCATGACATACTCTGTCATGACTTCGTATACATTTCCGACGGATCATAACAGCGCTCCGCCCCGCAGGGGGGCGACAGTCCGTGAAATATTTTCCCACGGCCCGGCAGAAAAAGCCCGGCAGCACTCTTCCCACCTCGGCGAAATCCCCTTTCCGCTGCCTCCCCTGCCAAGGATAACAGACAAACGTACTCTTGTCTTCCGCGCCTCTATCATGTCAATGGAGTAATCATAGTCGAAAAATGGCGGATTGTCAATTTATTTTATTTATGTTTCCTCCCAAATTTCAAGTACAACTACTTTATTTTGCCATAAAGGCTACACACCCTGATTCGGCTTTTCTGACTCATGCCCCGGCGGCAGTTTTTCCTCTCCGATTCGATTTTGGAGTCCTGGCAAGCCATAGCCTGATTTCGCAAAACCCTCCGCCTCCCGGGCAATTGCCAAAAACAGCCTTTCCTCCGTGAGCCTGAATGATCTTACACACGATTCCGAGTCCATGGATGTTCTGCGTGGGCCTTTGTCTTTTTTTGACGTTCAGCCTCCGAAGCATTTCCCGGGAATATCCGATTCCGTTATCCGAAAACAAAATCCGGCAGAAATGCCGCTCCCTGCAAAGGCTGAGCCTGATCTGTGTGGCTTTCTGTCCGCTGTGCCGCAGGCTGTTCTGGAACAGATTGCGCAAAGCCCTGACCAGAAGCCTTCGGTCCGCCGACACCCAAATCCCCTCCGCCTGCCTGTCTATGTCCATCTCTACTTCCAGTTCCCCTTCCCTGGCGTCATTGAGAAAGGCCGCCGCCACTTCCCGCAGCACTACGGCCGGGCAGACCGGCTCCCTTCTCAGTGCCTGCATGGAATACTCCAGCTCGGAGGTCAGATTCAAATCCTCCACCAGCTCCTTCATCACCAGACTCTGGTGCCGGATCACCACAGCCTGTTGCCGTTGCTCTTCTTTCAGATCACCGCTAAAAAGGGCGTCCGCGTAGCCCAGCACAACGGAAAGCGGGGTACGTATATCGTGGGAGATACCGGCGATCCACTCGATTCTTGCCTTCTCCCTGCTTCTCGACCAACGCCTTGTAAAAATCACTGCCAGAACCAGAATCCATACAAAATCAAACAGCAGCACCCAGAACCAGACTCTTTTCATATAATTTATCCAGGATATTGGGAATTGTAGGTTATATTTCCACATCGTTTTCCGAGGCAGGCCGATCACCATAACCTGATCCTCAAAGGCCCGCAGATAAACCGGGTAATCCTCCAGATACCACCGGCTCATGCGGGCTATGTCCGAAAGTGTATAGGACTCCTTTATCTCTTTCGGCTTCCCATAGGACCAGACCATTTTCCCCGTCCCGTCAAGGAGCATGGCCCATTGCTTTCTTTCATCCAGCCTTCTGCCCATGTCCTCGCTCAGCTCATAACCGCGATCCGTAAGCGTAAGCTCCTCCATAATCGCATCGCCTTTTATATATTCTATCCGATACTCCCGATACTTCAACAAAATTACCAGAAACAAAAAAAGGTTCACCAGCAGCGTCAGCCAGAAAGCCAGCACAAAGGCAAGGATACTGTAGGAAAGAAAGCGAACCTGTTTTCTGTAAAAAAATGGTCTCTTCATTTATCTTCCTTTCTTATACCAGCTTATATCCAAGCCCCCGGGCCGTTATAAGATGCCTGGGCCTGGAAGGATCCTGCTCGAGCTTTTCCCGAAGCCTTCTGATGTGGACGATCAGCGTATTCTCATACCCGAAATTTCCTTCCGGCCATACGGACTCGCACAGGGCATCAATGGTCACAATCTGCCCCCTGTTGCCTGCCAGCTTCTTGAGTATGGCATATTCCCTGGCCGTCAACGCTGTCTGTGTCACGGTTTTGTCAAAAACACCTTCCTCTCCCTCCGGATCCTGCCTGTACACCACGCCGCTGCCCAAGTCGATCCGGCAGTCTCCCAGCCATATCACGTCATCACACTGCCTGTCCCTGGCCCGGTAAACCCGCTTCAACACCGCAGAAATACGCAGGATCAGCTCCCGGGGCAGAAAGGGTTTGGTGATGTAGTCGTCCGCTCCAAGACCGAGTCCCCGCAACCTGTTTTCGTCCTCGTCCCTGGCCGACAAAAAGATAACCGGAACCTCCGATTCCTGACGCAGCTCCTTCAGCAGCCCAAAACCGTCTCCGTCCGGAAGCATCACATCCATCAGGATCAAATGGGGGTGTTCCCTTTCAAACGCACCTCTTGCCTCCCGGCAGCTCCCCGCTGCCGCCACCTGTCGATAGCCTTCCTTATATAAAAAGTCACTCACCATCTTCTGCAAAGCAGGCTCGTCATCCACGATCAGGATTCTGTGCTCATATAAGTCCATTTCGCTCCTTATCCTTTCCGATTCTTTAACAGTTCCCTCTTTTTTCAGCAATAATTATACTATCTTTTCCTTTCCCCTAAAATACCTGGGGCTCAATCTTAATGTAAATGTAAGGTAAGCTTCACCGGGGCGTAAGGTGTTTCCGTTATGCTAAAAACAACGGGCGTCAGGCTACGCCAGCCACCCTTATGTTTATGACTATACGGAAAGGAGCATTTATGAAAACACAATTTCTCATTCAGACAAAGAATCTGACCAAGCAGTACGGCAAGGTCCGCTGCGTAAATTCTATCGATCTGCAGGTTCCCCAGGGCAGTATCTACGGCTTTCTGGGGCCAAACGGGGCCGGAAAATCCACCACCCTTAAAATGATCCTGGGGCTTGCAAAGCCTACCGCAGGCAGCATTACCCTTTTCGGCACGCCTGTGAATGCGCAGAACCGTATCCAGCTTTTGGCCGAAACCGGTTCTCTCATCGAATCCCCCAGCTACTATGGGCATCTCACCGGAGAGGAAAATCTGCATATTCTGCAGACCCTGAAAGGCTGCCCGGAAAAAGATATTGACCAGGTACTCCAAATCGTCCGGCTTGACACGGCACGCAAAAAGAAGGTAAACCACTATTCCCTGGGCATGAAGCAGCGGCTGGGGCTGGCCTCGGCCCTGCTTGGCTTCCCTAAGCTGCTTATTTTGGATGAGCCCACCAACGGCCTGGATCCTTCCGGTATTTCGGAGATGCGGGAGCTGATCTGCACACTGCCTTCCCGGTACGGCATCACCGTAGTGGTTTCCTCCCATCTGCTCAGTGAGATCGACCAGATGGCAGACCACGTGGGGATTATCCGCAAAGGAACGCTTGTCTTTCAGGATACGTTAAAATCCCTGCACACTCACGCAAAACAGCAGATCGCCCTACGCACCGACCGTCCCCAGGAGACCCTCTCCCTGCTTCACCGAGGCGGGCTGGAGGCAGCGCCGCAGGAGGACGGCTATGTGATGCTTCCCGTAATTGAGGATGAACATATCGCCAATTTGTGCCGCCAGATCTGTGAACAGGGTATCGCCCTCTACCGCATCGAAAAGAGAGAAAAAAGCCTGGAAGATATTTTCCTGTCGCTAACCGGAAAGGAGACGAGTCTATGAAAACCCTTGGGCTGGAATTTTATAAGATCAAAAGAAGAAAAGTAGGACTTACCATGGCAGCCTTTCTGGCCGCCCAGTTTTTATGGGGATTATGGGCACTGCGCAGCCCCACCGCCGGGGAACAGGCTCAAGGATTTCTCTCCCTTCTCTACGCCCTGCCCGCCCTGGATGCGGTCATGGTTCCGCCCGTTATGGCCATCCTGGCTTCCCGCCTGTCCGATATTGAACACAAGGGCTGCACCTTCAAACAACTGGAAACCCTGCGCAGCCCCGGCAGCCTTTATCATTCCAAGGCAGTCTGCGGCCTGATTATCATTGCCGTTATGTTTGCCCTGCAGTTTGCCCTTTTTATCCTCCTGGGATATGACCTGGGCTACCAGGGCCATCCCGATCCTGCTCATTATCTTCTGTCCTATGTACTGAAGCTGGCAAGCAACAGCTCCCTTTTCCTGATGCAGCTTGCCCTGTCCATGTTCTTTGCAAACCAGATGATCCCTTTGGTTGCCGGACTTTGCGGATCCCTGATCGGCCTGCTGCTTATGTTCGTGAAATTTTATTCTTTTCTCCCCTGGGGCGGCAACCTGAATTCCACCCTGGTCATGATGGACTGGGATTCCACAACCAGAATCAGTACCTATTATTACCGCGAATACTCCCCTGTGGAGCTGGCTGCCGTGGCCATGATCTTTGTGTGGATCGTCATTTTTTATACGGCAGGGAGAATCTTATTTTCCCGCAGAGAAAACTGAAATCTGGCCGGATGGAAATGAATCCCCAGCGCGTAACGCTCCTGCCGGCGGCCAGGCCGTGACAGACAGACAAGAAAGGAGACAAAACAATGGATTATTTATTTAGAACCGTAAAAGCAGAACAACTGAAATTAAGGAAGAGCCCCGTCTGGCTGGCTTTCCTTGTGCTGCCCATCATATCCGCCTTCTTCGGCACAGGAAATTACCTCCAAAACCAACAGCTCCTGAAAAGCGGATGGTTCAGCCTCTGGTCACAGCACTCCCTGTTTTTGTGCTTTATCTTCATGCCCGCCCTGATCAGTACTTTCTGCTCCTATCTCTGGCGGCTGGAGCATTTGCGCAATAACTGGAACAGCTTCCTGACCTGCCCTGTACCTCTTTCATGCCTCTACCTTGGAAAACTCCTCCAGGCAGTCAAGGTAATGGTGCTGGGGAATATCTGGATCTTCCTGTTGTATTTTATCTGCGGAAAGCTGTGCGCCCTGACCGACCCTTTTCCCGCAAAGACCCTGGAATGGTTCCTCTGCGGCCTTTTGGGCGGCAGCGTCATCTGTTGTGTGCAGCTTGCCGTCTCCATGGTGATCCGTTCCTTTGCCGTCCCCATCGGCATCGGTCTGGTTGGCGGCATCGGCGGCCTGCTGGCAGCAAACAAGGGCCTCGGACTCTGGTATCCTTACTCCCTCTACAGTTTAGGGATGCGGGCCAACAACCCTCAAATGGAAATCGACTTAAGGGCATTTACTGTTTCCTGTGTCCTGTATCTTGTGCTGCTCTCCGGCCTGTCCATAGCCGCACTGCGGCGACATGAGCTGTGAAAGTAAAGTTTTATCTTTACTTAAGATTTTATTTCGATTTCCGCAACACTTTGTACACAAATCTATTGTATAGTTTTATATATCACAAGCGAGGCAGAATAAGCATCGTTTTACATTTAAAAAGAAGCCGCCGGTGCTTTTTCACGGTGCCGACCGGCTTCGACTAACTATAACAGGCAAAAGCCTGTTTCTATAGAATAAGGGGGATCCGTATAGTACGGATCCCCCTTCTGATTTCACTCTGAATATCAACGGCAGACACATAGAAACCGCCAAAAGACTATACCGGCTGCTTTCCGTATTTTTTCATACAGTCGTCCGCTTCCTCCATGGACATGCCAATCTTATCCTGTAATCTTCTTAAAATTGTCACCTCATCAAGCCCGTCTTCCTGTCCTATCTCAATAATCATCTTCGCCTGTCCCTGACGCATTCCCTGACGCATCCCCTGGCTTATTCCCTGACTTATTCCCTGACTTATTCCCTGACTTATTCCCTGACTTATTCCCTGACGTATAAGCCTTTCAGATTCCGTCTCAATTATAGTTCCACCCATAATGTCCACCAGCCTTTCTTCACTCTTATTTCCATTTGCAATATGAGTAATAATAGTATTCACAAATCCCATAAGATCTATCATCTCTACGTCAGAGATTTCATTTTGTTCTTTTAGACGCAGCATTTCATCTCTGAAATATGTCAGGTCTTTTACCGCATTATCTATGGCCTTTTCTGAAACAATGGCTTTTTCATACCTGGCAATATAAAAAGGAATGTAGGGAAACAGCCGTTTTTCTATAATATATTCTTTTGTAAGCTTTTCCAGAATCACATTATCCGACTCGTAATTTACAACCTGCCCATCCGGAAATACAAAAGTAATTTTTGTGGTTTTGGGAGTCTGATCTGTCCTTTTGACATAAATAACCGAAAACTTGGGCATTTGAATGGTTGCATGTCCGATATCCCATGTTGCAAACTGTCTCGCAACGATGAAAGCATATTCTGCAATTCTGATTGCCATAGAGCCGTCATCATAGCTTTGGCAACTCAAAAAAGTTCCCCGTGAAATAAACTCTGACCACAGTATAAGGTTCATACCGCCCCTCTACCGGTTATCCACCTTCTCCGGATAAAGATCATGATCTGCAAGGCGGTGAAAGGCAACCTCCTCCCACTTCGTTCCCTTTTTGCCGTAATTACAGTAAGGGTCAATGGAAATACCGCCTCTTGGCAGAAATTTCCCCCATACCTCAATATATTTGGGATCCAGAAGGCGGATCAGATCCTTCATGATCTTATTGCAGCAGTCCTCATGAAAATCTCCATGATTCCTGTAAGAAAAAAGATAGAGTTTTAAAGACTTGCTCTCCACCATCTTTTCTCCCGGGACATAGGAAATATAAATTGTGGCAAAATCCGGCTGTCCTGTGATGGGACACAGGGATGTAAATTCCGGGCAGTTAAATTTGACGAAATAGTCGTTCTCCTTATGCTTATTTTCAAACCACTCCAACACCTCCGGAGCGTAATCCATCTTATACTCTGTTTTCTTTCCAAGTGCCTGTAACTGATCCATTCTAACCTCCATTCCGTGTTTTTTGCACCAATGCGATGCGAAACCCGCACAGGCGGTTTCACATCTGCGACCCAATTTCAGCCTCCATCCTGCCGCCTGCAGGCGGCTCTTAAAGGCTCTCTCATCTTAAGCCTGATTTTCTTCTCTCACCGCAATCTTCCTTGCCAGATACACAAAAGGCGTATCGCAGAATGCCACAATGGCCTTGAACAGATAAGTCGTGAGAAGAATGCTCACAAATATTCCGTTCTCGTATATGCCCCAAAAGGCGATGAAAGTAAAGACCAGGGTGTCCACTGCCTGGGAAGTCAAAGTGGAGCCGCAGTTCCTTGCCCAGAGCCACTTTTCATTATCGCCGGTTTTCTTCCATATAAAATGATAAAGCGTCACATCAATGGTCTGGGAGCACATATATCCCACAATACTGGCTATAGCAACCCGGGGCACCAGCCCAAAGAGCTGCTGCATAGCAGGATCCATAATATCGCTGCCATTGGGCGTAAAAGAAAGCAGCCCCTGCATTCCCACCAGGAAGATCACGGTTGTAAAAATCCCCACATAAACCGCCTTTTTTGCTGCCTTCTTCCCATATTTTTCGGACAGAATATCCGTCACCAGGAAGCTGGCCGCATACAGCACATTTCCGGCCGTGGTGGAAAGCCCGAATATATCAATATTTTTGCAGACCTGTATATTGGCAAGGATGGCCGAGATTGCGGTAAATACATAAAGTCCCGTCCTTCCAAACCACTTATAAGCCGCGATCACCGCAAACAAGTAAAATACAATAGAAACCAAAAATAAAACCGAATTAGTCATTATATCTTTTCCTCCTTGATCTGTCTTTTTATCGGCTCTTGTTCTCTTCGCCGGCTTGTGCCGGATCCCTCAGGCCATTCAAGTCAAAGGCCTTTTTTCTGTCAATGCAGGTAGCACAAATCCCGCATGGCTTCTCACCTCCCTCATAACAGGACCAGGTCAACTCATAGGGGACCTTCAGCTTCACCCCTTCCGCAACCACCTGGGATTTATGGCTTCTGATAAAAGGGGCGACGATCTTAAGCGCCTTACCGCTTCCCTCATAGACTGCCTGTCCCATGGCCTCATGGAATGCGCTGGAAGTATCCGGATAGGCATTGCCTGCACTGTCGTCGCCATGGGCGCCATAATAGATTTCCCCGCAGCCCTTTGACAACGCAGCGGAAGCTGCCGCCGCCAAAAACAGGCCGTTCCGAAAGGGAACATAAGTGGACACCGGCTTCCCCTCCCGGCTCTGAAGCTGGCTGGCATAATCCCCCTGGGGCACGCTTCCTCTTCCGCTTAGCAGCGTACAGTCGGAATCGGCAAAAATCACTGCCATATCCAGTTCCCTGTGCTCCACCTCATAATAGGCGGCAATCTTTCTTGCCGCCTCAAGCTCCTTTGCATGCTTTTGTCCATAAAATACGGAAAGGCTCATCACGTTTTCCTTTCCGTACTTATCCACAGCAAGGGCAAGACAGGTGGTTGAATCAATTCCTCCGCTTGATAAAACCAATACTTTCATAAAAATTCCTCCCGGGAGCCGCAAACGGCCCCCTGTTAATTCGTCTTTCACTATAAATGATTTTCTGTATCAGCCGCTCTCCCTGCCGATCATTAACCTGTAATCCTCCGATCCAGATTTTTGGAAAGCTTTGTCCCGATCATCTGCAAAATCTGCACCAGCACCACCAGCAAAACTACCGTCACGATCATAATATCTGCCTGGTAGCGATGGTATCCATAGCGGATGGCAATATCCCCCAGACCGCCGCCGCCTACCACGCCGGCCATGGCGGAATATCCCAGAATCGTTCCCAGAGCAATGGTTCCGCCCACAATCAGAGAAACTCTGGCTTCCGCAAGAAGCACCTTCCAGATAATGGTTCCGAGGCTTGCCCCCATACTCTGGGCCGCCTCAATCACTCCGTGGTCTACTTCCAAAAGCGATGATTCCACTAACCTGGCCACAAAGGGCGCCGCCGCAAAGGCAAGGGGGACAATAGTAGCCGTCGCCCCGTAGCTTTTTCCCACAACAAAACGGGTGAAGGGAATAATCAGCATGAGCAGAATCAAAAAAGGAATACTCCTCACAATATTAACCACTACATCCAATACCTTATAGAGCGCTTTCACCGGCTTTAAGCCTCCCGGCGCGGTCACCACCAGCAAAATGCCTATGGGAAGCCCCAGCAAATAGGCGATCAGGGTAGAAACAAGGGTCATATAGAGGGTTGCTCCCGTTCCCTCCACTATCATCATTATCGTTTGACTATCCCACATAATTATCCAGCTCCTCCACTTCCAGTTTTCTTGTTTTTAAGTATTCTATCATGCTCTCCGCCGTTTTTTGATCCTCCGGCAGTTGGAGAACCATCTGCCCGTGGGCCACACCTCCAATGTCCCTGGTATCCGCCAGAAGGATATTCACTGGCATTTTGCAGGCCAGCACCATGTTTGCAATCACGGGCTCAAAGGAGGAATTGCTGGTAAAAACGATACGGATACAGCGCTTTCCCTTCATCTCCAGACGCTCCTCTCCCTCCCCCTGGAAAACCAGCTTCTTGGCAGCTTTGGATTTGGGCCTCTGGAACACCTCCGTAACCGAACCGGTTTCCGCAAGCACCCCCTCGTCTATGATTGCCACATGAGAACAGATTTCCTGCACCACCGCCATCTCATGGGTGATGATTACAATGGTGATTCCATATTTTTCATTGATCTCTTTTAAAAGGGCCAGAATCGCCCTTGTGGTTTTCGGGTCAAGTGCGCTTGTGGCCTCATCGCAGAGCAGGATCTTAGGATTGGTTGCAAGGGCTCTGGCAATGGCCACCCGCTGCTTTTGTCCGCCGGAGAGCTGAGCCGGATAGGCAAGCTCCTTCTCTGAAAGCCCTACGATCTCAAGCAGCTCCCTCGCCCTTGCCAGGGCGTCCTTCCTGGACACCTTCGTGATCTCCAGCGGAAAACAGATATTGTCAATCACCGTCCGCTGCATCAGCAGATTAAAATGCTGAAAAATCATGGCAATCTGGGTGCGGGTTCTGCGCAGTTCCCCGTCGCTCATTGCCGATAAATCCTTCCCCTCTATCAAAACCGTTCCCGAAGTGGGCCTTTCCAAAAAGTTAAGGCACCTTACCAGGGTGGATTTGCCTGCGCCGCTCATGCCGATAATGCCGTAAATCTCCCCCTTATGTATTTCCAGATTGATTCCCTTAAGGGCCTCCACCCGGTTATCCTTCCCCACGAAGGTTTTTGTTACATCCTGAATCTGAATGACCGTCTCCATCCGCTTCCCTGACCTCATCTCTTCCTGTATCGTCTTAGTAAAATAACCTTTACTATCTTAACATAAAGCTTCTTTCCTTGCAATGCAGGATTCCTCCAGTGCTCTCAGGATTCCCCGGCGCCCGGAGTTGTCCGGGCGAAAGCCATTAAATATTAATAAAATTCAGTTTGCAGTTGCATTTAAAAACAAAACCTGCTATACTGATTCAAAGCAAATCAAGGATTTCTATTACATGCCACAAGGAAAATCCCCTCCCTGGACGGACGGATTCCTTACGGCTCAGCGCATATCCGTGCGCTTTCTTCTATCTTACCGGACAGACCCGTCCGTGTCCATCACAAACTGCTATGCCCTATCGGCATACCCGCCGGCTCCATAGCAGCATCCATGGAAACTCCTTGCTTACAACCAAATAACTGCAGGGAGGAAGATAGACCCTCTCTCCTTCCTGCCCCGTCACGAAAGGAGAGGAAATTTGCATCGGCAAACCAAAAAACCAGGCAGCAGCAGGCCCCGAAAAGGACAGGACCAAAAACCGGCAGACCATCCAAAGGCCGTACTGCCCCCAGACTACCAGCTTAATCTGAGCGACTTTGCATTGTTCCTGTCTGTCATGAAAGTAAAGGAAGCCTACGAGAATGTGCTCAGTATCATTCTGGATGAACCGGACCTGACCCTTAAGGAGGTCAAGGTTGAACAGGTGGTCCTGAACAAATCCGGCAGACGCGCCATCCGCCTGGACGCATGGGCGCAGGATACACTAAACAGGCAGTTTGACATGGAAATGCAGAACGATTCCCGCACAGACGACGTGCGCAGGCGCTCCCGGTTTTATCAAAGCCTGATCGACACGCCCATCCTGAAGTCAGGAAAGGGAACCCGTTACAGGCATTTACCCTCCACAGCCATCATCTTCATCACCCGGGAAGATATTTTCGGAAGGGATTTGGCAATGTACACCTTCCGCGAATGGTGCTGTGAGGTGCCTGAGCTGCCCTTGGACGACGGCACCTGCAAGATTTTTCTGAACATGACCAGCAGGAAGGGACGCAGGGAGCTTGTGAGCCTGCTGCAGTATATGAAAAGCTCCACCCTGGACAATCCGGAAATCCTGGTCAAAGATCAACGTCTTCTTAATCTGGACCGGATCGTACAGGAAGTAAAGGAAACAGAAGAATGGGAGGCTGTGAAAATGAATATTCTTGAAATCGGCTTAGAGCGAGGCAAAGAATTGGGAATGGAACTGGGCCTTACGCAGGGCATCCGGCAAGGGCAGCTCAAAGCTCTGGTCAGGAGTGTAGAGCTGGCCATGAAAAACTTTAACATTGATCTGCCCAAAGCCTGCCAGGGGCTTGAAATCTCTGTGGAGGAATATGAAGCTGCCAAAGAGCAGCTTGCCCTGTGGGATCAAAATCCCCCTGTTAAAAAATAAAAAGCGCTCAGTACACTTTACACATAGGAAACGTCACAAAAATTTTTGACGTTTCCTAATTAAAGAGGAATTATCGGTTTCTCACCGTCCACTCATAACATCCTGCCGGCACATCGGCAATCTTCAAATATCCGTCCGGCATGCTTATTGCCTGGGAAAACGGCTTTTTGTCCAAACAGCATTCTCCCGCCCCGCTCCACGGAAGGTAAATATCGGCCTTTGCACCTGTGGGAATTTCTGCTTTCAGGACCAGAGTATCTTTGCTTCGGACACATTCCATCCCTACCCTCCCCCTGACCGTAAATATAGAACCCTTCACCTCATGGATCTCCTCCTGCAAATATGGCCTGATCTGCAGTCTGCTATAGCCCGGGGCAAGAGGGGTGATCCCCATCACATAGCGGCACAGCCATTCCTTCACGTGACCCATCATGGCATGGTTGCGGGAGCGTCCCAGCCCATTCCACAGCTCCGTATAGTTCCAGAATTCCGGCAGTGTTGTCAGCCCCTGATCAATATGGTGGCGGTAGCTGGGAGCTGTCGGGTTCATAATCATACGGTAGACCGTGTCATTTTTCCCGCCTGATGCCAGGGCACAGAATACCTGCTTTAACCCCACTTCGCCGGAATTCAGATGGTAATCCTTTTGGGCCACAGCCTTAAGAAGTTTATCGATCAGGGCCTGCCTCTCCCCGGGCCTGGCGATGCCGGAAAACAGGGCACACCCGTAACTTGCCTGACTGCCGTTTCCGCATGTGCCGGTTTCCTCCTGCCAGCACTCTCTATCCTGATAAAAGCCCTCCCGTATCCTCTCCGTCATCTTTTGATAGTGAGCCTGCTCATCCCCTTTCCCCAGAACGCCTGAAATTTTCGCTAAAGACACAGCAAGCAGATAAAAGGCACAAGTGGCCACCAGGGTAGTCGGAGTTTCCTCATGAAGCTGCCCCCACTCTCCCATATGAGCATAATCCTTCAAAACTCCCCCCGCAGACTGTCTGTAAAGATGCTCTATGTAGGCCTTCATCATCCCAAAATTCTCCTGCAGAATCGACTCATCACCGTATTCCAGATAGTAATACCAGGGTGTCATAATACAGGCTCCGCCCCAGTTCGGATCTTTGTACAGCCTGCCGATTCTAAAGTATTCCGGTGCAATCCCTGGCACAAACCCGGCCTCCTCCGTCTCCCTGTTTGGAAACCGGCAAAAAGCAAACCCCGGATATTTCCGGCTGTCCGCCTCCATGGGCTCTGCCTCTGCCAGCTCCCTGGTGATCTGGGCATCCTGCATATCCCTCATGATTTTGGGGATCCAACTGCGAATATCGTATCCTGCCGCCATGGAGGAAAACATCAGTTGGGTGGTTTCCAGCCACCCCAGCTTTTCGATCTGGGGGCAGTCCGTAAAGCTACACATCATGTTGCTCTCAATCGAACGGTCCGTGATCTGATTAATTCGATTCAGGATCTCATTGTCCGTCTCAAAATCCGAGTACTTCTCATTCATAAGCCGGACCGCACACCCCTCAAAATTCTCTGCCGCCGGAATACCCGGGAAGCCTGCCACCTCCACATACTGAAAACCATGGTAACAGAAAACAGGATGCCATTCCTCCCTTCCCGTACCTGCAACAGTGTAGCAATCCTTCACACTGCACTGCCATAACCGATCACAGCTCTGGGTGCAGGAAGCCTGATCCACACCGCTGCCATCCGATTTTAATACCTCTGCGGGATAAAGCTCAATTTTCTCTCCCGCAAGGCCCTTGGTATTTTCAAGTTTCAGCCGCACAAATCCGGCGCTGTTTTTCCCCATATCCACCAGATAATTTCCGCCGGGAAGCCTGGTCACGGATTTGGCCTGCCACCTCTCCCATATGCGGATCGGCAAAAACTCTTTTGCAGACAGCTTCCCCAAAGGCGGTTTCATCTCCTTTGCTCTCTCCCAGCCGAGTGAATCATATCCGGACATATCCCAGCCTTTCATTTCCAATGCCTTTTTCCCGTCAAAATCCTCGCCCCCATACCAGTTCTGGAACGTAATGGGACTCTCTCCCATTTCCCATGACTCACCGCTTGCCGCAAGAAGCTCCACACTCCCGTCTTTGCGGGTCACCTCCACCTGGGCGATCAGCTTTTTGTCACCGCAGATGCCGTTTTTGAGAAAAATAGTATCGTCCTTCTGATAACGGTGCTTCCCGCATAAGCTGCCGTCTCCCATTTTCATCACGGGAGAAACGGCAAAATTCACATACTGCCCGTTTCCCAGCACTACTCCCAGTACATTTTCACCCTCCTGCAAAAGATCCGTGACATCGTAAGTCACATAATATACCCGCCGGTTAAATTCACTCTCTCCCGGCTCAAAAAGATGATCGGAAACACTCCTGCCGTTTATGCTTGCCTGAAACAGTCCCAAACCGCTGATATAAAGCCTGCCCCGCTTCACTGTGTTTTTCTCCTGAAGGCCAAAGCCTGTCCTGAATGCAGGAGCCGCCGATTTATCCCCATCAAAATCGTCCCCCTGTCCAATCCAGATCCCCCTCCAGTCATCCTCCTCCAAAAGCCCCATCTCAAAACGAGCGCACTCACTGAAAGAAGAAGCCTGATCCTGCTCATCCCAAACCCTTACCTTCCAGAAAACCTCCTGGCGGGAGGTGAGCGTCTTGCCGGCGTAGGGCAGTCCGTAATTCCTCTCCTCCATCACTTTCCCGCTATCCCACAGATCCGCTTTTCCCTCCTCCAAAAGCTCCCTTTGGGAGGCGGCAAGGATCTGATATGCCGTCTGCCTCTCTCCCCTGTGCCCAAGGGGCAGCAGGTAACTAAACCGAGGCGTCTTACTTTCCAATCCCAGGGGATCGGTCATATTCTGTGTCATCATGCCCACAGGCTTCATGGTCATTTTTTTGCTCCTTTCCAAACTTTCTGTTCTGCCTGTCAGAGTGCGTGCGCTTCCAGAGCTCTCCTATCCTTTCACCGACCCCACGGTCATCCCCTTCACAAAATACTTCTGAGCAAAGGGATAAATGATCATAATCGGGATCAGGGAAATAAAAATCTGCGCACACCGTATGGTTCTGTCATCCACCATCGCCATCTCCCGGATCTGCTCTATGCTCAAAAGGCTCATATCCCTTTTCACCACCACCGTATACAAGAAGGAGGCAAGGGGATAGCTGTCCGGAAAGTTGGAAAAGATCAGCCCGTCAAAATAGCTGTTCCAGTGGGAGATAAAAGTAAACAATGTCAGTGTTGCGATGGAGGGCTTGGCGCAGGGCACATAAATCTGGAAACAGGTCTGAAACTGGTTCGCCCCGTCAATCAGAGCCGCCTCCTCCAGCTCCTTGGGGATTCCCCTGAAGAAATTCAGCATCAGTACAATATTATACACCGGAACCGCCATGGGTAAAATCAGCGCCCAGATGGTATCCATCATATGAAGGTTCTGGATCAGCAGATACCCGGGGATGAGCCCGCCGGAAAACAGCATGGTAAAAAAGAAGATCCAGGCATACACTCCTCTTAAACGAAGCTGTGTGCTTTCTTTGGAAAGAGGATAGGCCACCAGTATGGTGATCAGCATGGTAAAAGGCACACCGATGCACACCCTCTCCACCGACTTAAGAAGCGACTGCCAGAACTCTCTTTTTTCAATCACATAATTATAAGCATAGGTATTAAACTCTACCGGAAAAAACAAAACCCGTCCTGCCGATACTGCCGTAGCGCTGGAAAAAGACATTGCCAGAATATTCAAAAGCGGAAACAGACAGATAAGCGCCAATAAAGTGAGTACCGTATAGTTGATGATCTGAAATGCGATCCGGCCTTTTGTCATTTTTTTCACTGATCATCCCTCCTTTAAAAGATCCGGTAATCCGCAAACCGATATGCCAGCCAGTAGGAAACCGAAATGAATATGGTGGATATAAGAGATTTGAATAACCCCACAGCGGTTGCCGGCCCGTACTGGGCATCGATCAGCCCCAGACGATACACAAAGGTATCCAGAATATCTCCGGATTCGTACACTGCCTTGCTGTAGAGATTGAACACCTGATCAAACCCTGCATTGAGTACGTTTCCCAGACTCAGCACCATCATCAGAACGATGATCATCCGCATTCCCGGCAGCGTCACATGCCAGGTCTGCCGCCAGCGGTTTGCCCCGTCGATTTGGGCCGCCTCGTACAGATCGGTGTCAATTCCAAGGATTGCCGCCAGATAAACAATGGCACCGTATCCAAAATTCTTCCAGATGTCCGTTACAATCAGGGTAGGCTTAAAGTAACGGTTATCCCCCAGAAAGAAGATACTTTTCCCACCAAGAGCCGTGATAATCTGGTTGATGATCCCTGAACTGGGAGAGAGCATATCCAGGAAAATTCCCCCAAGTACCACCCAGGAAAGGAAGTAGGGCAGGTAAACAATGGTCTGCACCGTTCTCTTAAACCCGCTTCTGCTCACCTCATTGAGCAAGAGGGCAAAAACAATGGGCACTGCCAGCCCCAGGATAATTTTCCAGAACGCTATGACTACCGTATTTTTCAGCGCCTGATTAAAGCCCGGCAGGCTGAATACATATTTAAAATTTCCAAGCCCTACCCACTGCTGATCGCCGAACATTCCCTTGCTGGGTATAAATTTCTGAAAGGCAATCACAAGCCCTGCCATGGGAGTATAGCTGAATATCATTACCAGAATCAGCGCCGGTAATATCATCAGGTGCAGGGGCAGTTCTCTCTTAAAGCTGGAAAAGGTGTATTTGCTCTTTACTTTTTTTCTTTTTGAAGCCATATGGTCCCTCCTATGAATATAGAGTCCTCCGTGGATTTCTGATAAAAACGGGGAGGAATACGCCGTACTCCTCCCTGCCCCATTCACCAACTATCTTGCCTTATACCATTCATTCACTTCATCGGTCATATCCTGTCCGCCTGCGTTCTTCCACTCCTCCACTACGGTATCGAAGGAATCGGGACTTTCCTGTCCGGCTATGATCTTGATGAACATCTGATCCAGCATATCATCCAGGGTGGTTTTCTTTGTGGTCATCACCTCGCCCGGGGCTCCAAAGAACTGATCGTATACCAATTCCACGTTGCTGTCCTCCTGGTAGGACATCAGAAGCTGCTGGGAGCCGTCCGCTCCGAACACTCTGTTCCAGCCCCAAAGCTGCGTATCTCCGTTTAATGCTTTATAGCTGTACTCCCACATGCTGTACTGCTCGCCGGAGAGATCGCCGGGTTCCCCGGTCTTTAAAGGCTCTTCAATGGCCTTTGCCGTTACCTGGTTCTTGTTAGGGCTGTTGATGGTAACAGGAGTTAGTCTCCACACACCCTCCAATCCGTCGCCGGGATTTGCATAAACTGCATACTCATTCAGTTCCGGATCCAGCACCTTCTCACAATACAGATTCAGCATTTCGATCAGCGCCTCGGGATGGGCACAATCCTTACTCACCGCATACCAGCTAGACGTACACATATTAATGCCGGGGGCAACCTTATCTCCTGCATTTGCCATGGGAATGGCATAAGGTCGGAAATCGGCTTCGGGATCCGCATCCACTACGTCCTGCAGAGGCCAGAGGCTGCCTGCATGATAGGCATAAATGGCGCCGCACCTGCCGCTCACCAGCGCTTCCTTGGACTTATCATTGTCATTTACATAAAACTCAGGATCAATCAGACCTTCCTCATAAAGCTCCGCCAGGCTTACCAGCGCCTCTTTCATCTCCGGTGTGGTGCTTCCGTAAACCAGCTCGCCGCTTCCGTTGTCGATCCAATATCTGGGATATGCGCCGTAGGCATTGCACCAGCCCTTGATGTCAAAGAAATTTCCGTAAAGATCGGTGCTTAAGGATAAACCCACGCCGTCCCCTCCTGCATGTTCTTTGAAGGCTCTCAGAATTCCTTTCAGATCATCCAAAGTCTTTGGCGCCGTCAGATTCAGCTCGTCCATCCAGTCCTGACGCAGCCAGATCATCTGGGCAGTTTCAATATCGCAGTCCACATAGGGAATTCCGTACTGCACACCGTCATAGGTTCCTGCCTGGATGGCCGCATCTCCTCCTGCAGTGATCAATTCCTTCACGAAATCGCTGGCATACTCGTCAAAATAGGGTTTGATGTCTACCACCAGCCCGGCCTCCACAAGCTGCTTTAAATCGGTCTTGTTCACCTGCACAATATCCGGAATTGTTCCCGAGGCAATCGCCGCGTTAAATTTCTGTGTCTGCAGCTCCGCGCTGGACGCAATCCACAGATACTGCACATCATAGCCGATCCTCTCTGCAATCAGATCCGTCCAGAGATTATCCTCATAGGTTGCACCCTCCATCCTTGCAAAAATATCCGTCTCCATCAGGGAATCCTGGGCCCTGCTGAAAGTAATGGGAATCAGATCCCCCTCTGCCGCATCTTCTGCCGCACTGCTGTCCGCTTCGGTCTCCGCATTTTGGGCGCTGTCCGCCGCCTGATTCGTCTGTCCGCCGCTGCTTCCGCATCCGGCAAGTAAAGTCATAGTCATTGTTGCAGTCAATAACATTGCCAGCCACTTTTTCATCATTCCTGTACCCTCCTTGTCCATTTCTACAGTAACCTTCTTTCCTCTACCTGCACAGTTAGTATGGTTTGTACATTTTTATTATATGTCTTTTTAAAGAATCTATCACTCTATACAAAACTTGTTTTATATGACCTTTTAAGTGTCAAAAAAAGACTGCCAAAGGGCAGCCTCTTTTCCCCAAATCCTATATAAATATTTCCTCTTCCCCCCTGCGAAACTCCATGGGCGTTTTCCCGAACCGCTCCCGGAAGCTCCTGTAAAAATTGCTCATACTGCTGTATCCGGTCTCCTCCGCAATCTTTTCCATACTCATCTGGGTATGGCGCAAAAGCTCCACCGCCCTGCGCAGGCGCAAATCCCGGAGAAGGGAGCGCCAGGTATAGCCGCTCTCCTTCACGATATAGCGTTTCAGCTCTTCCTCGCTCATATGGAACTGTCCGCTCAGCTCCGCCAGAGTAATTGTGCTCAGATGGCCCCGCATCTCCTGTATAATAGCCGGCATTACATAAACCTGATCTGACAATTGCTCCTCCGGATGCAGGGCGTCCAAATGCTCACGCATGACAATTCCCAGAAAGATCATGGCGTAGCTTTTCATCAGAAGGTTGCTGGCGTTTTCTCCCCGTGCCGATTCGTCAAACATCTTCTCCACCCATCGGTCCAGCTTGGCATCATTTTCACAGGCAAAAATGAGCACTCTGTTGCTGTGTTTGGTGTAGAGGATCTTCCAGAAAAAGTCCGTAAGGATATTCTGCTCCCTCAGGATTCCGGAAAAGGCATCGGAAAAAGAACTGATCCGCATCAGAATATTGACGATCACATCCTCATCCTTTCGGGAAAATACCGTATGCTTCACGCCCGGCGTGATGATACAGAAATTTCCGGAGGTAAGCTCGCACTTTCTCCCGTCCATATACAGAGTCACACAGCCCCGCCATACATAAACGATCTTGATAAACTCCAGCTTATGCAAAAAAGGGGGACAATAGCGCAGATTGTTAAAGCAGACCACTTCTTTTGCACGTCCGTAAAAAAAATCCTCCTCTGTCATCACCGTCCCCATCACAGAAGGAGGCTGAGGCGGTATTTGCCGTATTCCAAGCCTATGATAGCGGCGCACCAGCTCTTCCCAGTCCTGAGTCGGCTCCTCCCATACCTGGGGGAACTGAAGATAGAGGCTTTTATAGAGTTTTTCTGCATCCGTAAGCCCATCGTTCAGCTTCATTCCTCTTCCTCCACAGACAGGGGAAACGGCAAAAACCGGTTCTTCTGCCTGCCATAGTTTTTCCGGTAAGCAAGAGGCGTGGTTTTGTATACTGCCCTGAAATTCCTGAAAAAGATACTCTGATCCGTATACCCCACCAGCGATACGATCCTCTCTATCCCGCATTCCGTGTTCACCAAAAGTTCCCGGGCGCGATTCATCCTCATTTCCATCAGAAGGCGGCTGAAGGTTTTTCCCGTCTCTCTGCGGATATAGCGGCTTAAATATCCCTCGCTCACATAAAACGCCTCTGCCAGAGAGGACAGGGAAACGCTGCTTAAATGAGAACGCATATGCAGAAAATACCCGGCCAGCGGATACTTTTTTCTCTCCCGCTGTCCTTCGATTCCGGCCACAGCCTCCTCATCCCAGCGCAGGATATAGGCAAAAACGGACAGCATCATGCTTTTCATTACCAGCCTGCTCTTTACAGGAGCCAGATTTGCCTCCTCATAAAGCGCCATCACGCTCTCCTCCAGAAGCAGATCCGGCCTGCTGTTTAGCAGCAAAAAGTTTCCTCCCGGCTTGTGATAGAGCATTCTCCAGAAAAAGTCGGCAATCCTTCCCCCGTCGCTGGTTTCCAGAAGCTCCCAGAAGGATTCAAAAAAAGTACTCCTTCTGATCAGCAGATTCAGCACCACATCCTCATCCGCGCAGGAAAACACCGTCTGCTCCACCTGGGGAGCAACAATACAGGCATTGCCCTCCCTCATTTCCATCCATTTTCCCTCCGTATAGAACCGGCAGCTCCCCCGAAACACATAAATCAGCTTGATAAACTCCAGCTTGTGCAGAAAAGCAGGACAGTACTGGGCGTTGGAGTTCATGTTGACCTCCCCCCAGCTCTCATCAGAAAAATACTCCGCCTCCGTAAAAAACGACGCCATAGCGGTGGGCGGCAGAAGCGGAAGAATCGCCTCCCCCTCCTCCTTTTGGTAATTGATGCAAAATTCCGCCCAGCTTTTCACCGGTTTTTCAAAAGCCTTGGGATTACGCAGATAAAGCTTTCGGTATAAATCATTGAATTCGTTAGGTTCAAACAAACCCAGAAACGCTTCGCGCTCCACCCTCTGTGCCTCCATCCTGTTCCTGTCTCACAGTGCTTTCAGTCTCCCTTTTGCCTCCAGCATCTTCCCCCCTGAAAGCAGATAATCCTTCATCCTTCTCTGGAGGGAGGTATTTTCCGGCAGATCTGCAAGAGGAATGTCCGAACGCTTAAATACCCAAACCTTATATTCCTCCGCCTGATCCTCCCCCAGAACCTCAATGTCAAACAGCTCCTGAAAGGCCAGGATATTCGAGCCCGGCGAGAGCACTTCCCTGAGCGTAGGGGAAAGCAGCCAGGAATGGCACTCTGTCCCGGCCCCGGCATACTCCGGGAATTTTTCATCCAGAAATGTCCTTGCCTGCCGGATGGAATGGAACGTCTTCTCCCTTGTCAGCAGGGCGTCGGAAGGAATGTGCAGGCTGATTATCTTCTCCCCGCCATCCGTTCTCATCTCATATTCCAGCTCTCCAATCCGAAAGAGCAGGCCGCAGAGCTGTCTTGCCGTCCACCACTGTCTGTCAAAGCCATAGTACCCAAAGCTCTCCTTATGCTCCTTTACAAATCTGCTGAAACACTTCATGGTATCCACAAAAATCCCGCCGGAAATATCATGAGCCTTGTAAAAGTCCCATGTCCTCCGGCAGCAATGGAGCATACATGCCAGCATCTTAAATCCCTTTGTATCCTCTCCCAGACACTTTTTCAGCTCCGCGAGCCCCTCCTCCCATGTCTGCACTGCAAAAAGCTTCTCCATCCCCTCCCTGGCCGCTGCATAATCAAATTCTCTGTCAAACTTTACCGCATCTTCTGTCACTTCCATGGGCATCTCAATAGCCATGCATAGTTCTCTCATATTTTCCTGTTCCTTTCCCGCAATGTGGCGCCTGTTCGTCCCCATTATACTTTTTCATCCTCCATTTGTATAGGACTCCGCATAACTTTTCAGCCACGCCTCATTCATACTCGACAAATGCTGCCCAAAATATTACAATTAGAATAAATTTAATTTGAAAAAACTCTGCCCCAAATGCAGAGAAAATAATAGCAGGAGGAAAAACATGAGAACAACAAAGTACACAGGAACACAGACGGAGAAAAATCTGGAGGCAGCTTTTGCCGGGGAATCACAGGCAAGAAACAAATATACCTACTTTGCCTCCGTGGCCAAAAAGGAAGGCTACGAACAGATCGCAGGGCTTTTTTTAAAGACGGCCGATAACGAAAAAGAGCATGCGAAGATGTGGTTCAAGGAGTTAAGCGGAATCGGAAATACAAAGGAAAACCTTGCTGCCGCAGCAGACGGTGAAAACTACGAATGGACAGATATGTATGAAAATTTTGCAAAAACAGCGGATGAGGAAGGTTTCCCCGAGCTTGCGGCAAAATTCAGGCTTGTGGGCGAAATCGAAAAACACCACGAAGAACGTTACCGTGCCTTACTGCGCAACGTAGAGAGCGCCGCCGTATTTGAAAAAAGCGAAGTGAAGGTATGGGAATGCCGTAACTGCGGACACATCATTGTGGGCACCAGGGCTCCTGAGGTTTGCCCGACCTGCAATCATCCCCAGAGTTACTTCGAGGTCCATGCAGAAAACTACTGATCTGAACGAAAGGAAGCCTGGATACTTTTCTCTGCCCGCTGTACAAATCCCCTTCCTTTTGCTATACTGTCCTTACCAAGAAGAAGGAAGGTTTCGGAAGAATGACTAAGAAAAAAGCAGTTGTCTCATTGGGACATAAAGCATTAGGCTACACCACCACGGAGCAGCAAAGCGCTGTCAAAATAACTGCCAGAGCCCTGGCAGATCTGGTGGAAGCCGGCTGCCAGCTCACCATCACCCACAGCAACGGCCCTCAGATCAGTATGATACACAAGGCCATGACGGAGCTGCGCCGCATTTATCCCGACTATACCCCCGCTCCCATGTGCGTGTGCAGCGCCATGAGCCAGGGCTATGTGGGTTATGATATTCAGAATTCCCTGAAAGCGGAGCTCCTTTCCCGGGGTATTGGCAAGACTGTGTCCACCATCCTGACTCAGGTAACTGTGGATCCTTATGACGAGGCCTTTTATGAGCCCACCAAGCTCATCGGCCGCTATATGTCTGCTGACGATGCGGAGATCGAAACAAAAAAGGGCAATTATGTGCAGGAGACCCCCGGCAAAGGATTCCGCCGGATCATTGCCGCCCCTAAGCCCATTGAAATCGTGGAGCTGGAAGCCATCCGCACTCTGGCACAGGCCGGCCAGATTGTGATTGCCTGCGGGGGAGGCGGTATTCCCGTCATCGAACAACAGCATGCCCTAAAGGGCGCTTCGGCAGTCATTGAAAAGGACGCCATCGCCGGAAAGCTGGCGGCTGACCTTCACGCAGATCAGTTGATTATCCTGACTGCCGTTCCCAACGTTTATCAGCATTTTGGCAGAGAGGATCAAACCCCCATCTTTTCCCTTACCTTAAGCGAAGCGGAAGAAATGATGGCCGAGGGCGAATTTGAGGAAGGCACCATGCTTCCCAAAATAGAGGCAGCCATCACCTACCTTTCTGCGAATCCAAACGGAAGCGTACTGATCACCTCCATCGAATCCGTCACCGATGCCCTGAGAGGGAAAGCCGGGACTGTCATCACCCGTTAAAATCCTCTCATTCCGGGCGCAGGCAACGGATAGTCAGCACGCTCCGCAGGCCATCCTTATGTCAGGAAGGGGCTGTCGCATTGCTCCAAATGCGACAGCCCCTCTATTATTATCTCTTTCATCCGGCATCAAATTCTATTCCAGCTCCAATTGTCTCTTGAGCAGATATTCGCAAAGAAAGTACAGCCCGATAGACACAGCCACAAAAACCAGTGACATTACTGTATAAAATCCGGTAAAAATCGGAAAAGGCGAATCCATTTCCCACCACATATTGTTCATAGAATTAAACATGATGGGCATCATCACCACCGTATTGACCATCTGCACCACCCCGTTGATTGCAAAGTAGGCACCTATAGCGCCAAGTATCCTGTGCTTTCTCACCATCTGGCCCAGAGTGATTGCACCGATCAGGATCATGGTCCCGCTGAAAGCGGATGTGAGCAGCATCAGGATCAGACTTGCGCAAAAGGCTTGAAAGCCTGCCATCTCAGAGGAAGAAAAAATTTCCGGAAGCTCTGCCAGCGCCCTTGTGACCTCTCTTGCAAATGCACCGTCCAGAGGGGCTAAGGAGAGAAACGCCACTCCCCCGAAGATCATCAGGCTGACTATGACTCCGGCCATGGTAATCAGGTTCCAGGCGCTCATGGTGATCACCTTGTTGAGCAAGAGCTCCCTTGCGCTGACGGGCAGCGTATGGGTCAGATACCCTTCATCCGTAAACATGCTCCTGTAATACCGCACTCCGAAATAAATGATAATCCCGATATTGACTCCGCTCAGGCCAAAGAAAAACGTCATGATCAGCATGACCCCTGACATGGGAAGTCCCACCCAGTCGCTGTCCCAGATGGGCATTGCAAAGGTAAGCCCGGCGATCAGCCCTGCCAGCATCACGATGCCGATCAAAAGCGTTGGCACCTTCCATACGGCTTTCCATTCATGCTTCAGTAATTTCCCTAACATGCGAACACCTCCCTGAAAAATCCATCCACTGATTTTCCTCTGCTTTCCCGGATATGCTCCACCGTATCCTGCAGCACCACCCTTCCGTCCCGGATAAAGATCACCTCATCCAAAACCTGTTCAATATCCGTGATCAGGTGAGTGGAGATAAGAACTGTAGCTTCCTCACTGTAATTGGAGATAATCGTTCTCAGGATATAATCCCTGGCCGCCGGATCCACGCCGGCGATAGGCTCATCCAAAATATAGAGCTGGGCCTGCCTGCTCATGACCATGATGAGCTGCACCTTTTCCTTGGTCCCCTTGGAAAGGGTTTTCAGACGGTCCTCCTCGCTGATTCTTAAGTTTGCCAACATTTCCCTGGCTCTCTCCGGACGGAAATCCTGATAAAAATCCGCAAAAAGGTCAATCAGCTCTCTAACTTTCATGCTGCCCTGGAAATAGGTGCGCTCCGGCAGGTAAGAAACCCACGCCTTACTCTCCGGCCCCGGCTGAAAGCCGTTTACCAGAATAACACCTTCCGTGGGTACCAGCAGACCGTTGATCAGCTTGATCAGGGTGGTCTTGCCGCTCCCGTTAGGTCCAAGGAGCCCTATGATCTTCCCTCTTGGTATGGTCAGGTTCAAATGATCCAGGGCCAGCTTCTTCTTTTCATAAAACTTGGTAAGATTGTTGATTTCTACAAGCTCGCTCATTCCTTTTCCTCCATCTGCTCCAGAAGCGTAACGATTTCTTTTTTATTAAAGCCCAGCTTTTCCATTTTGTCAATAAACTCCTGTATCTGCTCCTTAGCAAGCTGGTTGCGGGTTGCCCTGATCATTTCCATATCCTCCGTCACTATCCTTCCGCTGGTTCTTAGTGCCATCACAAGACCTTCCTTCTCTAACTCCGCCAAAGCCTTCTGCATGGTGTTGGGGTTTACTCCTGCTTCAGAAGCCAGCTCCCGCACACTGGGGATCCTCTCTCCCGGCCGGTACTGCCCTGCAATAATCCGAAGCTGCATCACTTCCAAAATCTGCGCATAAATGGGGCGGTCAGAATCTAAATTCCATGCCATTTCTTTTTCCTTTCTTTGTATTACTGTACTATGATATTAATACAATATACAATAGAGATGAATTTGTCAAGGCCTTTCGGAAAATTTTCTGCATCCTGTAATCGTGCGCCGCTGGGCACACTATAGACACGGCCGGCTCCGGCAACGCCAAAGCCAGCCGTCCTGATTCCATTATACACAGGAAAATCCAAGGCTGTAAATCATCAATAATTTTTGTAAACTGCTTTTGCTTCCTTTTTGCAGTCTCCATAAGCCGCCAGCGCACTTGTAAACTCCAGGGTGTTCTCCCCCACCTTAAGAGCGGCTCCCAGAGGGTAACGATCGGGTAAAAGCTCTGCCCCCACCTCCGGTTCCCAGTAAAATATCCCCTTTCCCATTCCATTTGGCACCTGCTTTAGAGCCTCTATGGTGTTGACAAGGAGCCTGTATGTCCCCTCCGCGTCCGTCTCCGGCCCGCCAACCTCCACGATCATCACCGGCTTTTGGTACTTTTCGGCATAAGTAATCAGAGGATTATAAAAAAGCTCCGTCACCTTCTTTCCCCTGATCTCCTGGATCATATTGTACCAGTAGGGATAATAGGAAAAGCCCAAAATATCCGTCTTTCCTCCCAATGCAAAAAAGGTGTCAAGGAAAGGATCGCAGACTTCCCGTATATTCACACAGGAGAGATGAGTGATCACCTGAGCGGCCGGGACACACTCTTTCACCGCCTCATACCCTGCATTTAAAAAAGATACCAACTGCTTCGGGTTCTCCTGCAGGCTTCCGGCCGGAAGCAGTATCCCGGGATTGATCTCATTTCCCACCTGTACCCAATCCGGCGCTGCGCCGTTTTCGGCAAGAAGCGTCATCACTTCCTTTGTGTGCCTGTAAACCCTCCGCCGAAGCCCTTCCCCGTCCTCCTTTTCCCACTCTGCGGGAATATCCTGATACTCCGGATCCGCAAAGTGGTCGCTGTAGTGGAAGTCAATCATCAGCCGCATGCCTGCCTTTTTTACTCTCCTTGACATTTCCAGCACAGAGTCCTTGTCGCAAAAGCCCAGCATACATTGGGTGCCGTCCTTTTTCGTCCAGAAAGCTTCCCTGGGCGGATTTACAAATACCCGAAGCCGGACGGAATCCGCCCCCAGCTCCTTCATCTTGCAAAGAGGATCTACTTCCCTGCCTCCCCCTCCCAAAGCCCCATCCGCTGCACCGGGCCTGTCCGGCTTGCCGGATTTGTCTGGTCCGCCGGGTAAGTCCGGCCTGCCGGATATATCTACCCAGCGCACGCCTCTTTCCTCCAACTGGCTGAGCCACCCTAAATCCACTCCGTAAGCAAAATTATCTTCCATTTTCAATCCTTCCTCACTTCTCTTCCTGAGAAAATCTAATTTACCCTGCCGGTAGACTTCCTGATCAGAATCTTATAATCCATCAGAGTCCTTTTCTGGCAGCCTTTTCCCTGCAGATAGTTGCACATCTGCTTGCCCAGCTCCAGTCCCACAAGCCTTGTAGAAACATCAATTGCCGTCACAGAAGGGCGCATCAGATTCAGCACCGGACTGTTGTACAGGGCAAAAACGGCCACATCCCCGGGCACACGGTAGCCCTCCCCCTGGAGCCAGGACAAAACCTTCGTCCCCAGTTCGTCATCCCCGCATACAATACAGTCCGTCTTATTGGAAATAATATCCTGCAAAATCATCCCAAGCACTTCTTCCGACACCTTCGTCCGATAAATATACTGCTTGTTTTCGGTAATCCCGTTTTTAAAAAGAGCCGCCAGAAATCCCTCCTGACGCTTGCGGTTCACCAGGTTGGTCATTTCCTCCACAATCAGTGCAAAACGCCGGAAGCCCTTATTGACCATCATGGTCATTATATCCTCCACCGCCCCCTCATTGTCAATATCCGCCTGGATCACCCAGTCCTCCTCGCAACGTCCGGCAAGTCCTGTGGGAAAGTTCTTACTTTTCAGATATTCTATAGCCCTGTCATTTTCCATATGCCTGACAAGGATCATAGCGTCCACCTTTTTTCCCTCCACCACATTCACGATCTCGGATATGTTATCCTCCATGGCCTTGACGATCAGCACATTGTAGTTAAAATGGGCTGCCGCCTCGCAGATTCCGTACAGACACTCCGAGAAATAGGTTTTGGTGTTGATATAGTCGTCCGCCGGAAGGGCTACCCCAAGGTTATAGGTTGGCGATGTCTTTGTATTTTCCTTTGCATCCAGTCCTTTTATGTAATCTAAAATCTCTTTGCGTGTTTCTTCCCTGACCCTGCCTTTTCCGGAAATTGCCCGGGAAACCGTGGTTTTTGAAATGCCCAGGGCTCTGGCGATTTCTGCCTGATTCATTTCCACCTCCCCGCCGCCCTCTGTGCGGCAGCGCCCTTTCTGTGCCAACTTTGTACCCTGACAGGAAACGCCGGATAAAATCAGCCCTTTCCTGTCAGTTTTTTCCGTTTTGCCTTATACAAATGTAAGCCTTACTATGCTCTCGCCAAGCCCCTTGGCGGTGACCCTCACCTGGCATTCTCCGCTTCGAGCGTCCGACTGCACGACAACAAAGGCCCTCCCGTGGAAAGCGCGGATTTTACTGCCCCTCATACTCTGGGTATTGGCAGGATTTCCATTGTCCACTCCCAAAAGCCGTGCCATGCCTTCCACCTTTACTGTGAGCTCCGTGTCAGCCTGGTAGCAAAAATTACCATCCCGGTCAAGAATGGAGACTTCGATCTGACCTACCTGCCTGCCATCCGCTTTCAGTTCGCTGCAATAGCTCTCTCCCCTGATCAGAGCCGGCTCCCCTGCCGTCCGAACGGAATAGCGGGCGCTTGCCTGTCCGTTCCGGTATCCCACCACCTCGATACATCCGGGCTCATAGGGCACATCCCAGCTCAAAAACAGATCGCCGGTATTTAAGGGAATGGGCGTCTTGTCAAAATGCCCGTACCTCTGCGTCATCCCGTAAGCCGGATAGGCATAGGCCTTTTTTCCGTAGGATTTTCCGTTTAAAAACAGCTCTGCGCTCTCACAGTTGGTATAACACAGCACCGGAAGGATGGTTCCTTCCTCCGCCTCCAGGTTCCAGTGAGGGAACAGATAAACCATAGGCTCTGTCCGCCTCCAGATGCTTTTGTAAAAATAAAAGCTGTCCTTTTCAAAGCCGCAGGTATCCAACACTCCAGCGCTGGCAGAACGCTCCGGCCAGTGGGCCTCCCCCAGATAATCAATACCCGTCCACATAAAATCCCCGGCCACATAATCGTGGGACATAGTATAGCGCAGGAGCTTGCCGACCTCCACAGGGGCGCTGTAATAGGGATGTTTCCACCAGCCCGCATTTTCCTTCATTCCCAGAGGATATTCTCCCCTGATCCCGCCTACACCGCCGTTCTCCGTACCGATGATGCGCCACCCCGGATGGGCTCTTTTGTCCTCATCATAAAAAGTCTCCGCCCGCTCCCGCCAACGCCCTGCATAATTATACCCCACCACATCAAGCTCGTTTAAAAAGCTTTCCTTTGCCGGCGCAGGCTCCGCCCGGATCTGGTCGTTTGCCTGGGTGATCAGCCTGTCAGGGTCAAGCTCCCTGCAGATTTCTTTCAAATGCCTTGCCGTAAGATACCCATCCTCCTTCGTCTGATCCGGCACCTCATTGCCGATACTCCAGATTACAATGCAAGGGTGGTTCCGGTCCCGCAAAAGCATGGTGCGCAGATCCTCCTCATGGCAGGTTTCAAACCACTCGGAATAGCCCCGGCTCTCATGGGTGTTGCTGCCTGCCTCCTTGTTTTTGAGAATCCTCCACTCATCAAAGGACTCATCCATCACCAGAAATCCCATCTCATCGCACAGATCCAAAAGGGCAATGTCCGGAGGGTTGTGGGACATACGGATTGCGTTTACTCCCATTTCCTGAAGCTTTTTAAGGCGCCTCTCCCAAATCTGGGGTGGCACCGCAGCTCCCACACAGCCGCCGTCATGATGGAGACAGACGCCGTTTATCTTGCACTGCCTGCCATTTAACCAAAAGCCGGTATCCGCCCGGAAATCAATGCTCCGAAGCCCGGTTCTGACCCGCAGCTCATCCACCGGCTGCCCCCCTCTGTAGAGCCGGGCCACAACCTCATATAAATAAGGAGTATCAATATCCCAAAGCAGAGGGCTGTCTAAGACAAAATCCTGGGCCAGGGTATATTTATGAGCCGGTGAGGCATCCTGCCCTGCCTGTGTCTCTCTCTGCTCTGCCTTGTCTTTTTGACTCATGAGCAGCTCTCCCTCCGGTGTGTAGAGGATAGTCTCTATCTCAAAGCTTTCTCTGTCCGGCAGACTTTTTTCCGATACCAGAAAGCCGGTTTCCACTCTGACCAGAGCCTGCTTCTCAGACACCCTGGGCACTCTTACCCACAGTCCATAGGGCAGGATATAATCCCTCTTTACCCGGTAAAGCCACACATCCCTCGTGATCCCGGAACCGGAATACCACCTGGAGTTGGGCTGGGCGGAATTATCCACCCTTACATCCAGCACATTGACTTCCTGAGCCTTTAAGAAATCTGTAATCTCCCATTCAAAAGGGGTATAGCCATATACATGGCTTCCAAGCTCCCTGCCGTTTAACCATACCCGAGCCTGCATATAAACCCCTTCAAAACGGAGAAAGATTTTTTCATCCCCGTCTTCCTTTTTATCCACCTTAAAAAGCTTCCGGTACCAGCCGATTCCCGTCTCCACATATCCCCCTGACCCGCAGGAGGCTGCACCCTGGTCAAAGGGATAAGAAAGGCTCCAGTCATGGGGAACCTGCACTCTGTCATACCCTTCCGTGCCCGTCTCTCCCGGTATCTGCTCCTTTTCCCCATGATAAAAGTACCAGTCAAAGCATATTCTTTCGCTTTCCCGCAGTTGTCCGCCGCCGCAGCCACACGGTATGTCCTTTGCGTCATGATTACCCAAATAAATATCCATATTTCGCCTCATTTCTGCACGATATTTTGCGTGCAGCAAGTTTGTGAATGCCACCTGGACACAAACTTGCAGATTTTTGCCTCTGTTTTTGAAAAAAAGGCAGAGGTATCTGCTTTCGGACAGCTCTGCCTTTTTCTTTCTGTTTAAAATCTCCGGAAGCCTGTCATCCGTTGTTTTTCTCAGCGAGTTGCTTTCCAGGCCTCATACTGAGCGTCAAACTCATCCTTCACATTCTGATAACCGGCATCATAACATTTCTGAATCATCTCGTCCAGAGTAGCGTCCACATCCTCCACAAGACCCAGCTCCAACATGGGAACATAGTCCATCAGTACAGTCTTAACCGCCGCTACATAAGAGTCCACAGGAACCGTATCGAATACAAAGGTGATGGTAGGATTGCTCTCCACTCTCTCCTCCCATGCGTCAGACACAACCTGCATACGGGGGTCTGCGCCCGCTTCCTTCAAATCGCCGTTTTTGATTGCCCAGGACGCGGAAATGGAAAATGCGGCATAATCGGTAGACTTATCCAGCTCCGTATAATAGCCTTCCTCATCAAGGCTGTAGTGCTCGCCTTCCACACCAAGGAGAAGAAGCCTGTTCAAATAAGTATCAAATTTCATCAAATCAAGAACCATACCGGCCCTCTCAGGGTTCTTTGAGCCCGCCGCGATTGCCATATCATTGTTTGAAAAAGCCTCGCAGCCTACAAAGTGATCGGTGGTAAGATCATAAATCGCACATTCAACTCCCTCGCTTCCCTCGGCCTGTTTCATATAGGTAACCACAGAGCCGTTCCATGCAATGGAAGCTCCCTGAAGGGCTCCGAAAGCGTCATCGTCTGTCACCGTGTTGGTCAGGGCGCTGCGGCTCCAGCATCCGGCGTCCGCCATCTCCTTCATATCCTTTGCATAGGCACGGAATTCATCGGTTTCATAGACAAGGCTAATTTCATCCTTTTCCGGAAGATCCCCGTCCCAGGAGTAGATCATATCAAAATAATCGCTGTCCAGGGCAAGGAAGGTGTCAAACTGCTGACGGTACACATCCCAGAGCTCGTTGTTATCCCCTGAGGAGGCCAGACCGTAAATACCGCTCTCCGGCGTTTCCTTCTCAGCCATGGTAAGCATAAAGCTCTTGTAGTCCTCCCATGTTTTCAGTTCCTCGACCCCGTGTTTGTCAGCCAGATCCTTTCGGATGGCTACGATCTTACCCATGGGCTGGGCCACGTTGGAGGGAACCGCAATGGTCTTTCCTGCGATCGTCGTTTCATCCCAACTGTCTTTATCCTGATACTTGTTTGACAAAGGCATATTGGTTGCAATGAAATCGTCAGTCAGTTCATAAAGCGTCCCTTTGGCAGCCTCCGTGTACATATAGCACCAGGGAGCCGTAAAGATCAGATCCACCTGCTCACCCCCTGCCAGCACCAGGGAATACATGGTCTGATAATCGCTCCAGCTCATGAAGGTCACCGCCAGCTCTGTGTTAAAGGGCTTTAAGTAATCGTTTGCCAGTCCCAGAACCTTTTCCCAGTCATTGGGAGTATCGCCGATCAGATACATATTTACCGTGTAGGGATCGCTTAAGTCCACGCCGCTGTACATTTCCGGAGTTGCCGTGATAGTTCCCTCTCCCACTGTTTCCGGGAGCCCTTCCAAAGACGCCCCGCCTGCCGCATCGCCTGAATCCTCTGTTCCTGCTGCATCCGCCGTATCGCCTGCCGCCTCCTCGCCGGAGCCTGCCTCCTGGGAGCCGCTCTCCGAGCTGCCTGTGCCGCCTGTGCTGCCGCCGGAAGAATTTCCGCACCCGGAAAGCATGGTCAGCGTCATACCAAGAGTCAGAAACATTGCTAATAACTTTTTCTTTTTCATAGTCTCTCTCCTTTTCTTTTTTTATAGGATGGTCTGCAAAGCGCAGCATCCCTTTTAACTGTACCGCCCTCCCATGAAAAAAGGAGGACGGACAGTTATTTGCACTTTTACTTTTCCTTTTCAGGCTATCCTTTCACCGCGCCGATGGTAAGCCCCTTTACAAAGTAGCGCTGTACAAAAGGATAAAGCAGGACGATCGGCCCCGTTGCAATCACGGTCATTGCCATCTTCATACTCTCCAGAGGCACCGTAGGCAGGGCAATACCGGATTTCTCCGCCACAATCCTCATGGCCTCCGCGCTGCCCAAAACTCTTTGCAGGTAATACTGCAGCATAAACATATCTTCATTTGTAATAAAGAGCATGGAATTATACCAGTCGTTCCAGTAAGCCAGGGCTGCAAAAAGGCTTAAGGTTGCGATCAGGGGCTTACTTAAGGGAAGAATCAGCTTTACATAAATCGTCATATCATTGGCTCCGTCGATCTTGGCTGATTCCGTGATGGCGCTGGGTATCCCCGCCATGAAGGATTTGGCAATGATCATATTCCACACCGAAAACATCAGGGGCAGTATAATGCCCAGATAAGAGTTCTTAAAGTTCAGGTAGCGGATACACATCATGTACCAGGGCACCAGGCCGCCGCTGAACAGGGTGGTGAAAAAGAAGAAAAAGGAAAACTTGTTTCTCCAGGGGAAATCCTTCCGGGACAATACATAGCCCGTCATGGTTGCAATTAAAACCGCCAGCGCCGTTCCAACCAGCGTAACCCCAATGGTAGTCCCGTATGCCTTTAAGATGGCAACAGGGTTTTTCAGACAAAGCATATAACTCTGGAGACTGAAATCCGTGGGAATCAGCGGATAACCGTTCCGAATCAGAGAGGCCTCATCCGTAAAGGACGCCACAATGATCAGGTAAAAAGGGATCACACAAACCAGCGCGAACAGCCCTACCAGAATATATCCCACAATATTTACGGAAAGCTCATCCCTGCTTAAATGATGGCCGTCCTTCATAATCTTAACCTTTGCCATTGTACTTCCCTCCTTAATATAATGCATAATCCGGGTCTGCCTTTTTCACCAGCTTGTTACAGATGGTAATGGTCACAAAGCAGAGGATGGACTGATAAAGGCCTGCGGCCGCAGATACTCCAATATCGCCGGTGTCGATCAGCAGACGGAATACATAAGTGTCGATTACGTCTGTCACAGGCTGCAAGATGGCGCTGCTCTTTACCGTCTGATAGAACAGACCGAAATCCCCCCGGAAAATATTTCCGATTGCCAGAAGCAGCATAATCATCATGGTAGGCAGCAGAGAAGGAATGGTCAGGTAACGGATCTTCTGCCAGGCACTGGCTCCGTCAATGGAGGCCGACTCAAACATCTCCTGATCCATACCGGTGATGGCCGCCAGATAAACCACGGAGCCGTACCCGGTCTGTTTCCATACCTTCAAAAAGATCAGCACCGGCGGCCAGGCGGAAGGGGTATTGTAAAGATCAAAGGGCTTACCGCCCAGGGCTGTTACGATATGATTGAAAACGCCTCTTTCATAGTTGAAAATGTTGTACATGATTGCGCCTGCCACTACCCAGCTTATAAAGTAAGGCAGAAACATAAAGGATTGCGCAACCTTTTTGAATCGTTTGCTGAACAGCTCGTTGAGAAGAATGGCGCTCCCCACCTCGCATGCCATTCCCAGAAAAATAAAGGCAACATTGTAAAGCAGTGTATTTCTTGTAACCTGTCCCAACTTCCCTGAAATCATCAAGGCCTTGAAGTTATCCAGCCCGTTCCAGGGGGAACCGTAAATCCCTCCTGCATACTGATATTTTTTGAATGCCAGAACGATACCGGTCATAGGTATGTAATTGAAAACAACCACATAAATCAAGGCCGGAGCCAGCATGGCAAGAAGCATCCAGTGCCTCCTTACGGTTTTGAAAAACGGCTCTTTGTACCGTTTCGCATCCGTTTCCTTTTTCATCCTTTTCACCCTCCTTCTTAAGATTGCAACGCCAATTTCTCAGTACATCCGGCGTTTTGCTTACGTAAATAATTATAATTAAAAAATTTGCACAAAACTATTGACAATCGCAAATAACTTTAGATAAAGTTGTTGGGTAATATAGCCAAAATTGGGACTGTTTTGCGCAATGTGTGTTGCGCAAAACAGTCCCAATTTAAATTGACGTTATTAATTCATATTTTATATTCTTAACTCATCACCGGAACTTCTATCTCTATCCTGGTATAGCCCTCGCCATAAAAAATACAGATCCTGTCATTGACGTTTTTCAATCCATAGCCGTACAAATCAGGGTGGTGAAATCTTTAATTTCACTCTATATCCCGTATCCATGGCTTAGGACATTTTACAATAAAGAGTCCTATAATACATCAAGACTTCCCTTCTCCCTCCAACACCTTGCAGATCTGCTCCACATCATAGCTCCCCACCTGCTTCTGCGCCGCGATCACCTTCTCTACCTCTGAAAGCACCTCTTCCAGTTCGTCGGCAATCACCTCCGCCGATTTATTTTTGATCAACTTTTTGCACACGGTCTGTACCAGATGCTGTCGCCTCTCCTGAGCTATCCCTTCCTCAACTCCTTCCAGCTTCATGTCCACAAAAGCCTTGCACATATCGTATTTCTTTTCTCCGTTTTCCATACTTTCATAGTCCTCCTTAATTTTGACTTTTGCCACTACCTCGATCAGCTCCCTGGTATCACTGTCGATCTGGCGGTAGGACTCCTTGTCCGTGTCCATTACCTGTTTCAGCTTTTCTTTATCCCCACAGTAACGCACCACCTCAAACAACTGGCGCAGGCCTGTGTGATATTCGTCAAAGGTATCGTGCTCATGGCAGTCATAGAGGTTCAGCTTATAATTCGTGACAAACTCCTTCAATTCCTCATCAATCTCCAATAACTCATGCAGACACCTTGCCCCGTCCCAGGGATGTTGGGTTCCGCAGTAGACCACCAGTGTGATGATTGGTATAAATTTTTCGTCTCTGGTCATTCCCGAAAGAAATTCGTCCGTTCCGATACACAGATCATGTTCCTTTTCGTGTGCCAGCTTTCTTTGTTTCCATTGTCTCTGATAGCTCAGGCTCTCCGTCAGCATATTTCGAAGAACCATATGGTAATCTACAAAGGTCTGGTTTTCCACAGCCAGGATATGAAACAGCCTTCCCTTCCACATACACGCCCTGTCCACGATTGCCCTGAAATTCTTCCGCGCGCCGGCCTCCTTTCCCAGATAAACAAACTGCGCATCCGCCGGTTCCAGTTCCTCGGGCTTTACCACCTGCCGTCCCTGAAACAAAGCACCGTTCACCTGATCGGCAAATCTGTGATTGTCATCCAGATAGTCAAACTGATATTCATCTTTTTTCCCCATTTTACCTCCCTTATCATGTCAAATTTTTTGTATATGGCTGCAATAAATGCTTGAGCAGCCCTTTCCATATAAGGGATTCCTATAAGAATAGACGATTGTTCACAGACGTGAGATCAGAGTTTCAGATTCCCAGATATGTTTGAAATCATGATAGCACAAATTGCTATTTACTGTAAAGTATTTCAGAAATATTTTATATTTGCCCAGGTTCTTTTATTTTCCGAAAAAATATGCTAAATTAATACCATATAATTATAGAAAGGAATCCAAGGCATTGAGTGAATTGAAATGGGATACCAGATTTAATATTGGCGTGGACATTATTGACAACGCACATCAGCGGCTTTTTTCGATTGTCGGTAAGCTTCTTAATCTGAATACAGACGAATCGAAACGGCAGCATGCCTGCCAGGAGGGAATCAAGTTTTTTAAAAGCTATGCTCTGAAGCATTTTTCAGAGGAAGAGGCCTATATGCGCTCCATAAATTATAGCGGATATGCCGTACATAAGGGCCTTCATGACAATATGCTCCGAAACACCCTGCCCGCTCTGGAAAAGGAGCTGGAGGAACAGGATTATTCTCCGGAGGCGGTTCAGCATTTTCTGGGAATCTGTGTGGGTTGGCTGAACGGCCACATTATGATAGAAGACCGCGCGATTACCGGAAGAGTCCCCTCCAAATGGATTCACCAGCCCTCAGAGGATGTGCTTGATTCTATTGTAAAAGCCGCCCTGCCTGCCATACAGATTCTGTACCGGGTAAAGGCAGAGCTTGTCAGCAAACGCTACAATGGAGAAAATTTTTCTTCCGAGAAAGTCCTCTGCTATCGTCTCACTTACAACGCAAAGGAAAGACCTCCCATACAGGTCTACCTTATTTATGAAGAGCGGCTGATCCTTTATGCTCTCAGCGAAATGATCGGCAAGCAGATCAAAGTGGTTGACCAAACCGTCCAATACGCCATCCAAATGCTCTCTGAGAAATTTGTGGATTGGATAGGGTGTCATTTCCTCTCCGACATGGAAACTTCCCTTAAGGGAACGAACCTGCTTACCTTTGACCAGCTTTTACGCTCATTTTCAACGAACTACCCTCCTTACAGCCTGCTTTTCAGTTCCGGTGGGAAAGGGTATCTGGCTTTTTGTATTCAAACTTAAATCACAGGGGCTGTCTCACCAATTGTTGAAACGTCAAGGGGGAGACAGCTCCTGTATCATTTTATTTCTTTTTATTAATCCGGCTGGGTTTCATATCCCAGTACACAAAGCAGAGTACCAATCATAATACAGAAATCTCCCACATTAAACACTACTTTCCCCAATCTGCCAGGAACCGGAAAGCTCACATAATCTACCACATATTTTCTCGCCAGCCGGTCATAGGTGTTGCTGTAGGCCCCGCCTAAAAGCAGGGTAAGTCCCCATTTGAGCAATCCTTTTCCCGCTTTTCCCAGGGTGAGGAAAAACACTGCCGTCAGCAGCATCGTCAGAAGAACGGATACCGTCATTACCAGCCGCCTTTTGTTATCTCCCGCATTTAAGAAAGCTCCTGTGTTATGGTACTTTCTTATGAGCAGGAAACCGCCGCATTTCTTTCTTATTTCTCCTTCTGCCACCGTTTTTTCAATATGATTCTTCAGTTTCCATTCCAGCCCAAAAATGCCCAGAATCACGCTCAGATATTTCATAGCCTTTCGCTCCCACTTAGTCTGTTTTGCTTTCCATTATAGGATACCGCAAGGCTCTGCACAAGATTGTCCGGAAAATAAAATCCTTTCCGGCCATTGGATTATAAGTCCAATGACGAAAAATCTATATGCTGTTATAATCATTCTGACAAAAAACTCAATTTAGTTCTGCGGTTAATAATTGAGCAAATCCAGAGTTCATGTTAAAATGCGATAAAGGGAGAAAATATTAATGGGCGATATGAAACTGTCAAATACCCCCTACGATGACGTATTCCGTACACTGCTAAATGACTGCAGCAGTCTGATCATTCCTGTTATCAACGAGATATTTTGGGAAAACTATTCGGGAAAAGAAAAAATCATCTTCTCTCCAAACGAACATTTTCTGAATCGGCAGGATGGAGATGAAGATGAAAGGATTACAGACACCAGTTTCAAAATACTGGGGAAGGAAACAAAGAAATATCATCTGGAATGTCAAAGCAGTACGGATAACAGCATGCTGGTCAGATTCTTCGAATATGATACTCAGATTGCGCTTGACGGAGGAGAGATTACAGGAAATGTACTTACCGTATCATTGCCGCATTCGGCCGTATTATTTTTGAGATATCATGAATCCACACCGGATAAGCTGAAAATAAGGATAATAACGCCAGGTGGAAAGGTGGAATATGATATCCAGGTGATGAAAATCCAGCGGTATACGATAGAAAATATATTTGAGAAAAAGCTTTTGTTCCTGCTCCCCTTCTATATTTTTTCCCACGAGAGCCGATTCCGGGAATATGAACAGGATGCATCAAAACTAGAAAAACTCCAAAGAGAGTATACGCGAATCAAAAACCGGCTGGAAGAACTGCAAATTCAGGGAATCATCAGTGAATATATAAGATGTACCATTATTGATATGTCAAATAAAGTATTAGCGCATATAGCCTCAAAATACAACACAGTCAGGAAAGGAGTAAAATCTATTATGGGTGGAAGGGTTCTGGAATATGAAGCAAAAACTATACGAAACGAAGGCATAGAAGAAGGCATCCGAGGAACGGTTTCCATATTAGAAAAACTGGGAATCCCATCTCAGACTATTTCTTTAAAAATTCAAGAGCAATATAATCTAAGCCCGGAGGAATCAAAAAAGTACATCAAATGATCAAGGTAGGGCAGACGAAAATTTCCTCTGCCCCGCCTTCCAAAATCTCCGCTCAAAATCAAAACATACTCATCTAGGTATCTGCCTTTCCGGCGCCCTGCAGGCCCTCACACGTTTTCGTCCCGCACTGCCTCGATGATCGTATCCTTCCTGATTTTCCCCGCCGACATCCAATATGCCGCCGTCACTGCGGCCATAACCGCCCCTATGCCAAAGAATATCTTCCCCCATGGTATACAGGGCAGAAAATCCGGCCAGGACACATCCACCAGCCCCATTAGAACCTGCAGCAAAAGGGCAATTACCGGCACGGAAATAAAAACCGGCATCACCGCCATCCGTATTCCTTCCAGGCCAAGCAGCCTTTTAATGCCCTGCGCATCCATCCCCACCGAGCGGAGCATGGCAAATTCCCTGCGGCGTCTCATCATTGTGTGGGAAACTGCCGAAAGCGTATTGGAAACCCCAATCAGGCCGAGCAGGATGCCTATGCAATCCACCACGGCCTCCATGGCCCGTTTCCCCGCCGCATTATTCTCCTCTTCCAAAGCCGTACTGGCAATATAAATATCCTCCTTTGCCATCACAGCCTCACAAAGCTCTGTGATCCGGGCCGTCGCCGCAAGATCGTTCTCCGGAGCCGTCTTTACCTTCACATAAGTGTAATACTTACCTTCCTTTTCTTCCGAGAGATTCCCGACCACAGAATAATACACCGGAAGGGGCATATAAAGATTGATGGTATAATTGTTCCTGACATCTCCAAGCCTGGGGCCAGCCCCTGCCACAGCCCCTACCTCTATGGGAAACGTATAATCCGTTTCCATGGAATCCTCGGTTTTTTCTTCAAGGGTAAGTTCCTCTTTCCTGGAGAGCTTCAGATGAGAGTAGGACATCTTTTCCTTTTGCGTATTATTCAGCACCTCCGGGTACACAGGAGCCGCACTCCATGCCACTGCCCTCACCTTTTCCGTATCATAAAACCCGGCAGGCTCCTCCCCCCACTGACGGCAGTATTCGTCAAAACGCTCCTCCTGCATCCCATAAAGATACACACGGATCCGGTATTTCCCATCCCGGTTCACGATTGCCCATCGGTTCAGGTCAAGGCTCCCAAAGCCGCCTCTTTCCCTAAATTCCTCCGTTTCCTTTTCCGGCCCGGCCCAGTAAGCCGCCCTTGTAACGCAGTAGTAAACGCTTTCCTCCTCCCCGGGCACGTCCTGCAGACTTTGAAGCAATTCTCTGTCCGCTTCCGTTCCCATATCCAGCCTTACAAATATATTAAAATCCTCCCCGCTCCTGTTCCTTTCGCTCAAATAATCGTTGAGGCTCATAAAGGAAAAGAATCCCATAAGGAGCATCAGGCAAAAGCTCAGTGACCAGACCCCGGCGCGAAATCCTTTCCGGTTTGCTCTATTGGATGCCCTTGCCAGCTCCCCTTCATAGCCAAAGAGCCCTCCGAAAACCGCCTTCCTATCACCCCGTCTGGGAAAAACACGCCTTTTCCCCGGTGCTCCCTTCCTCTCCCGTCTTTCCTTTTTTCCTGTCCCTTCCTGCATCCTTATGGCCTCTAAGGGCGAAAGCCGGGAAATTTTCAGGGCAGGCCAGAATGCCGACGCCAGAACCGTCAGGAAGGAAAGCGCTGCGGACAGCAGGGCTGCCCAGAGCGAAAAGCGGACTTTAATCGGAAAGTACAGAAACTCTCCCGCAATATCCGTATAAAGCCTCATGATCACTACGGTAAATCCATATCCGACCCCAAGGCTGAGCAAAACGGGCGCCGCAGACAACACCACACCTTCCATCAAAATGGAAACAGCGATCTGTCCGGGAGTAGCCCCCACGGAACGGAACATCCCAAGCTGCTTCATCCGGGCGCTGGCAGATACCTGGAAAGCGCCGCAGATAATCATCACGAAAGCCCCCATCACCAGAAGGACTATGGCCGCATAAATAAGGATCTGCCCGATATTTTCAAGGGAAAAAGCGGCATCCGGCGGAAAAACGAAATTCAGGGCCAGAAGCATGGTGTGATATGCAAAGTGATTTTCATACCGCCCGTACTCATCCTTCCCGATCCCCATGGCGTCCGCGATCTGCGGCATAACCTCATAGGTCTTGCGGATATCTTTAAGCTTCACATAAATCACCAGTTCATCCTGATCGGAAAGTGCCTCCCTGTCCATATATCCCATAGCATAATAACCGGGAACTGTGGTATTGGTGGTGAGATCCATCTTTCCCACCAGCGTAACCTCTCTCCCCCCTGTCCGGAAAAAGCGCTCCCCCTCCCGGCGGGTCAGCGCCGCCTCCAGCAGCTCTTCCCCCACACGCCTCTCTCCCTCGGGAAAACTTATGGTGTCGCCCAAACGGTACTCCGGATGATATTCAAAAAAGGATTTGGATACCGCAATCTCTCCGGGCCTTTCCGGCACTCGTCCTTCTATGATCGTATTTTTTTCACCCATCATATTCCAGTAATTTTCATCCGCGTCCCGAAGGAGCAGATAAGGCAGACGGCTTCCCTCGGGGAGCTCTAAGCAGGTAAAAGGCCCCTTTAGCATCGTGGCTTCCACAAAGAGATTGTCCTCCGCTAGCTTCAGCTTCCCGGCGGGAATATCCCCGCCCAACTCCCCATGCCACTGCCCGCTTTCATATTCTTCGATCTCCACCCGCCATTTTATTTCCGTATAACCATAGGTACACATGGCGCAAAGCAGCGTGGATGCCAGAAGAACGGACACCATGATGGAAATGGAGGTGCGCTTGTTCAGCCGAATGGTGTTTAAGGTGTATCGGAATAAGGTTCTCATCCTTCCACCTCCCCCTGACAGCCTTCCCTGGGGGACTCCTCCCATGGCGGCGCCTCCTTCAAAAGATTTTCCGCCCGTGCGGAAAGATTGGCATCGTCCGAAAGGATCCTGCCATCCTCAATGGCAACGATCCGATCCGCCTCCAGGGCGATCCGCTCATCATGGGTAATCAGAAGAATGGTCTGCTTATACTTTTTGTTGGAAAGCTTTAAAAGCCCCAGGATTTCCTCCGAGTTTCTTCTATCCAGATTCCCGGTGGGCTCGTCCGCCAGCAAAATGGCAGGCCGGTAAATCAGCGCCCTTGCGATGGCCGCCCGCTGCTGCTGTCCGCCGGAAAGCTGGCTTGGCAGATGGGCCAGCCGCTCCTTCAGTCCCAATATCTCCACCAGTTCGTCAAATCTTCCCTCATCCGGCTTCTGGTTATCCAAAAGCATGGGAAGCAGAATATTTTGCCTCACGTCAATGGAAGGGATCAGGTTGTAAAACTGATACACAAGCCCCACCTTCCGCCGCCGGAAAACGGAAAGCTGCTTTTCGCTTAAGGTGGCAATATCCGTCCCCTCAATCCATATCCGGCCGCCGCTGGGACGGTCCACCCCGCCCAGCATATGGAGCAGTGTGGACTTGCCGGAGCCGGAAGCTCCTATGATTGCCACAAACTCCCCTTTTTCCACCGACAAATCCACCTGATCAAGAGCCGTAACCTTCGTCGGTCCGCTGCCATAAATCTTTGACAATTTTTCACATTTCAATATCTCCATATCGTTACCCATGCCTTTCCGTTTTCCCCGCAGTATAACAGTCCAACATGACATTTGGGTGACATTCAGACATTTTTGTAAAATTTAATGAGAAACCTTGCTCCCCCTTCCTTCCGGTTCTGTGCCCTGATCTCCCCGTTCTGGCTCTCGATCAGGGTCTTTGCAAGAAAAAGCCCTATCCCTGTGCTGTCCCCGCTTGCGTACTCCCCTCTGTAAAAGCGGTCAAAAAGATGGCGAAGATCCTTTTCCGAAAAGCCCGTCCCCTGATCCTCCACCGCAATCCCCGCAAATACCGGGTTATCCCACACCCGTATGCAGATTTCCGACTGCCTGGGGCCATGCTCACAGGCGTTTTTAAGCAGGTTGCAAAGCGCCTCCCTTGTCCATCCCAGGTCGCAGGCCAGAAAAAAATCCCTGGGCTCCAAATGCTCTGATGAATCATTCCCGCCTGAAAGCTTCACCCTCTGCCCCTTCTCCTCCAGCAGTGGACGGACGCCCTCCAGGCTGCACTCGATAAGCTCGCTCACGGGGACTTCCCTGATCTCAAAAGGCAGCACCCCTGCATCCGCCTTAGAAAGAGTAAGCAGGGCGGCGGTCAGTTCCGTAAGTCTCCCTGTCTGCCCTTCCATCCTGCGCACCAGCCCTGCCTCCTCCGTCCCGGAAAGATGGCGCTGCAAAAGCTCGCTCAGCACGGAAAGGGAAGTGAGCGGCGTTTTAAACTGGTGGGAAATATCCGCAAGATTATCCGCCAGCTTTTCTTTTTCCCGTCTCAGTCTCTCCCGGCTCTCCCGAAGAGCCAGCACCGTTTTGTATATTTCATCCTCCAGATTGGAAAAATCATCCTGCTTCTTTTCCGGAAAGAGGGAATAATCCCCCTCCTCCACCCGCCTTAAGTATTCTGTCAGATTCTCTGTCCGTCTCTGCAGCTCTGTCCTGCGCCGGTAAAGGTAAAAGGAAAAGGCTCCGGCAGAAAGGCCCGCAAATAAAAAGCTTGCCGCTCCCAATACCGGATACTTCCCTTCCCTGGGAAGCCGCCCCTCATAGCCATATCGGCGCAGGGCCTCCTTTCCTGCCAAAAGATCTCCTCCGACCACACCCTTGAGAGCGCGCATTACCTTATCCTCTTCGCCGGGAAAGGCTGCCGCCAGCGCCGCTGCCCTGTCATAGAAAAGCCCCTCGCTCCACCGAAAACCGGCGGACAAAATTACGGTGCAGAAAAGAAAGCCGGCTGTAAAAATCCCTGTCAGAAAAAATAACTCCCGTTTCCTCTCAGTCATTGAAATCCTCCATCTGATAGCCGATCCCCCGCACCGTCTTAAGCATCCGCCGGGAATTTTCTCCCAGCTTCTCTCTCAGACGTTTGACGGTGACCGTAAGAGTATTGTCGTTTACAAAGTCCCCCTCACAGTCCCAAAAATGAGCCAGAAGGCTGCCTCTGGTGACTGTCCTGTTTTTGTTGACCATAAGGTAGGCGAGAAGCCGGAACTCCCCGGCCGTCAAAGCCACTTCCTTTCCACCCACCGTAACGGCGGTTTTTTGCCTGTCTAGCAAAATGTCACCGCAACGCAGCACCTCTCCCGGCTCCTGCGGCTGCTGCCTGCGCCGCAGCACCGCGCGGATGCGCGAAAGAAGCACGCCTGCTTTAAATGGCTTAGTCACATAATCGTCCGCCCCCATATCCAGCCCTCTTATAATATCCGCCTCTTCCTCCCTGGCTGTCAGGATAATTACCGGCAACCTGTCCGTGCCTTTGCCCTCCGCGAAAAGCCTTTCAAGAAAAATCCACCCATCCCCATCGGGGAGCCCTAAGTCTAACAGTATCAGGCAAATACCGCTCAGCTCCGCCGCCAGAGCCTCTTTCAGGGATGATGCCTCTGCCGTCTCAAATCCCTCTTCCCTTAAAAGCTCCGAGAGAGCATATACGATGCTGCTGTCATCCTCAATCATCAGTATCCGTCTCATCATTCTCTGCCACCGTCCGGATAATCCTGAACCATGTCCCCGATCAAATCCATGTCAATCAGAAGCTTCCCCTCAAAAAGCCCCAGGGGAACCTGCCCGCCAAGCCCATAAACCGCAGGATAGCTCTCCTTTTCAAACTCATAAACAATGAGCTTGCGCTGGTAGGGATCAATCATCCAGTATTCCTTCACGCCTGCTTCCATATACTTGTCCAGCTTCTTGATACAGTCCTTGCGCTTGGTGGAGGCGGAAAGCACCTCCAGTACAAAATCCGGAGCGCCCATGATCCCCCACTTCATGATCTTGCCCTGATCGCACAGAAGAACCACATCCGGCTGAACCATGGTCTTATCGTCGCAGTCAAGACGCACATCCACCGGAGACATTAGGGGAATACAGCTTCCCCTGTTTTCAAAAATGAAATTGGCGATCTGCCGGTAGATTTCGCCTCCGATCCTCTGATGCACAAAGGACGGAGCGCTCATATCATAAAAAACGCCGTCGATCAGCTCCACCCGCTTATCCTCCGGCAGGGCGTAATAATCCTCCACCGAATATTCCCCCTGCCTCCGGTTCACCTTATATACCGCCGCTTCCTCCCTCAAAAGTGAGCCCTCCATGTCTTCCCCCATAAAAAAACTCTCCAGGGCCATCAGCGTATCATAGCGGGGGGAGGCCGTCTCCCCGCTGAAAACCTTCTGCACGGTTCCCAGAGGGACCTTGCTCATCCGTGCAATCTGCGCGTAAGAATATCCCTTTTCCTTTTTGATCCGTTTCATCTCCTCTATTGTCATGGCTTTCCTCCTCTGCCTTTGTCATGAGAATATTATACCCTTTTATCTTCCGTTTTGCAACCGTTTTGCAACCGAATTTTATCCGTTTTTGATTTTCCGGATATTTTTCCCTAAATCATCATTTATTGGGCTCCAAGCCTTGTTCCTGCTCCCAAACCGTTGTATAATGCAAAAAGTAATCAGGAGAGTAAACATGAAAAAATTTTGTATCCAACATTATAGACTTACCACCACAAGAATCATTATGCTGGGCTTTCTTTTGGGCGCACTGATCGGCGCTTTCCTTCTCACCCTGCCCGTAAGCCTGCGGCCGGGAGCTGAAATCAGCTTTATCGACGCCCTTTTTGTGGCCACCTCCAGCGTATGTGTGACAGGACTTTCCACCGTAAACATCGGAGAGACCTTTTCCCCTTTCGGCCAGGTGGTTCTCCTGTTTCTGATCCAGTTCGGCGGCCTTGGGATCGTCACCTTCACCACCATCGTTTTGTGTATCTTCCGGCGGCGGATCACGCTCTCCGACCGGATGCTGATCCAGAGCGCTTACAATCTGGACACTCTTACCGGTCTGGTAAGGCTGACCATGCGTATTCTGAAAGTCACCCTTTTCCTGGAAGGTCTGGGGGCTCTGGGTTACTTTCTGGTTTTTATCCCCCAGTACGGGGCAACAGGAATCTGGTACGGTATCTTCCATGCGGTATCTGCTTTCTGTAATGCCGGAATCGACCTTTTGGGCGGCAACAGCTTTTGCAGTTATGTGGAAAATCCTATTATCAATTTCACCACCATCTTTCTGATCATCGTCAGCGGCCTGGGGTTTCCGGTCTACTGGGAGGTGGCAGGTTTTACCGCATTCCATTTCAGCAAAAAATTTCACAGGGCCTCCCTGTTTTCTTTATCCTCCCACCCTCACCGTTTTCACGCGCCTCCGGGCAGGGATTCTTTTCCGCGCAAGATGAAGCTCCACGCCAGGCTGGTTCTGCTCTCTACCCTCATCCTGATTCTGGCGGGGATGTTCCTGACGCTGCTGTTTGAATATAACAACCCTGATACTCTTGGGCCCCTGAGCTGGCCAAACAAGCTTATGGCGTCTCTGTTTCAGTCCGTCACCCTGCGCACCGCCGGTTTTGCCACCATCTCTCAGGAACATTTCCGGCCTGCGTCCTGTCTGGCATATCTGGCCCTGATGTTCATCGGCGGCTCCCCGGCCGGAACGGCGGGAGGCGTTAAGACGGTAACGATCCTTCTCCTATTTGCCTCCATGTTTGCAAATATCAGGGGGAAAAGCAATGTCACCGTGATGCATCGAAAAATCCCGGACGACACGATACGGAGATGTGTTGCCATCGTTACTTTCAGCTTTTCCACTCTGCTGGTGCTGACTACCGCGCTTCTGGCCGTCCAGCAGGCCGGCTTTCTGGACGCTTTGTATGAGATGACCTCAGCCATAGCAACCGTAGGCCTTTCAAGAGGGCTCACCGGCGCTCTTCTGCCGGCCGGAAAGCTTCTGGTCATCCTTACCATGTATCTTGGCAGGATCGGCCCCATTACCCTGGCGCTGGCTTTCAACAGCCGGGGGCCTTCGGAAAACGCGGTGCCCGCAGAAGGCAAGGTCATCATCGGATAGGAACCGGATTTTCACGCACCAAAAAGGCACAGGAAAAATGGTTTTTTCGCGAAATCAAGAAAGGAAATTAAGGTTATGAAAAAACGGACGCAGAAGGATACTATAAAAGAATATATCGTAATCGGGCTGGGAAGATTTGGCAACAGCGTCGCCCGGCAGTTGGAGGCCAACGGCTGTAAGGTGCTTGCCATTGACCGCAACGAGCGGCGGATCAGTCAGATTGCCGAGTATGTAACCCTGGCAATGTGTCTGGACGTGACCAACGAGGACGCCCTGATGGAGCTGGGGGGCCGAAACTTTGACGGGGCCGTTATCTCCATCGGACACAGCCTGGACGCCTCGGTGCTGGCGGCCATCTGGGCCAAGGAACAGGGAATCCGTCAGATCATTGCCAAAGCCTACGACGATATGCAGGGCAAAATCCTGACCAAGCTGGGCGTGGACGAGATCGTTTATCCCGAAAAGGAGATGGGCGTCCACTTAGCCAACAATCTGGCCTTTAACAATCTTCTGGACACCACGGAGCTCACATCCGATTATTCCATGGCCGATGTGGGAGTACTGAAAAGCTGGGTTGGCAAAAGCCTTAAGGAGCTGAATCTCCGGAAAAAGTACGGCGTGAACGTGATTGCCATCAAACGGGGCGGCGCCCTTAGCATCAATCCTTCCGCAGACGATCCCACCCAAAAGGATGACGTTTTCGTACTTCTTGGGAAAAACAACACCCTGAAAAGAATTGCCGACGCTTATATCTCCGAAAAATAAACCGGAGCTTCCTTTAACTGGAAGCTCCGGTTTTTTGAAACACGATGGCTGAGAGAATGTGCCATTCGTAGCCCTTATGCCAGTTTCAGAATCATTCCCAGCACACGCTTTGCCGAAAGCTGTAGCTCTGCCCTGCTCAGGGCATAAGGATGGGAATCGTCCGTCAGGGCTTTCATGAGATCCGCCTTGTCTGCGGGAATGCCCGGCATGGTGATGTCATTTCCTGCCTTCACATTTCCCGCGCAGGAGGCGCAGGGCCACTTCTCCCCCCGGGTTCCCATACCGCCGGTCACCAGCCAGTCTGTCATCACAACTCCCTCAAAGCCCCACTCGTCACGCAGGGTGCAAGTCTGAATGTCCTTTGTGCTGCAGGCGTGTTCCCCGTTGATCAGGTTGTAGGAGGTCATAAGGAAGTGGGGCTGGGACTTTTTCACACAAATCTCAAATCCCTTTAAGTAAATCTCACGCAGCGCCCTCTCTCCCAAGTTGCTGTTGGAGAAGTAACGGTTGGTCTCCTGGTTGTTGCAGGCATAATGCTTGATGGTGGTTGCGCAGCCCTCATGCTTTTGGACACTGTTTGTGATATCCGCCGCAACCCATCCGGAAAGGCAGGGGTCCTCGGAAAAATATTCAAAATTACGTCCGCAGAGGGGAGAACGGTAAATATTCATAGCCGGTGCCAGCCACAGATGGGTTCCGAACATTTCCATCTCCTGCCCCACCAGATCGCCGCACTGCCCTGCCAGCTCATGGTTCCAGGACTGGGCGATTCCGGTTCCGATAGGGATCGCCACACAGTACTGATAGTTGGTGGGAGCCGCTTTTTCTTCCTCGCTGGGCTTCGGGGCCATGGCCGCCATCTGCTGCAGCTCCTCCGGGGTCAGCATCGCCATAAAATCCTCTCCCAGGGTAGCGGAGGTTGCCTTGGCCGTTCCTCCTACCATCTTGTAGGTGGGAGCCAGACGAATCCCTGCAGGGCCGTCCGCCATCACAAGAGCCGGTACTCCCAGCTCCTCCAGCCGGTGGGTGGTCTCCCCTGCGGCCCCTGCCACGGTGGAGGCTGCGTTTCCGATCACCTCCATCAAATCCTCCGCATCCTTGTAAGCGCCGATGCAAAGATAAGCAAGCTGCTCATCCGTAAGGCCAGCCACAAATTCGTCCAGAGTTTTATTTCCGTCCGTCACTTCCTCCCATTTGGCAGCCGGACCTGCCGGGATCTCTGCGGGAACCTTCTGGTAAACCACTTCCTTTACTGCCAGATCTGCAGCCTTAATTTCTATTACCTTTGCTTTCTCTTTTTCTTCCGCTTCTCCTTCGTAAGTAATCGGAGTCCTCTGGGGTTTCAAATCCTCAAATCCACTCTCGCCACAGATATTTTTATCCTTCTCCACTGCTTTCGTCTCATCCAACGAAACCGCCCCTGCGATATGAGTATTCCGGGAACTGTTTCCCACGCGGATATAATAGGTACCCGCTTCCATCATCCAGGAGGCGCATTTGGTGCAGTAAGATGCCATGGACTCGGTCTCAAAAACCACCGTCACATCCTGGCTCTCCCCTGGCGCAAGCTCTCTGGTCTTGGCATAGCCGGCCAGCTCCTGATAAGGCTTATCCAGCTTTCCCTCCGGAGCAGAATAGTAAACCTGCACCACTTCTTTTCCGGAGGCAGCGCCTGTATTGGTCACGGCAGCCGTAACACTGACCTGCCGGGCATCCGCCCTGATCTCCTTCGGCTCCACCGTAAATGTGGTATAGCTCATGCCGTAGCCAAAAGGATAAGTGGGCGTATAGCCTACGGTATCAAAATAACGGTAACCCACGTAAATTCCTTCCTTATAGTATGTATCGTTGGGATCTCCAAAGCCCTCCGTGGACGGGTAATCCTTAATGGGCGCCCAGGTCATGGTCAGCTTGCCGGAAGGGCTGGCCTTGCCAAGGAGCACGTCTGAGAGGGCATCCCCTGTGGCAGAGCCGAGCTGCCCCATCAAAAGAACGGTTTTTACGGCCTTCACCGGCTTTAAGTCGATCATGCCGCCTACGTTCAGCACCAGCACAAATTTGTCATATTTCTCATTTAAGGCGAGAATATCCCGTATCTCCGTTTCTGTCAGATTGATATCACCTGCCACAGGCTTCCTGTCCGACCCTTCCCCGGAATTGCGGGCCAGTATGTAGGCTGCCATATCTCCTTCCCCATCCAGAGGCAGCTCATACTCCGGCTCCGGGCAGGTTCTTCCCATAGCGTACATGGCAAGACGGCTCCCCGTCAGACCTGCCGCCTCCGCCTCCTTGCGGACCGCACCATAAAACGCTTTTCGGGCGTCCTCCACCACCTGGTCATAGCGATCCAGCCAGCTCTGGGTCGTGATCTCAAATCCCGCATTTTTGAGCCCTTCCTCCACCGTCACAAAGTGGCGCACGTTCACATCACCGGAGCCAGTGCCGCCCTTGATAGTTCTGCGCGCTCCGCTCCCGTAAAGCGCCAGCTTTCCCGCTCCTTTCAGCGGAAGCGTGCCGTCGTTTTCCAAAAGCACCATGCACTCCGGCGCAAGACGGCGCACAGCGGCAATGTGCTCTGTCTCAAAGGACTGGATTTGGGGTGACTCGATTCTGATTCTGTTCATTTGCTAACCCTCCTGTTGTTTTGTTTTTACTCTATGTGAACGTTGGTAATAGCCTGCTTATTAAAAAAATCACACCATGGCTTCCACAATCTTTTTATCTCCTGACCTTATAACCCTCACACCCGGTTCTTTCTTCTTGTTAAAATTGAAGCTGAGCATGTACCCTTTTTTCAGATGATAATAATCCAGATACTCCGCAAGCTGTTCCTCGCCTCGCGTATGGTACTCATTTCCATGCCAGATCTTCATCTCTATTACGAATTGCTCTCCCCGGTAATCCACAATAACATCCGTTCGTTTGGCATCTCTGGTCTGTGCCTCCATATAATAATTTCCGATACCATTTATGATTGGTTTCAGATATAGCAAAAAGAATTTTCGCCCATAGGTCTCAATAAATTTTTCATCATTGTCACCGTAAATATCCGTAAAATGCTCCACGAATTTTTCCAGAACCTGATCCATATCCAGTCTGCCATTTTTGACAAACTGATTCTTGCTTCCCTGCCCATAAAGGAAAATCTCACTTTTTATGGATTCTTCTGAAATAAACAGATTCAACAAATACATTTCAAAAATACGGTTTGCAATGGCCACATGAGAGTCTTCCTCTTTCAGAAAACCAAACATAACTCCCAGATTAATGGATTTCACGGCAGGGCTAAACGGGATTTGCCTTCCCTGATATAAAATCTGCTCTATCACGCTCCTCAAATCTTTGTATACATCTAACTGCTTTACCATACTGTCAAATAACGGAATATTCTCCTTTAAAAGATTCTTGACTGCCTCCGCAACCCCTTCCCTCGTCCAGATACCACTGCCTCCCCCTGGCAGATTAGAAGCTTCCTCATCAAGAAACTTACAGATTGCTGAGACAAGGTAAGGGTAGCCGGAAGTATACTCAAAAATAGATCTGGAAACCGCAGTTATATCCATCCCCGTCTGACAATCCTCTTCATACTCTTCAAGCATACAAACGATTTGATTCACTGAAAAACTCATTTCGATGTTGAACTTTGCCGCTATATTCCAAGGGCTGTTATATTGATGCTCTTCATCAGTACGTAACTTTAATTTCAAATTTTTTATATCGTAGACCCCTGCTAAGATCACGGAATGAAATGCGGAACTCTCTTCCCTGCTCAGATAATATTTTCGAAGCAGCGCAAGGAAATCTATAAAAACCTGATTGTTTGACGCACTGTCCACTTCATCTATCATCAATACAACCGGTTTGTCTGCTTCGGCACACATCCGGCTTAATCTGACAAATAATTCCCGCAAACTGTTATTTTCCGTACCATCTATCGATTCTGGCAGAAATTCCAGTAATTTTTCTTTTTTATTACTATCTGATTTACTGATCAGAGAAGTGATAATTCTGGTAAATGCCCGCACAAAAGTTTTTACATCTGCAAACTCTTCTGTCCCTATTTCCTGAAAATCCATTGCCAAAACAAGATAATCTTTTCTTAGATATTCCGCCAATGCCATAAGCGTTGTGGTTTTTCCGTATTGTCTCCCTCTGTTAATAACAAAATATTTCCCTCTGTCCACAAACAGACGCTTGATTCTGTCTAATCTGTCATCAAGCCCTACCATATAATGCTGCTGCGGCCTGCACCGTCCCTCCGTATTGAAATATCGCCTCATATTTCATTTCCTCCCCGGCTGCTCCCTTCACTTCTCAATTTATTTTATCATTCCATCCAGGGACTGTAAAGAAAAGGACTTTGAAATACCTGAACTTATTATGTCAAAAAGGCCATACCTCTCACCGGTATGGCCTTTTTAACAATTCCTTTATTTATTCCGGCCGTTTCTCTCTACAGCCTCCGTCGAATCAGGCATCCGCTCTCCCCACCTGAATCACATCCCTGACCTCATCCACCGAATGAGCAATATGGTCTGTGAAAGCCATGCACTGTTCATAGTCAGCCGGGCTGTTTTCCTCTGCCATCATATCCCAGTATTCATGTATGGACACCCAGTCCAGATATTGGCCGCAATTCTTAAGAAGATTGATGTTCCAGTCCACATCCGGAAACGCTGCCGCGGACAGCTCCACACACGGATCCACATGCCTGAGCATCTTGGCCGCCTCCCGCACCAGCCGCCCCCACTCGTCGGCACATTTCGCCCCGATTTCCCAACTGCCATAGTTCTCGTTCCCGATACTCCAATACTTCACCTTGTAAGGCTGGGGATTTCCGTTTTCAATCCGCCATTTGGCATACTGCCCCTCCGATTCCAGGTTGCAGTATTCCGCCCAGTCGCTCATCTCCTCCGCAGTTCCGGTGCCGGCATTGGTGCAGATGTAGGGCTCACATCCCACTTTCCTGCAGAGCCTGATATATTCGTCAGTTCCAAAGGTATTGGGATCCTCCACTCGCCATGCCTTGTCGAACAGAGGCTTTCTCTGCGGTCCGCCGCGTCCTTCCAGTGATAGGAGGATACAAAACACCCTCCCGGCCAGCGCAATACAGGTACCTTGATCCTGCGCATGGCATCCAGAATATCCGTGCGCAGCCCGTCCTCGTCTGCCAGCGGGTGGGAGGGGTCATAGATCCCATCGTAAATCTGCCTGTGAAAATGTTCGATAAACTGACCATAGATCATAGGGTTCCTTTTTCCTGTGATCCTTTTTTTCATTAATTTGAATAGATATTTTCATATTTGCTCCTATCCGTTCTCTCATCCGTTTTACTGGTTATTATACCGCTCCACCGCCTGCTCATTGATTTCAAGCCATCTCTGCAGCCCAATCTCATCCAGATTTTCAAGATAAGTATCCCATTCCTCTTCGATTCCACCATTCATCATCCAGTCACAAGACTGACGTGCGATTTTTTCGTAAGCACCTCTAAAGTCACCGCCTCCAACCCGACCAGGCTCCTTACATTGTTATAAATCATGGTAAACACACCGGAGGTTGGTGCAAAAAACAGATTGATCATTGCCACTATAACCACAGTAGAGATAAAGTGAGGGGCATAGGAAACCGTTTTGATCAGGTTCTTAAATTTTCTGTTCTTTATCGTATTGGTAAACAACGCAAAAATAATAGGCAATGGGAACCCTGCGATTAACGAGTAAAACGAGATAATTAAGGTATTTGAAAAAATCGTTTTAAAGTTATAATCAGTCAGGAACTTCCTAAAATGCTTCAGCCCTACAAAAGGACTCTTTAACAGCCCCAACGATGCCTCGTAATCCTGAAAGGCCATTACAACCCCGCCCATCGGCCCATAATTCTTTCTTTATTTCCTTTTAATCCGTCAAAATAACGTTAATCTTATTATTTTATCTTTCTTTTGAATATAAAAGTATACACATTTTGCAAACTAAAGTGCTAAATTTTGACACAGAACACTCGTCAGGGACATAAAAATAATGGGCAGCATAACCGGCAGGATTTCCGTGACAAACTCCGCCTCCGGCTCCTGAATCCCCCGAAGCAAAAGGGAGACCGAGCACTTTGCCAGTTCTCCCGCTTTCCGCCCTGCTATACTTGTTAAGGGCTGTAAATATGGCAAAAACCCACGTATATAATCAAATCCGATAATCGAAATTTCCTCTGGAACCCGATATCCATATTCTCTGAGAACATTCATAACAAGATAAGCTATACTGTCACTGAAAATAGAGATACCCGTGTAGTCAGCCGAACGAAGTATATCCATAAATGCTTCTTTCTGAAAATACGAATAAATTCTTTCTTCATTTATAATGGTGATATTTCCCGCCTCTACCCCGTACTGCGCAAGCCTGTCCGTAAATCCCTTTCGACGCAGAGGCTGAGCGCCATTTGTTTCAGGGCCGCATATATAGGCAAATTTTCGATGGCCTGCTCCATAGAGATGCTCCGCCGCCAGGACGCCCCCCTGGTAATCATCAAGACGAACGGCATCCACCGCTGCCCCCTCCACAGCACGGTCAACAAGAACCAGCGGTATCCCTGCTCTCTGAATCATCCTCACCACATGGGCATCGTCCGAATAGGGAAAATACAGAATCCCATCCACATAATTCGCTATGGAGAGATTCGCCATGTTCACCATCTCCTCTGATTTCGCCTGGGTGCACAAAGTCATGGTGTTATATCCGTTTTCTTTCAGAAAGGCGCTCATCTTATGAACCAGGGTGGCATAATGGGGATTTTCTATATCGTCTACGATAATGGAAATCAGATTGCTACGGCCGGATCTCATGGTGGCAGCTAAGTTGTTTCGTATATACCCCATCTCCTGTGCCATCTGCTGAACTTTCTTAAGTGTCGCTTCCGATATGCGGGTATCACCGCGCAAAGCGCGCGAAACGGTATTGGCCGTGACCCCGCAGCGCTGTGCAATGTCCTTGATCGTTACCCTTTTGCTCCCTTTATCCACGGAATCCTCCCATCTGCCAAATTCTCTCATCCTTTTTATTCTATCAGAACCCACAGATAAAACAAGCTATAAAAGCCTTAATTTTCCTTTGGCTGAAGAGCTTTTCTCTCCGAAAGCCTCTGCTCAAACCGGTTCTTACGGGTATCCGATGGAACTTCTGTGGGATAATCTCCGTCAAAGCAGGCGCTGCAAAAACCCCTGTTTTCGCAGGCTTTCTTCCCACCCCATCCTCTCGTCCTGCACCCGTCTGGTAAGGAGCCCTTCGAATTTTCCAGCTTTTCCTCCCGTCCAATCAACGCGCCGAGCTCTGACACCGGCAGATAGCCCAGGCTGTCCGCCCCGATGATGCCGGCAGTTTCCGACACACTGTGATGGCAGGCAATCAAGTGATCCCTGGAATCAATATCCGTGCCGTAATAACAGGGATGCAAAAAGGGCGGGGAGGAAATCCGCATATGGATTTCCTTTGCGCCCGCTTCCCGAAGAAGCCTCACGATACGACCGCTGGTGGTTCCCCGCACGATGGAATCGTCGATCAGCACCACCCGCTTTCCCTTTACACTCTCCTCAATGGCGCTGAGCTTAATCTTCACCTGATCCAGCCGTGCATTCTGGCCGGGAGAGATAAAGGTTCTTCCGATATATTTGTTTTTGATCAGCCCAATGCCGTAGGGAATTCCGGATTCCATGGAAAAACCCAGGGCGGCGTCCAGCCCGGAGTCGGGAACACCCACCACGATATCCGCCCTGGCCGGATGCTTCCTTGCAAGAATCCTTCCGGCTTTCACCCGCGCCCCGTGAACGGATACCCCGTCGATCACAGAATCCGGTCTTGCAAAATAGATATATTCAAAGATACAGAGCTTCCTTTTCTCTCTGCCACAGTGTTCCCTGCGGGATTTCATTCCCTCAGGCCCAAACACAAGAATTTCCCCGGGCTCCAAATCCCTCACAAATTCGGCTCCCAGAGCTTTCAGGGCGCAGCTTTCCGATGCCGCCACATACATCCCGTCAGGAGTCTTTCCAAAGCAAAGGGGACGAAAGCCATAAGGATCTCTGGCACAGATCAGCTTTTGTGCCGACATCAGCACAAGGGAATATGCGCCGTCCAGGGTGTACATGGCAGAGCTTAAGGCGTCCTCAATCGAGGGCGTTTTCAGCCGCTCTCTGGTCACTATATAAGCGATGATCTCGGTATCGCTTGTGGTGTGGAAAATGGCTCCCGAAAGTTCCAGCTGATCCCGAAGCTGTGCCGCATTACTGATATTCCCGTTGTGGGCTAGGGCCATTTTCCCCTTCTGATGGTTGACCTCAATGGGCTGACAATTCGCCCGGTTGGTGCCCCCTGTGGTTCCGTAACGGACATGTCCAACCGCCATATTCCCCCGGGGCAGCCGGGAAAGGGCATCCGGCGAAAACACCTCGCTTACCAGTCCCATATCCTTATAAGAATAAAACAATCCATCGTCATTAATTACAATCCCGCAGCTTTCCTGCCCCCGGTGCTGCAGGGCGTACAGTCCGTAATAAGCCATATCCGCCACATCGGCTCTTTCCGGCGATATGACGCCGAATACCCCGCATTCTTCGTGTAAATCCATTGCCATTCATACTCCTTCCAAAATCCGGTAATCTCTGTTAAAAACGACAGCTTTCCGGTCAGCCACAAAAGCGGCCGGCCGGAAGCAGTCATCCGTTATAAAATCTGAATCTCTATCCCTATTCCACATCCTGCAGGGCGTCATAACCTTCTTCCCCGGTACGTATCTTCACCACATTTTCCACATCATAGACAAAAATCTTGCCGTCGCCGATATGGCCTGTGTAGAGAACTCTCTTGGCCGTGTCGATCACAAGCTGAACCGGAACCTTGCTCACCACAATGTCCACCTGGATTTTCGGCAGCAGATTTGCTTCCACCTGTACCCCACGGTAAAATTCAGGCTTTCCTTTCTGGATACCGCAGCCCAGTACATGGGAGACTGTCATGCCTGTGATGCCGATGTTCATCAGCGCCGCCTTTAAGCCCTCAAACCTTGCTTCCTTGCAGACGATCTCAATCTTAGTAAACTTGGGTGCGCCTTCCTCCCTCTCTTCGAAGGAGGGAACCTTTTTCACGGGAACAGCCTCTGCCACCGGCGTTTCTCCGGTTACAGCCACCGCATCCCCAAACCCGTAATCCAGACTCTCCACCGCAGGGGCAAAATCCGCATAGGCACTGGGAAGACCATGCTCCGTGCTATCAAGTCCCTTTACTTCCTCCTCAGTGGAAACCCGAAGCCCGACTGTCTTTTTTATAATTGCAAATATAATGGTCATAAGAACTCCTGTCCATACAAGCACCGCTGCAATCCCCAGAGCCTGCGCCCCAAGCAGTCTTGCGCTTCCGGTATAGAACAGCCCCTCCAAGCCTGCCGGAGCCGCCGGATTTGCCAACAGACCAACCGCCAGAGTTCCCCAGATACCGTTTGCCATATGTACTCCTACCGCACCTACCGGATCGTCAATATGGAGCTTTAAGTCAAGGAATTCTACCACTACTACCACCAGAACTCCGGAAACCACTCCTACTACAATAGCCCCCAGGGCATCCAGCGCATCACAGCCTGCGGTGATACCAACCAGCCCGGCAAGAGAGGCATTCAGGCACATGGAAACATCCGGTTTGCCGTTTTTCACCCAGGTATAGATCAGGGTCGTACAGGTGGCAACCGCCGGGGCAATCGTTGTTGTCAGGAAGATAGAAGCAAGGCTTGTGCCGTCCCAGGCCGCCGCACCGTTAAAGCCATACCAGCCGAACCAGAGGATAAAGCAGCCCAAAGCGCCAAGCGTGATGGAATGCCCGGGGATAGCGTTGACCTTCTTTACCCCTCCTTCCTTGCTCTTCACATACTTGCCAAGACGGGGACCCACCATAATCGCCCCGATCAATGCGGTGATGCCGCCTACGGAGTGAATCGCCGCAGAGCCTGCGAAATCATGAAAGCCGAGCTGCGCCAGCCACCCCTGGGAATTCCACACCCATCCGGCCTCCACCGGATAGACAAACAGGGAAATTGCCGCAGAGTAAATACAGTAGGAAATAAATTTCGTCCTCTCTGCCATGGATCCCGAAACAATAGTGGCTGCCGTTGCGCAGAACACCAGATTAAATACAAAGCTGGAAGCGTTTCCTTCTATGAATCCGCCGAAATCCGAAAAAATACTCAGATTGGGGATTCCGATAAAGCCAAACGCATAATCCTCCGCCATCATCAGGCTAAAACCCAACGCAACAAATACTACCGTACCAATACAAAAATCCATCAGATTTTTCATAATGATATTTCCGGCATTTTTTGCTCTGGTGAACCCCGTCTCCACCATGGCAAAGCCTGCCTGCATAAAGAACACCAGTGCCGCTCCGATCAGGAACCAGACGCCGAACACCTCACCTGTAACTGCTTCTTCCACAATCTTTGTAACTTCTTCAATTGCCACTTGGATCATCCTCCTCCTCAAGCGCTGCCACCTCAAACGCGATTATGCTTCGTGGGACAGCTTATGGAATCACAAAGGCAATGGCCCCTTGCCTTTGGTCTCCCTGCCATAAACAACGGTCAGCACGCTTCGCGAACTGCCCTTATGTTAAGAAAAAGGCGCCTCTTGTGCCCATTTGCACCAAAGACGCCTTTGCCTTTCTACTTTTGTTCCATTCGTGTACACTCTTTCAAGCTTTTTTATCCTGCGCGGTTCATCTTTTGTTAAGAATGGATTCCAACTCTGCTGTCCATCCTTATCATCAAGCAGGGAAACTTTTCTCCCTACTCGCGCGCGGCGCATGTTACGTCAGCAACAGATTTCCGTATGCACCCCTGCGCATAAAAGAAAGGACGTCTCCTAAGCTCTCGCTTGCAGACGCCCTTGTCTTTTACGACTTGTATTCTACACAGGAAAAAATGATTTGTCAAATCTTTTTTGATCCCCTGGCTCCCCCTGCCACAAAAATCCTTTGTGCGTTATCGACACAAAAACGGCAGATCGGCCTTTCTTCCTGCCAAATATTCCGCACTCACGAAAACAGGAGGCAAAAGGGAAGGTCACTATTGCCACCGGATAGTCTCCAAAAGGGATTCTCCGGGGCAGAGTTGCAGAACTTGCGCCATCCCGCCCGTTAATTAGATAAAACTGCCGACACCATTTAAACAAAGTTGATTAATCTGCCATATAACTTCCGTTCCATTAAGTCAACATTTTCCATGTTATATTACCGCAAATGCCCGCACAAATCTATTTATTTCATTGTATATGCTTTTTGGGCTCTCCCCAAGTGTTACCGCAGAATTGGAACTGTTTTTATCCCTGTTCGAGGAAAGTTCAAGGAACTCATCTGCAAATTCCAACTTCCAAATAGGGAGAAAAATTACTTATGCGCTTCCCATTTACATTCCATCATTTCCATATCGGTAAAGGATGCCTTAAAGGAAGACTGCTCCGGACTGCATGCATATATACCAAACGCGATCTCCCCGGCCCCTTCCCACATATGGAAGATCCGCATCTGCTTAAAGTTGATGCCATCCCGGCTGCACTCCACGCAATAATCACTTTCCCTTCTGCTGAAGCGATACCACATTTCCTTAAACTCTGCCGGGATATCCGTAGTGGCCCAGTCCGAAAAACCATGATTTGTGACTACACTTCCCAGCCTCTGAAATTCCTCATTTTCATATTCAATAGACGCCTTAAACCAATTTTCACTATCCAGGTACATCACCACACCGCACTGGTCAAAACGATGCTTACTCTCAAATCTCGTCCTGACTACAAAAGAAAAATATCTCTCCCCGGTTCTTGCCTGCAAAACCGGAGCATTGTCATTCTGAAACCCATAATAAGTACGCTGCCAGAGGTCAGTTCCCGGCTCCGTAATCACCTCCACTTTGTCTTCTGTAACACTCACCTGCTTCGGTTCCCGAATCCATACAGGATTCATCGTCAAAAAATTTTTCATCCTATTATCCTTTCTTTTTATTCGTGGATTGTTCTGCGCTGCCGCAGCTATCACTTTTTCCGGTTTTTTGGCTTATTCCCCCAGATGCTCCTCCAAATCCTCTCTGTTCACAATCCCAATTTCTGCCTCCTGCCCTATATCCGTCAGGCAGTCATTGGAAAATACGATCCGCCTGGCTCCCCGCCTGTCGGCTCCCAAAGTATCAATATCACACTCGGTATAAAACCGGCCTTCCTTTTCCGGCAAAAGCCCTTCACAATTTCCGAAACGGCTCCCTCCAATACACTTTCCAGGGGCAAAGGGTTCCAGGAAGCCTCCCTCCCATCCCAGCTCCTGCGCCTCCTTCTTTGTAATAAAATTGGGCGGTAAGTGTCCGTAGAGAAAAAGATACTGGGATACCTCTTCTTTGGACCTGTTACCATTTTCTCAATTATATGACACTGGAAAGGTTTACACAATATCCTGTGAGGGGATTCTAATTGGATTAGGAGTCCAATGCACAATGGGATGGAAACCGCTATAATAATACCAATATAATCAATTACAAAAAAGGGCTGAATTTAAACTCTGTGATTACTAATTGAGTAAACCCAGAGTTCATGATAAAATATATTAAAAGGAGAAAAATAGGAATGGGTGATGTAAAAATATCGAACACACCTTATGACGATGTGTTCCGAACCCTCTTGAACGACTGCAGCAGTTTGATCATTCCGGTGATCAATGAAATATTCGGGGAGAATTATTCGGGAAAAGAAAAAATTATTTTTTCGTCAAACGAACATTTCCTGAATAAACAGGGTGGAAACGAAGAGGAAAGGATAACAGACACCAGTTTTGTAATATTGGGAAAAGAAACAAAAAAGTATCATCTGGAATGCCAGAGCAATTCAGATCATAGCATGCTGGTGAGATTCTTTGAATATGATACCCAGATTGCGCTTGATGAAGGAAAAATTACGAAAAATGTTCTTACCGTAACGTTTCCTCATTCAGCGGTACTGTTTTTGAGGTGTAATGACTCCACTCCGGATAAACTGAAAATAAGGATGATAACACCAGGCGGGAGTGTTGAATATGATATCCAGGTAATGAAAGTCCGGCAATATACAATCAAAGAAATATTTGAGAAAAAACTTCTGTTTTTAATTCCTTTTTACATTTTTTCCCATGAGGGACGGTTTAGGGAATACGAACAGGATGAGACAAAACTCAGATCATTGAAAAAGGAGTATGAAAATATTAAGAACAGGCTGGAAACACTTTTGGAGCAGGGAATAATCAACGAATATACAAGATGCACTATTATCGATATGTCGAACAAAGTATTAGAGCATATAGCACAAAAGTATGATTCTGTCAGGAAAGGAGTGAAAGCTGTAATGGGTGGAAGAGTTCTGGAATATGAGGCTAAGACCATAAAAAATGAAGGCATTAAAGAGGGCATGGAAAAAGGTATAGAAAAAGGTATAGAAAAAGGCATGGAAAAAGGTATCATGGGAACAGTCTCTATATTAAAAAATCTGGGAATCCCGCTGCAAACCATTTTGCTCAAAATTCAGGAGCAGTATAATCTGAGCCCGGAGGAATCCCAAAAGTACATCTGCTGACGGTTGTATGCGGGGCAAAAGATGATTATCTTATGCCCCGCCTGTGCATTCTGCCGCAATTCAATTATCTTCTTTTTACCGGAATCCAGATAGCGCTCTCGTAATCCGGCGACCAGATATCTCCCTCTCCATACCACTCAATATTCGCTCCCATGGCAATCTCATAGTCCGGATTTTCCGGGAGCCACTCTCTGAAAATCTTCGTATTCACCGACTGCAGGGCTCCCGGCATGGAGCCCCGGCACAGAAACTTTGCCCACTCCATTTCCGGAAACTCATACAGAGTCATCCCCTCTGGCACCTCCCCGCCCGTATACCTCCCGGCAATCAGATAGCGGAATCTGCCTTTCTCCTCTGCATCATCAATACAGACGCCAAACAGGCCCACATGATAATGAAAGACTGCCGTCTCCAGCTCTCCTTCCGGCGCTTTTCCTTTTCTGAGCCCATCACAATACTTCTCTCTGTACTCATCCCAGAATTTGGGAATCTCCACATAGCTGTTTTCCATGAAAAATTCTCTTTCAAATCCAATCAGCCGCAACGCTTTTTCTTTCTCCACAATATAATCCATCTCATTCCCTCCCTGTATCGTAATATTGATTTTCAGCGGCAGAAACACATGCATTTTCGCAGGCTCCCTCTTAAGCTGCAATGGGGAAAGGCCGTGAAATCTGGTAAAAGCCTTAGAGAAGCTTTCCGGCGTGTCATATCCATACTTAAACGCAAGATCAATCACCTTTTCCTTATCCCTGATCACATCCAGCGCCGCCAGATAGAGCCTTCGGCTGCGCACATACTCCGCCATCGAATAGCCTGTCATGATGTGGAAGCCTTTTTGGAGATAAATTGGCGAGATCCCCACCTCCCGCGCCACATCATATTCCTCCTGCGCATCCAGCAGATGTTCTTCCAGACACGAAATTACTTTTCGTATGCTCCTAAGCCATTCCACGCGCTCTCTCCTTCCTCTCCGGACAGTGCAAAAACCTTACCATGGCCGCTGCCCTCCGCGCCATGGCTATAAGCCCCCACCAGAGGGCTGTTCAAAATCCTGAATTTTCTTTCATGCTCCCATACCTCGCAAAGCCTGTCAAAATATTGATCCGCATCCAACATCCATTCCGCCAGCCGGTCCAGCTCCCGCAGTTCCTCCTGGGTGAGGCGATCAAGTCTGCCGTCCAGATAAGCGGGGAGAAAGCTATAGGTCAGCTCATGATTCATAAGTGCATGGAAATCATAAACCAGATAGCGAACCAGAGCCGGAAGCGAGCAGGTTCCCAGCCTGTCGGCATACAGATACTGCCTGCCGTCTGTCTCTTTCCTCCTCACGGCAAGATAGGCCCCGGCTGCCCAGTCAAAGCTCTCCTTCGGCATATCGTACTGGGAAAGGGGCATACCGCTCTCCTCATAAAAGCCGTCCGCGTCAAAAGTTACCCAACGTTTTTCCTTTTCATTATAATACTGATTGATCCAATGATCCATACTGACGCCTTCCCTAAAATAGGGGGCAAATCCGGCACGGCTTCTGGCGGGAATCCCCTTGGCTTTCAGAATGGCGCTCATCAGCACGGACACATAGCGGCAGGTTACCACGATCTTGTTTTCCACCTGCCGCTCCTTCACGAATCCCCGTTCATCCATCCGAAACAGCTCTGCGGTAAGAGCAGGGGCCGTCAGAAGGACATCATCCTCGCACCTCATCCGATACCAGGGATAGCGGTTCATATCTCCATATAAAAGAGACGCATTCGCATTGGTATTTCCCTCCTTCAGCGTCACTCTGTGTATTACCTGACTGCATATCAATCTGCCCAGCACGGCAATATCGTCCGGCAGAGACTGAAAATAATCTTTATAACAGCCTGCATAAGTGAATGTTCCTGTCTTTCTGTAATGCTCCAAAATATATTCTTCCAAAGCTGTACCCTCCTGTCCTGTTTTGAAACATTATACCTGCCGGCTTTTTTTTATTCCTGTCTTTTTCTGCCTTAATCTGTCCGGTTCGGCAACGCGGTCACAGTTCACGGCCTAATCGGTTGCAAACTGTAACGTAGCGCACTCATCCGGCTTAAAATATCAAAAAATGTATTGACAATCCGTCCCAAAGCGCATATACTGTACTTATCAGATAAGTACGCGCATTACAGAAAGTACGCTTAGAAAGGTAAATCAATGGAAATAATCATAAGCAATAGCAGTGATAAGCCTATTTATGAGCAAATATGTATGCAGGTCAAAAATTTGATTATGAACGGAACCCTATCTGCCGGCGAAGCGTTACCATCCATGAGAGCACTGGCAAAAGACTTGCATATCAGCGTCATAACCGTCCAGAGAGCCTATGAAGATTTGACCCGCGACGGATTTATAGAAACCGTATCCGGAAAAGGGAGCTTTGTCGCCGCCCAAAACAAGGAGTTTATCCAGGAAGAACAGCTGCGGGTGGCAGAAGAACTGTTACAAAAGGCGGCGGAAATCGGCAGGACGCACGGAATCAGTTATGAGCAAATGACAAACATTTTAAAGCTATTTTATGAGGAATAATCAGGAGGCGGAATATGGAGGAAAACAATATTTTAGTACGGGATTTATGCAAAGGGTTTGACGGCTTTTTGTTAGACCATGTCTCATTTCAGGTTCCGAAAGGCAGGATTGTAGGCTTCATCGGCGAAAACGGGGCGGGAAAGAGTACGACCATTAACCTGATCCTTGACGAGTTAAAAAGAGATCATGGACAGATACAGATTTTCGGTAAGGAAAACACCATCTCTTCTGTCAGGGAGGAGATTGGAGTTGTCTTTGATGAGTGCAACTTTCACGATGTATTTAATACCTCAGACATTGAAAAAATATTGTCCGGCGTCTATAAGTCGTGGGACAGCAGCCTTTACAGACAGTACCTGAAAAGGTTCAAAATTCCCGAAAGGAAACCGATCGGTTCTTTTTCAAAGGGCATGAAAATGAAGCTGTCCATTATCTGCGCTATGGCCCATAAGCCGAAGCTGCTGATTTTAGATGAGGCCACCACAGGACTCGACCCGGTAGTGCGTGATGAAATGTTGGATTTATTCCTGGAATTTATACAAGACGAGGAACGTTCCATTTTCTTTTCCTCCCACATCACCTCGGACATACAAAAGATCGCGGACTATGTCATCCTGATTCACCAGGGCAAAATTATTTTTGAGGAACAAAAAGACGACCTTGTTTATCGTTTGGGGATACTGAAATGTGGGAAAGAACAATTTGCATCCATTTCCCCGGACGATTATCTTATCCACAGGATTACAAATGTAAATGTGGAGTGCCTTGTCCGTGACAAGCAGGCCATAAGGCACAAATACAAAAATATTGTAGTGGATAACGCAACGCTGGAAGACATTATGCTTTTTTACATTAAAGGAGGGGCAGCATGAAAGGATTGATTTACAAAGATATTACCATTTTCTATAAGAGTATTGACAAGAGACTGGTTCTGATCGCGGCGGGCACAATCGTACTGCTCATGGTCAATACCGGCGTCTATGCGGGGCTGTTCGCCTCTGTCATGCTCGCCATGACAATCGGTATGCAAAATATCATGAGTTTTGCATGCGATGAAAAGGCAAGCTGGAAAAAGTACCAGTTGGCAATGCCCGTAAATGCGGTTTCCGTGGTGACGAGCAAATATGTATCCGTTGTCTGCACATTGGCCGTCAGCCTTACGGGAAGTATCCTGTTTAACCTTTTATCCAGCGTGGTCTTTCGCAGCTTTAATCTCACTGTCTGGGGTGTTTCTGCGGCGGTCTCTGTCATTGTCCCGCTATTATGGACGGGAATCTGTCTGCCACTGACTTATTGGTTCGGTTTTCGTTCTGCGCAGACAATGGGGCTTTTTGCTGTAATTCCCATGTTCTATTTCGTGAAATATTTTGAAGACGGAGCCGGATTTTCCGCTATGACCAATTCCATACTCTCTTACGCTGCTGCGGCAGGAGCGATGGTAATGGTTCTTTTTGTAATCTCCATGCTCATCAGCATGACAGGTTATAAGAAAAGGAAATAATCCTTTCGGAAATTATCCTTGTAAAAATTGGGATTTGCAAAAGTTTCAATCGTTGCATATAATAAAAGTAGGGATTTCCTATTTCCCTACTTATTTTTTTGGAGGTGATATTATGTCTGACACGGCATTTGTCAATGACGCGAGAGTAATGTCCAAAGGCCAGGTAACGATTCCAAAAAATGTACGGGCCGCCCTTGGCATTGATACCGGTGATCGTGTGACTTTTATTGTGGATGGTTCCAATGTCCGCATAGTAAATTCTGCTGTATATGCGCTTATGAGGCTTCAGGAACAGATGAAAGGTGAGGCTGAAAAGGCCGGATTCATGACGGAAGAGGATGTGGCGGAATGGATTACCCAATCCCGTCGTGAGGATAATATGTAATGAGAGTAATGATTGATACACCAACATTTACGAAACGGAGATACCGATGAAAGCAATGACCTATGAAGAAAAGTATCAATTAATGATCAACACTCCTATCAGCCGTCTGATTCCCAGGCTGGCAGTACCCACCATTATCAGTATGCTGATCACTTCCATCTACAATATGGCTGATACCTTTTTTGTCAGCCAGCTAAGCACCAGCGCTTCCGGCGCGGTGGGCGTTAATTTTTCCCTGATGGCCATGATTCAGGCCATCGGCTTCACCCTTGGCATGGGAAGCGGTAATTTTATGTCCCGGATGCTGGGAGCCAGAGAACAGGAAAAAGCACAGAGAGCCTGTTCCACAGCGGTCTATACCGCCTTTGCCCTGGGGCTTTTGCTGGCAATCACAGGAATTGCCAATATTGACTCTCTGGTTCGGATGCTGGGAGCCACGGAAACCATCGCCCCCTACGCCAAGGATTACGGACGCTACATATTGATTGCGGCTCCCTACATGACGGTTTCCTTTGTATTTAACAATCATCTGCGCTCCCAGGGCAATGCCGCCCTCTCCATGATCGGCATCACCACCGGAGGCATATTAAATGTGATTTTGGATCCTGTGCTGATCTTCGGCCTCAAGATGGGAATTTCCGGCGCGGCAATCGCCACCATTTTCAGCCAGTTTGTGAGCTTTACCATCCTGCTGGTTCTGGTGATCCGTTCCGGGAACGTGCTTAAGCCCCATCCCCGGTATTTCACCTTTCAGGGATGGGTCTATAAGGAAATCCTCTCCGCAGGGATGCCTACCCTGGGAAGGCAGGGCCTTGCCAGCGTAGCCTCGGTGCTTTTAAATGTGGCTTCCTCGGGCTTTGGGGACGCGGCCGTTGCGGCCATGTCCATCGTCACAAGGATTATGATGTTCATCAACTCGGCTCTGATCGGCTTCGGTCAGGGCTTTCAGCCGGTGTGCGGCTTTAACTTCGGCGCGGGGCGCTATGACCGGGTGCTGGAAGCCTATTTCTTCTGCCGCCGTGTAGCCCTTGTTTTTCTTCTCGTAATGGGCGTGATCATGTTCGCCATTTCCACCCCCATCATGAGGCTGTTCCGCAAAGAGGATGCGGAGGTGATACGCATCGGCGCACTGGCGCTGAAAATGCAGTGTTGTCTTTTGCCCTTTCAGTCTTATACCATCATCGGGAATATGCTGACCCAGTCCATCGGCTACAGCTTCCGCGCCACTCTCACCGCCATCAGCAAGCAGGGACTGTTCTTTATACCTGCCATCCTGATTTTGCCCTCCTTGCTGGGTATCTTGGGGCTCCAACTGGCACAGCCCGTGGCTGACGGCCTGACCTTTGTGCTGACACAGGTAATCGTGGTGATGGTGGTCAAGGAGCTGCGGGGGATGGCCGCCTCCCAAAACGCAGAGACGGAATAAGAAACAGACACCCTTAGGTCCAGAAAAAGCGCACGGAAAGGCCGTGCAGAAATGAGAAAAAATGGAACCTTTATTTTCCGGCAAGGATTTGCGAAAACTGATTATTCCTCTGATTTTTGAGCAGGCGTTGGCCATCACGGTAGGCATGGCAGACACCATGATGATTTCTTCCGTGGGGGAAGCCGCCGTCTCCGGCGTATCGCTGGTGGATATGATCAATATGCTGATGTTCAACATTATGGCGGCCCTGGCAACCGGAGGGGCTGTGGTCACCTCTCAGTATCTGGGGGCAAAGAGCAGGGAAGATGCCAGGAAGTCGGCCAGCCAGCTTTTGTATACGGTGATCTTCGCCGGCATACTGCTGGGAATCCTGGTGATCCTGATCAGGAAGCCCATGCTGCGGCTGTTTTTTGGAAGCATTGAGGCGGACGTTATGGAAAACGCCCTGATTTACCTGACCATCTCCGCCCTCTCCTTCCCCTTTTTGTCGGTATACAATGCCTGTGCGGCCCTGTTTCGCTCCATGGGAAATTCCAAGGTCACGCTCAAGGTTTCTATCCTGATCAACCTGATCAATGTAGTGGGTAATGCCGTCTGCATCTTCGGCCTGCATATGGGCGCTGCAGGCGTGGCCATCCCTTCCCTGATCTCCCGGGCGGCAGGCAGTATTATTCTTTATTTTCTCCTGAAAAATCCCAGGCTGGATATCTGCTTCCTGAAAGAGCCCTTTCACCTGGATTTCGGTATGGTGAAAAAGATCCTCTACATCGGAATTCCCAGCGGCGTGGAAAACGGCATTTTCCAGCTGGGCCGTGTGCTGGTGGTCAGCATCATTTCCAGCTTTGGGACGGTACAGATCGCCGCCAACGGGGTGGCAAACAATCTGGACAGCGTGGGCGTCCTGATCGGAGGCGCTATCAATCTGGCTATGATCACGGTGATCGGCCAGTGCGTGGGAGCGGGAGACGAAAAGCAGATCCGCAGTTACACCAAAAAGCTGCTGCTCATCGCCTACATCCCCACCATAATCTTAAATCTGGTTCTGTTTTTGAACCTGGGCTGGATTCTGGATTTATACGGCCTAAGCCCGGAGACCACCAGTCTGGCGCGGACACTGATCTTCATCCACAACGGATGCGCCTGTCTGCTCTGGCCTCTGTCCTTCACCTTCCCCAACATGCTCAGAGCCTGCAATGATGTGCGCTATACCATGGTGGTGTCCATCGCCTCCATGTTTATCTTCCGGATCGGATTCAGCTATCTCATCGGGGCCAACCTGGGGTATGGGGCGATCGGCGTGTGGATTGCCATGGTGCTGGACTGGATCTGCCGGGTGATTTGCTTCCTGGTAAGGTACAGGCGCGGGAAGTGGAGGGTTCTGGCCGGGCTGGCGGATCTATCGTAAAACATTCTGATAATCCTGTGAACAATGATATATGCCCTCAACATGGACTTCTTTGCCCTGGATTTTATATGCCATAATATACTGGTGACGCTTAAAATGAATGATTCTGTATCCCAATTCACGCAATCTTGGATGGTCACTGAGCTTTAAGCTGCCCGCCACATGAGTTAGCCGCAGCTTTGTCTCCTCCGCATCATTTAAAACGCTGATGGCTGCCTGTTCATTGCTCAACTCAGACAAAATATAGAAAACAATATGGTCAAGTTGAGCCTCAGCCAGTTCAGAAATGATAACCTTATAATCCATACTTCTTCCGTATCCCCTCTATTGCCTGCCCCATCTCCTTGGATTTTCCTTCAGCTATCTGCTTCCTTGAAGTTGCAAGGTCATCTAAAATTTTTTCTTCACTGACAGGCTGAAAGCAACTGTTGACATTGCGTAACCGAAATAGCTTTTTTGTAAAGTTCTGTATCTCCAGCAGATCGGCTTCTGGCAATACCTCCATCATAGAAATTGTGTTTTCCAAAATGCTCATTTTATCTCCTTTCAGAACAATTATCCATGCACATCAGGATAACAGCCGCATTTTAGCTATGCCTATATTATAACATTTTACCTGGCTGAGAAAAACCCTTTGCCATCTGTTAATGAAATTTTTATAACCTCGATATGCTCACCGCATTAAGGATCTGTCCCGAAATCCTCTTAAAAAGTGCGAAGCCCCGCAACTTTCCCGGTGGCTTCGCACTTTTCCTCTGCCGCTATTTCCTTACTGTTTCCTGTCCGACTGCCGCAAAGTAAAACCTATTAAATCATCCCGTCCTTTATCACATCATAATCCCGCAGCACCTTCTCGATAACAGTCCCTTTCACCACCCGGAGTATGGGCTTTTTCAGGGCATTTAAAGGCCCCGGCAGCTCGATTTCCAGAGGGGATTTCCCGTCCATGAGCTTCACGCTGCTGGAGAGAAGCTCCCGGATGTCGTAAACGCTTCCCCAGACCTCCGGCACCCCTCTGTCCACGCCAAGCAGCCCGTAAACGGCTTCCATGGCGGTTCTGACGGAATATTCGGTGGTGAAAACAGTGTCTCGGGGCGTATCCGCAAACTGTCCCAGGAAGGCAAAGTTCACACAGCCGTCGGGAATCACGTCAGGACGGTCGCCCTTGGTTCTGGGCATGAAGAAAGCCGTGATATAAGGCATCATAGTAGGCACGCAGACCGCGCTCTTTTCCGCCAGCTCCGGGATTTCCTCGGTGGGAACGCCAAGATGGTAGAGCCATTCTTCCGTAATCTCTTTTCCGGTACATTCACGCATGGGCTTTTTCACAAAATCTCCGGGAACATCCGTAAAGAGTCCGTATACCCACACGCATACCTTATCCTTATCCTGCTCCTTGAACTGTCCCTGCCTGTTGATGGTCCAGCTCATGAGCCAACTGGAATCCTGGCAGCTCACGATACCTCCGGTAACCACCTTGCCGCTCTTAGGATCGCGCTTGCAGATCTCCGTAATATAAGGAAGGATTTTGTCATCCAGGGTGGTGACGGTTGCGGATTCCCAGTTCGTCTTCGTCACATCGGAGCAGAATTTCTCAGGATGCCCGAAGGAAGCATCCTGTCTGGCAATGTTTTTCCACAGGCTCCAACAACCGCTGGTTCTCACCTCTGCGTCCCCGTTGGGGGCGTGATTCTGATCTCCGTACACGGTGCCCTCCGTACAGCTTCCATTGGTCACAAACACCAGGTCGTTTTCCGTGAGCATGATGCCCTTTTCTACTCCCTTTACCCTGCACTCGATGGTACGGGCCACCTTTTTTCCGTTGTTGATTTCAAAAATCACATTGGTCACTTCCGTGTTAAACTGGAAATCAACGCCTGCTTCCTCCAGATATCTCTGCATAGGAAGGATCAGGGATTCATACTGATTGTATTTGGTAAATTTCAGGGCGCTGAAATCCGGAAGCCCTGCAATATGATGAATAAACCTCTGGAAGTACAGCTTCATCTCCAAGGCGCTGTGCCAGTTCTCAAATGCAAACATGGTTCGCCAGTAAAGCCAGAAGGTAGAGTCAAAAACTTCCTCGTCAAACACATCCTCTATGGTCTTGTCGTACAAATCCTCATCCTTTGTCATAAACAGCTTCATGATCTCCATGCAGCCCTTCTGGCTCAAATTGAATTTGCCGTCTGTATGGGCGTCCTTCCCCTGCTCCCTTGTGGCACGGCACAGGGAATAGTTGGGGTCTTCCTTATTCAGCCAGTAATACTCATCCAGCACCGACACCCCCGGCGTCTCCAGAGAGGGGATGCTGCGGAACAAATCCCACAGGCATTCAAAATGGTTCTCCATTTCCCGTCCGCCTCTCATGACATAGCCCCTGGTTGCGTCATAAATGCCGTCGCATGCGCCTCCGGCAATGTCCATAGCTTCTAAAATATGAATATGAGAACCGGGCATCTGTCCGTCCCTTACCAAAAAGCACGCCGCTGCTAAAGAGGCAAGGCCGCTCCCTACCAGGTAGGCGTTTTTCTCATCCACTCCCTCCGGCTTTCTGGGCCTTGCAAACGCCTCATAGTTGCCGTTTGTGTAATAGATTCCCTTGCTGTTCTTTTCATGTTTTCCAAGCTCTGTGTTGCGGTATTCGCTCCTCGCCGCTTCCGCTCTCTTTTTCGCCTCTTTGGCCGAACCGGTTCCTGCCTTTTTGTGATTCTTCGCCGCAACGGCTGCCGCCCCTGCTCCTGCTGCCAACACTGCTACTCCAAGTCCTACACTCTTTTTGTTTGCCATAAAAATTGCCACCTTTCTTTTAATATCAGAGCATTTTGTCAATGACGCTGCCCGTTACTTTTGCTGTGAATTTCTTTCACATTTCTGTTATGAACATATCCTATATCTTTTAAAGAACCTTTTCCACTTACAAAACAGGGGAAATGATAAGTTTTTAATCATTATGTGGATTTTGTCTAAAAATAAACGGGCTGTTAACCATCTTTACACCTTACAGGCCTTTTGCTATAATTCAGGTATCAATAAAGAAACGCTGTATAAAAAACAAAGCATAAGAGGGTCACAAGGAATCCTCCCATCTGCGCTGGGTTCCTCCGTGCGACAAACAGAAAGCAGGTGAGTCTATGCCCAGTGAAAAGGAGTATAATGGCTATCTTTTCGATCAGCTTTCGGCAGTGGAAAGAATCGAGCGGCAATTGGAAAAGGGCGGCGTGGAGGCGGCAAAGGAAGAGATTGAGACACTAAAAACGAAATTAACCGCAAGCTTTACCCAAAGCCGCCATTGGCAAATGACTAATGCAGGCTTATGTAGGCTTTAGCGGCGGCTAGACGCAGAAAGGTAAAAATTATGGGAAGGTACAAAGAGAGAGAAAAACGCACCGAATGGTTCCGCGAGGCCAGATTCGGCATGTTCATCCACTGGGGGCTATATGCCATTCCGGCCCGGGGAGAGTGGGTAAAAAGCAATGAAAAAATTTCCACAGAGGAATATCAGAAATATTTTGAGGAATTTAATCCTGTCCGCTACAATCCTCGGGAATGGGCTAAGCTGGCGAAGGAGGCCGGCATGAAATACGCGGTGCTCACCACAAAGCATCACGATGGCTTTTGTCTGTTTGATTCCGCTTACACCGACTATAAGAGCACCAATACCAAGTGCGGACGAGATCTGGTGCGGGAATATGTGGAGGCCTTCCGGGCAGAGGGAATCAAGATCGGTTTTTATTACTCTGTGATCGACTGGCATCATCCTGATTTTCCCCACTATGGGGACAGGCAGCACCCCATGAGGGACAATGAAGCCTACAAAGATGTGAAGCACAATTGGGACAATTATATTACCTACTTCCACAACCAGGTCAGGGAGCTGCTCACCAATTACGGCCAGATCGATGTCATGTGGTTTGATTTTTCCTATGACAATGAGAGGCTGAAAGGCACACAGTTCGAGCACATGAGCGGCGAAACCTGGCATTCCAGGGAGCTGATCGAGATGATGCGCTCCATCCAGCCCGATATTGTCATCGACAACCGCCTGGGCGGGGATGCCAGGAAGGAAGAGCCCGACCTCCATTCAGGGGACTTTGTCTCCCCGGAATGCATGATGCCAGCGGAGGGCGAAACGGACGTGCTGGGGCGGGACGTTCCCTGGGAATTATGCCTGACCTTAAACGAGAACTGGGGTTATGCCAAAAACAAGCCCTGGGATTACAAGACTACGGAAAATGTAATCCATATGCTGGTGGAATGTGTCAGCAAGGGCGGCAATATGCTGATCAACGTTGGCCCCAATGCCAAGGGCGATATTCCCCGGGACAGCATCCGCATTCTGAAAGAGGTGGGCGAGTGGATGCGCGTCAACTCCGACAGTATTTACGGCTGCGGCAAAAGCGCCCTGCCCAAGCCGGAATGGGGAAGGTATACCCAGAAGGGAAAAATGCTCTATGCCCACATTTACGACAGGCGGGTAGGAGGCTTTCGCCTGGAGGGCTTAGAGGGTAAGCTGAAAAAGGCACGTCTTTTGGAGGACGGCTCGGAGCTTCCCCTGTCCCGCCCCTGGAACGGCGAAAATTATCCGGACGATGCCTATGTGGATCTTGGCGTTGCAGGCCTGTACGATGAACGGGATACTGTACTGGAGCTGGAGCTTTTCTAAATAACGGATTTGAATCGGGCGGGGAAAGACTGCTTTCGCCTTCGGCTGTGAGTGAAGGCGAAAGCAGGCTCTATACAGATAAAGATGTCATCAAACTCCATCAGATACTATCCCTGAAGCATCTGGGCTTTTCCCTGGATGACATCAGAGATAGGTTGATTACGCCGCGTCCTGTTAAGGAAGATCCGCACCCAGTGATCTTGCGGACAGATGTTGATGTTGCTCAAAATTATGAATGGAGTTGGCGATATTCCCGTGAACGGTTAGGCACAGCTTACGCATGATTTCCTCATAATCCTCTTTCATGCCCCGGCCAATCCAGTCAAGCATAAGCCCCACAAAGCCAAATTTGTAAAATCCGGCAATAAATGCTTTGTCCTCCCCGGAAAGAACGCTTTCTGCGCACTTTTCCTCCACTACACCCTGTATCAGCTCAAAGGTAAGCTGATACAGGAAATTTTCAACCTTTTCCCTGCCGACGCCCCGATACACATTAAGAATAAAGGGCTTGTTCTCCATCACTGCCTCAAAGATCTGCTGCATTCCCTCCTGCCAGGTATCGTAGGTCTTTTTCCCCTGCAGCGCCCGTTTTCCATCCTCCATGCACACCCACTCCACCAGATCGTAAATATCCTTAAAGTGATAATAAAAGGACATCCGGCTGATACCGCAGTCCGCAGTCAGATCTGCTATGGTGATCTTGTCGATGGATTTATGTAACAAAAGATTCTTAAGAGACGCTTCCAGCGCCAGTTTGGTTGTATTTGACATGGCCTGTGACTCCTTTTATCTGTTTCATGAGGGATTAACCGTCTGCTGCTTTTTCCTGCCAAGATACCGACAGGTACACATTTTGTAGGCAAGATATTCCTCTCCAAATACCGCCTGCAGATACCTCTCCTCCTGAAGGCTCTGCAGATGCAGCATCCCTGCCGCCCAAACCGTAATCACAAGCAGCCCCAGGTTAAAATACATCATCAGAATCCCTATATACATCAGGTCAAATCCCACAAAAGCCGGGTTTCGGCTGTAACGGTAAATACCACAGGAGACAAACTCTGTCTTCTCATTAACCGGTATTCCCGCCCGCCAACTGCTTTTCATGGTCAGAACCGCAGTCAGAAAAATGAGATCGCCTAATATCCCCAATATAATCCCCGCCACCCTCAGGGCCGAGGGCATCCGGCTTAAGTCAAACAGGATAGAAACGACCTGCGCCGGCACTATAAAAACCGCAGCCGCCGTCAAGATAAACTCCCTGATCCGGACAGATTTTTCTTTTCTGCGTCCGAGCTGATTGGTTCGGATTCCCTGGCGCTTTGAGGAAATCTGTTTTGCAAAATAGATTCCATAAAAAAATACTATGATCAAAAATGCCGGAATCATGAACAGATTTCCAAACCGTCCTGCCAAAAATATGGAAGTGGGGCCGTCTGCTTTGCCTATTATAGATAAATTCATTAAAATATGTTCCTTTCAAATTTCAGTTTATATGCTTGATTATAAAGTATATGCCTGATGCATACAATGCATATTTATAAGTTCACTTTCCCTGGGTACACAATTCTGAAAAGGGAGTACAAATATGGCGGATGAGATGCTGTAAAAAGCGGTTATCCTGCCACAAAGACATTCCCGGATGTTAAGAAGGGGGGAGTTCGACTGTCCGTATACGTTCTATAACCTCCCGACAATGGATTTCCTTCATGCCCGAAGATCTCCTTTTTTCTTTTCATTGCTTCAGTGTACAAAAGATTACAATAAAAATGGACTGCAACCTACAACTTCTACCGCCCTTCCAAAGAGCGGTATTTCATTTTTCTGAAATGTAATGATTACATGCTCCAGC
>CAJTVL010000004.1 GCA_910579425.1 uncultured Lachnospiraceae bacterium | reverse complement strand
TTCTGAAAGTCAACCCTTTCCTGCTTATTCTCTATTGAGTTTCCGTGAGTGCTCGTTTTTCTTTGCGGCCTTTACTGCCTCCTCTAATTTATTTACGAATGCATCCTCTGATTTTTTCCCTGCCACATAGTCTAAAAATGCTTTCAGTTCCCTGCTGACATCATTCATTTTCCCATCTGCATTTAAAAATATCTTTACCACACCATCCCCCAGTGAAATATTCTTATCTTCCCTGCAGATACTCTCAAAAGTATAGATGTGCCTCCCCATATGAAACAGATCAAACTGGCAAATAAAGATGACATAGCTTGGATTGAGCTTCTTATAAGACTGCCCTTTATCAATCATCTACAGGTCGATCATGCTCTGATAGTAAGTTCCGGATATTCTATATGGTCAATATCAAGATCAGGAAGTATTCTCTGCAGCAGCTCCCTGCACAGTTCCGGATCCTGCATCACCTTCCCAAACATAAAATCATTGGATATGCTTAATTCTTCCCATACAATTTGATATCTGATATGATATCCGTTACGATTTACTCTATTACTCATCCTTCCCATTCTCCTTCTCCTATAATATACTATACATAAGGAGTCCTCTGCAATCTTTATGGGGGTATAATTACTGGAATAAATTCCGAGATAACTGTACCCCACAACATTTTTCCTGTACCCCATTTTGTACCCCATTTTACTATAAAATAATGGAGTAAATTGAGGTTTTACGTAACTCAGGTTCAAAACGGCCAATCCATCCAATCCGCATATTTACAGGCTTTCCGCACTGTTAAATCCCATTTTAATTTTCATAAGGCGTCACCTGATACACGTAATAATTCAGCCAGTTAGAATACAGATTGTTGCTGTGGGAACGCCACTGCAGCCTGGGCTTTTGGGTATCGTCATCTCCCGGATAGTAGTTTTGGGGGATGTGGATGGGAAGTCCCTTATTTTTGTCCCGTATATATTCATTGTGAAGGGTATATCTGTCATACTCGGGATGGCCTGTGACAAAAATCTGCTTTCCGCCCTCGGTCATGCACAAAAACACCCCGGCCTCATCCGATTCCGCAAGTACCATAAGATCCCGGCATTCGTGAATCTTCTCTGAGCTGACTGCCGTATGCCTGCTGTGAGGGATCATAAAATAATCGTCAAAGCCTCTCACCAGAGGGATTTTCCGGTTCATCACCTTGTGCTCGTAAACCCCAAAAAGCTTTTCGGGGAGCAAAAGCTTCTCGATCCCAAAGTGATAATAAAGCCCTGCCTGGGCCCCCCAGCAGATATGAAGGGTGGATGAGACATTTCTTTTGGTCCACTCCATGATCTCACACAACTCCTGCCAGTAATCCACTTCCTCAAAAGGAATCTGCTCTACCGGAGCGCCGGTGATGATCAGACCGTCGAATTTTCTGTGTTTCAGCTCGTCGAAGGTATTATAAAATCTGTTTAGATGCTGGATCGGCGTATTCAGGGAAAGATGGCTGTTCATTTTCATGAAGGCTACGTCGATCTGAAGAGGCGTATTCGAAAGCACACGGGCAAGCTGCAGTTCCGTATCCTGCTTTACCGGCATTAAATTAAGGATACAGATATTCAATGGACGAATATCCTGATGCATGGCCCTGTACTCATCCATCACGAAAATATTTTCATTTTCCAGTATTTCCTTTGCGGGCAGATCCCGCTGTACTTTGATCGGCATTTTCTTACTCCATTTCTTGTTTTACTTTCTTTTTGCAGGAAACATCACTAATTCTTTATAGTTCCATTACATTTAATCCGGATTTAATTTTTCGTTTCTTATTCCCCAAAACGGCTTACAAACTCATCCTCCGTGATAATGGGAATCCCCAATTCCTTTGCCTTTCGGTTTTTGGAAGAAGAGGACTGCGCGTCATTATTGACAAGATAATCGGTTTTGGAGGTAACGCTTCCTGTCACCTTACCGCCGCCGGCTTCCACATAAGCCTTGAATTCGTCCCGGTTTTTATAATGGTGGACGTCTCCTGTGATTACAAATGTAAGACCTGCACATTTTCCCTCTTTGTCAGGCTTTAAATCCACTTTTTCTATTGTAACCTCTTTTAACAGCTCTTTCAAGGAGGATCTGTTTTTCTCATTTTCGTACCAGAGAAGCGCCGAACCTGATTTTTCCGGTCCAATGCCGTCAATATCTTCAAAGCCCAGGCCTTTGCCAAGGCGCTCCAAAAAGCCCTCAAACCCGCATTGTGCAACGATCTTCTTCCCGGCATCCACCCCGATCATGGGGATGCACAGAGCGTAAATAAAGCTGACCGGATTTGCCACTCTGCTTTTTTCTATGGCCCGCATTATGTTTTCGCAGGATTTATCTCCGAAGCCCTCCATCTGCCTGATGGTATCGGCATACTTAGAAAGACGGTAAATATCCGCAAAATCCCCGATAAAGCCCTCGTTCATAAACCGGAGTATGGTCTGAATGGAAAGTCCGTCAATGTCCATCCCCGTCTTGCTCACGAAACGGGTAAATTTCTTCACATGCTTTGCACTGCATTCCGGATTGGTACAGTGCAGCGTTCTGGTTTTACTCTTCTCACTGGTATGGATCTTAGTCTCCGCGCCACAGACGGGACATTTTGAGGGGATGTTCACCTTTCCCGATGCCTCTTTGACGGAAATGCATTTCGGGATGATTTTGTTTGCCTTGATGATCTCCAGCGTACATTCCTCTCCGATGCCAAGCCGTTCCATCTCGCTTAAATTGCACAGGGAGGCCCGGGAAACCGTGGTTCCCTCCAACTGAACCGGTTCAAATACCGCTACCGGGGAAATGGTGGAAGCGGCGCAGGACCATTCCACATACAAAAGCTTAGATAGCGCCGACACATCCTGCCACTTAAAGGCATATCCCCCCTTCGTGGCGTGGTGTCCGGTTACACTTCCCTGTGCCGCATACTCCGTATCATCATAACAGATCACAAGGCCGTCCACCGGCAGATCCATCTCTCCTCTCTCCACTTTCCCGCTCCATCGCTCTACTGCCTCAGGAATACTCCCGGCATCCGCCCTCTCCCTGTCCACCACGGTGAAGCCCTCTCTTTCCAGAAAATCCATTCTCTCTCCCCATCTTATCAGGGGCTCTTCCAGATAAACCAGCGTAAAGGCATGAAAGCAGACCCGTCTCTCCTTTACCTTTTCGGGATCATCCAGACTCAAGGTTCCTGAGGCAAGATTCCGGGGATTGGCATATTTCTCATCGTCATCCTCCACCATAGCATTGATCAGCTCAAAGTCGGAATAGGAAATCACTGCCTCCCCCCGAACCACTAAATGACCTTTGTATTTGATTTTCAGCGGAAAACCTTTGATGGAGTTTTTTAAATAAGTAATATTGGTTCCCACCGCTCCGTTTCCCCGGGTAAGGATCCTGGCAAGCTTACCATTATCATAGGTAAGAACCAGCGTCAGCCCGTCCAATTTCCAGGAGAGCCAAACCTCCTTGTCCTCCGCCCATTTTACAAGCTCGGAAACCTGCTTTGTTTTGGCCAGGGAAAGAGCCGGAAACTCATGAGGCTCTTTCTCCCCGTTATTCTCCTCGAAACCGGTTTTTTGAGTAGGGCTGTCAGGGAGAATATATCCTGTCTGAGCCTCCAGTGCGGCAAGCTCGTCAAACATGGCGTCCCACTCATAATTGGGAATGATCTCTTCCCCTCCATTATAGTAAACTTCTGATGACTCATTCAGTTTTTTTACCAGTTCCGCACATCTTTTCCTATAATCTTCCACTATTAGAGCCTCCATTCCGCAAGTTTTCCTGCATATATTAAGAAAATTCCTTCAAATGATATTAAAATATAATATGTTTCTCTACTTAATTTCGTCGCACAAATTGTATAACACCCGTGCTTCCTCTTTCGTCAATTGTCTGTATTCCCCATTTTTCAAGCCTTTCAGGCATATATTTGCGATTCTGGTTCTCTTAATTGAAATGACTCGCAGCCCCAGCTCCATAGTCATGCGCTTAATTTGTCTATTGACCCCTTGAGTCAAGATAATTTTGAACTGATATTTGCCGTTTTTTTCCACCTTACAGGGCTTTGTTGTAATATCCAGCTCCGAAAGATAGACCCCCGCTTCCATTTTTCGGATAAAATCCTCCGTAACCTCCCGGTTCACCTTCACCAGATACTCCTTTTCATGCCCCTGGCTCCCCTTCATCAGGGACTGGATCAAAGCTCCGTCGTTTGTGAGCAGCATCAATCCTTCCGAATCCTTATCCAGTCTCCCCGCATAAGTAACACGGACGGGAAATTTCACCATGTCCGTGATCTTTTTGTCGGCAAATCTGTCCTTTTCCGTACAGGTTACCCCCACAGGCTTATAATATGCCAACACCACCTTTTTATCCTTTCCGTGAAGAGGTTTTCCGTTTACAGTTATCTTGTCATCCTCCTTCACCTGCATCCCTGTCTCGGCTGTTTTCCCGTTCACCACCACTCTTCCCTGTTCAATCAATCGGTCTGCCTCCCTTCGGGAGCACAGACCGCAGGAGGCAAGATATTTATTTAACCGTTCCTTTTCCATGTATTAACCACTCCTTATACTTCTCTTGATCCGCCCTGTGACAGCTTACACAGAGCCTTGTTCCCTTTTCCTCAAATTCACGCTCAAGGATATGGGCATTCTCCATGAAATAAGACAGGATCTCGCCTTTTTCATAGGGAATCAGAAATTCCGCCCTCTGATAACCCGCATAGACACGCTGACAGATCAGCTCTGACAGAGCTTTCAGACTGGCCTCATCCTTTGCCGAAATATAAATTTTATTCTCTCCCACAAACTGGGGATAGGAAAGAACGCCCTCACACTTGTCCGACTTATTAAAAACCGTTATCACAGGAATCTCTCCCGCTTCCAGTTCTTCCAGTGTCTGTCCGGTGGTTTTCATCTGTTCCTTAAAATGTTCATCCGAGCAGTCTACCACATGCAGAAGTAAATCTGCATTTAACACCTCAGATAGTGTGGAGCGAAAAGCTTTTACCAGTCCGTGGGGCAGCTTGTGAATAAATCCCACCGTATCCGACAGGAGAAAATCCCGATTGTTTCCTGTACAGATTTTCCGTACGGTAGTATCTAAGGTTGCAAAAAGCATATCCTTTTCCAGAACCTTTTTCTCCTCATCCTTCACATAAATGTCGATCATGCCATTCATGATCGTGGATTTGCCCGCATTGGTATAGCCCGTCATAGCCACCAGCGGAACCCCGTTTTTCCTTCGCCTTTTACTCTGTACCTGTCTTTCTCCGGTAAGCTCCTCCAACTCTCTGGTGAGCTCGGTAATCCGGTGTTCAATCCTTCTTCTGTCAAGCTCCAGCTTTTTCTCTCCGGCCCCCCGGCTGCTCATGCTTCCGCTGGTGCCTCCCTGCCTGGTAAGCGCCTCATGCATCCCTACCAGCCTTGGCAGAAGATATTTCAGCTTGGCTGTTTCTACCTGAAGCTTGGCCTCCCTGGTTTTCGCCCGTCTCTCAAAAATATCCAGAATCAGGGAAGTTCTGTCCAAAACAGGCTTTTTGGTTTCTTTCTGCAGGTTGCGAAGCTGTGAGGGGGATAAGGAATTGTCAAACACGATCACCTCCGCCTCCAGATTCTCTGCCGCCTCCCTGACCTCCAGCACCTTACCGGTCCCAATATACAGGCCTTTATTGATACTCTCCATTTTCTGTGTAATCACACCCACGGGCTCCATAAAACAGGCCTTTGCAAGGCTGGCCAGCTCTTCCATGGAATACTCAAAATTTTCGCTGTCCGTCCCGTCGTCCACGCCTACAAGCAGGATTTTCTCCAGATTCTCTTTCTCTATCTTAGCTTCCATATAGTCCTCTCCAAAAATCAAATCATAATTTACTGTCTCTGACACATAAATTTTCTATGAGTTCAAAATAATTTTCAAACGTTTTTTTGCAGCACTGGGGATTTTTGACGGATATTTTGCCGGTTTTCAGGCCGATTAAAGTAAAAGCCATGGCCATACGGTGATCCTCATAGGTTTCCACCTCCGCCTCTGACACTTTGCCGGGGAAAATTCTGATTCCGTCTGCTTCCGGCGCCTCCTCGCAGGAGATTCCCATCCGTTTCAGCTCTGTCAAAATAGCGCTGATCCTGTCAGACTCCTGAAAGCGTATATGTCCGATCTCCCTGATCAGAGTGGGACTCTCCGCAAAGGGAGCAAGAGCCGCCATCGTCATGGTCTGATCCGAAAAATCTCTCATGGACAACTCCATCCCAGGATATCCTTTCATTTCCTTTCCCGAAAGCCGTATCCCTTCCATTCTGTCCTCAAATCCGCATCCCATCTGTCGCAAAGCTTCTAAAAATAAAATATCACCCTGTAAAGAATTCTTATGAACATTTTTAACCGTTACCTCCATTCCTAATAGCGGCGCCATGGCATAAAAATAGCAGGCCCCGGATACGTCCGGTTCCACCTGATATTCTGTAAGCCCAAAGCGGCAATCATGGGGAACCATCCATTCCCCTTCCTCCTGTTTCACCTTAATGCCAAACTGCCTCATCATGGCAATGGTCATTTTAATATATGCTCCCTCTGCTCTCTGCCCCGACATCCGCACCCTCAATCCCTTTTCCAGCAAAACACCGGACATTAAGAGAGCGCTGGCAAACTGACTGCTGACTTTGGTGTCCACACTGACCTCACTCATGGAAAGCTTCTCAGACCTCATAAAAAAAGGAAAGTGTCCCTCTTCCCCTCTGTAGACCAAAACAGCGCCAGCCGCTTTCAGAATATCCAAAAGCGGCTGCATGGGACGTTTGCACATCTGGGGAGAAGCATCGAGCTCATACTCTCCTCCTGCAAGCGCAAGCATCACCGTAAGAAACCTGGCGGCCGTACCTGCGCTTCTCACATTGAGGGAGGCTTTCCTTTCGGGAATCCTCCCGCCCAATCCCTGTATCGTGACCTGTTTCTTCTCTTCTTCTATTTCCACCCCAAATCCAAGCTTTACCAGACACTCCAGAAAGGCTCTGGAATCGTCGCTGAACAAGACTCCCCTCAGCTTACATCTGCTCTCTGACAAAGCGGCCAAAAGCAGCGCACGGTTCGTAATACTTTTCGAACCCGGAACCTCTACGGTGATCTCCTTGATTTTTTCTATCTTTTTCACATGATATATGCTTCCCATTGTCAAATCCTCATTTAACTCTGATCTTATCGCAAATTCTTTGTTTCCATATTACTATAACAACTTTTTGCGATTCTGCCAATGGGTAAATCAAAGAACTCTCTACACTTTTACCACTCTTTTTTACTCACAATCATCAAAGAAACCCGATAGGAAACCAATACTGCACCAACGCAGAGCAACAAGAGAACGAAAACCACCGCCTCCGGCGTCTTTTCAATCTTATTGAAGCCGTCTAAGGATATTCCTGCCATCTGACAGAGCTTTAATCCTCCGAAAACCAGAATAGCAAATCCAAGCATCACCGCCACATAAATATGTCTCGCCTTTTCCACCCCCAGCTTGAATATAGCGGGAAGGGTGATACAGCAAATAAGCATAAATAATACGAATAAAACGATGGTTCCCATCCAATCAAACTCATCTTTCACCCACAGGGACACCCCGTTCAGACGATAAGGGACAATTCTGACCAGCAAACCCATAATCAGTCCGATCAGCAAAGCGCCCGCCTCCACCAAAACCAACAAAATATATTTCGCTTTCACCAGCATCTTCATATTGATCGGCATGGTAAGCGCAAATCGGTTAAAGGAGACCGCTTCGTCCATGGTGGAAATACTCAAAATCAATGTATTTCCGATCACAAGCAGATAAGTTACTATAAAGGATGAATTTTTCACCATAACAGACCATACCGCCATAAACACAAGAATCAGCAGGTAAGTCCTTATAAACCCTTTCAAATAATAGAAATCCTTTAAAATCAAACCCTTCATTTTCATTCCCTCTCTGATTTTTTATTGTAAAGATATTTTTATCTGTCCGCCGCCTTTACATAATAAAGCAGTACATCCTCTATACTGGCCCGGTCCAGGACGACAGGGCCATCCTCTGTCCTCTCCGCCATCCTGGAAAAAGAGCTCTCCGCCAGTTTTTCCCTGTCGTTCACCAGCACGCTGACCCCAAATTCATTCTCCTCTCTCCCTGCAATCAGCTCCTCCGGGATAAAACAGGCCTGCTTTTTACTGCATTTCACAATACCGTAGCGAAATAAAAGATCATCCTTGCTCTCCGAAAAAAGAAGCTCCCCCTTATGGATCAGCATCACGTAATCTGCAATCTTTTCTATATCGGAAGTGATATGGGAGGAAAGGAATATGGTATGCTCCCCGTCCTCAATAAATTCTCTGAATATATCAAGGATTTCATTCCTGACCACCGGGTCCAGCCCGCTGGTAGCCTCATCCAGAATCAGCAGCCTGCTGTCATGAGATAAGGCGACGGCAATGGAGAGTTTCATTTTCATTCCCCTGGAATAGTCTTTAATGGTTTTATCCAAAGGCAGTTCAAACCTTCTGATATAGTTCAAAAATTTATCGTTATCCCAGGTTCGATAGACATTTTCCATGATTTTAGAAATTAATTTTACATTTAATACAGTAGAAAAGTTGCACTCGTCAAAAACTACCCCGATCTGCTCCCTCCAGGACTCGTCTGCGGATGGGTCAAAGGTATCTGTCCCCTCCTTTCGGGGCCGTATTTTATGCCCGAGAAGCTCTACCTCTCCCTCATCCCTGGGAATAACCCCCAGAATGGAAAGGATTGTGGTGCTCTTTCCTGCTCCGTTCTCCCCCACGAAACCCACAATACAGCCTTTGGGAATCTGAAAGCTTATATTATTCAGGGTAAATCCCTGGTATTTTTTTGTCAGACTTTTTACTGTCACTGCATTTTCCATAAATTTTCGCCTCTCAATCTGCCGCCTGCCGCGGCGTTTGCTCACAAAAGCTTAAACCAGACCTCCCTATTCTTCCTGGTAAATAAGCTCAATCATTTCTTCGATCTCCTCCCGGCCAATTGCGCTCTGCTGTGCAATAGAAACTGCCCTGGCAAGCAGTTCTTCGATCTGCTTTAATTTTTCTTCCCGCACCAGCCTGGTATCTGCCGCCCTGACAAAGCTTCCTTTCCCCACCACAGTAGTGATGAATCCGTCCCGCTCTAAATCTTCATAAGCACGTTTGGTGGTAATCACGCTGATCCGTAGTTCTTTGGCCAGTGTCCGCATGGAGGGAAGGGAATCCCCCTCCTTTAATTGTCCGCCCATGACCAGTGCCTTAACCTGATTTGTAATCTGCTCATAAATGGGTTTGTCACTGGAATTACTGATTATAATATTCATTTTATTCTTTTCCCATGTTCCTCCTTGTGTTTATATAATGTATATATCATATATCAACATTATTGTCAATATATATTTTGAGACAAAAAAAAGCCTCCCCTCTCAGGGAGACTTTTTTATCATTAAAATATTTAATCTAAATATAACAAGGATAATATTTCTTCCGGCTTCTCCACAAAGACCTTCGCCCCGGCTTCGATCTGCTCCCGGCGGCTTCGAAAGCCCCATCCCACCGTAATACAATCCATTCCCGCCCCTAAGGCAGTTGCAATATCCACCTCGGAATCCCCCACAAAGACTGCCTCCTCCGCTAAAAGCCCCAGACAGTCCAATCCCTCTCGCACCATATCCGGCGCAGGTTTTTTGCGGATTCCTTCCCTGGCGCCGATGGCCCCGGCGGTAAAATCCTGAAAATATTCTTTGTTTAAGGCATCCACCCCTTCCTGAGGCTTATTGGACACGATCACCATAGGAAATCCCTGCCGCTTTAATTCCGCAAGCAGTTTTCGGATTCCAGGATATAAATCCGTCTTATCATTGCAGTGCAGACTGTAGTACTCCTGAAAAGCCTTAAGAACCTGTTCCCGCTCTGCAGACGAGGTTTTGACGGGCACCGCCCTCTCAATCAGCTTTTGTGCGCCGTTTCCCACAAAGCGCCGAATCTCCTCCAAAGACCGCTTTGGCATAGAGTATTTGCTCAGCCCATAATTTACGCTGTCCATCAAATCCTCCAGGGTATTCAGCAGGGTACCGTCTAAATCAAATATTACACCTTTATATTTTTTGTTTTTCATTTCAGATCATTTTCCTTTATTTTTCAGTTTCCTGTATACCACAATAAAACAAACCAGATGGGCTGCGGCCGTCACCGACCATGAAATCGGATAGGATATATAGAGAGTGTGCAGAGTCCGGTCCCACTGGAAAACAGTATAAATCCAGATTACGCGAAAGACACAGGCCCCCAGCAGAGATACAAGCATAGGCATCACCGCATAGCCCAGCCCCCGGATACATCCCACCAGCACATCCATCAGGCCGCAGATGAAATAGGGTGCACAAATGATCCTCATTCTCTGCAGTCCATAATGGATCACCTCCGGGTCAGAGGAATAAAAGCCCAGAATCCCATCTCCCAGCAAAACGGCGCCGTTTCCCAGCACAAGGCCGATCACCGACACAAACAGCACACATTCCAGCATAATAACCCGAATCCTGTCATAACGCCTGCCCCCTAAATTCTGCCCGGTGAAACTCACCGCTGTCTGATGAACCGAATTCATGGCCGTATACACAAAGCCCTCCACATTTGAACCGGCCGTATTCCCCGCCATGGCAACGGAACCGAAAGAATTCACCGAGGACTGGATGAGTACATTGGAAATGGAGAACAAAGAACCCTGGATCCCCGCCGGAAGGCCGATGGCCGCAATCTTTCGGAATTTGTCCCAGTCCATGTGAAGCTTGCTCAGGCAAAGCTGAAAACATCCCTGCGTCCGCATCAGGCACCTGACAATCAGGGCGGTAGAAACACATTGGGAAATCACCGTTGCCAGGGCCACTCCCGCCACTCCCAGATGAAGCGCAATCACAAAAAACAGATTTAAAACCACATTGATAATACCTGCAATAATCAAATAGAACAAGGGCCTTCTGGTATCCCCAATGGCACGCAGAATAGCGCTGCCAAAGTTAAAAACCAGCATCACCGGCATCCCTACAAAATAAATCCTCATATAAAGTACGGAATGTCCGATGACATTTTCAGGAGTGTCCATCAAAAGCAGCAGAGGCTTTGCCGCCGTAATTCCAAGAAGCGTAAGAATCATTCCTCCCACACCGCTGACCAGCATGGAGGTGTGGACGGTCCGGCTCACCTCCTCCTCCTGCCTTCCCCCGTAATACCTTGCCACCAGCACATTGGCCCCCACCGAGAGGCCAATAAACAGATTTACCAGAAGATTGGTCAGGGCTCCCGTTGAGCCTACCGCCGCCAGGGCCTCATTTCCGGCAAACCGCCCAACCACTACCACATCTGCCGCATTGAATAGGAGCTGCAAAATTCCTGAAAGCATCAGGGGCAGTGTAAAAAGCATAATCTTGCCAAGCAATGGGCCGTTACACATGTCAATTTCATAAGACTTCTGTATTTTCTTTTCCATTATTTTTCCTAAAGTTTTCCTTCCAGCTCCTCCAAAGAAGCATATCCATATAAGTGAGCCGTGTTGGTCATAATCATCTTCGCCAGATTTTGCTCTTTTCTGCACAGCCCTGCAATAAAACGGCCATACAGATCCAGGGTTTCATCCGAGTAGGTAGAAAGCTCTCCTCTCAAGTAGGTTTCGTAGGAAGTGTCAAAAGGAGTGTCCTCAGACGTATGGATCCTGCGGGCGCTTCCTGCCGCTTTGGGGTACTCCCGGGCAAAGTCCTCCATCCAGCCCACCTGGATCTTTACGATCTCCTCTATGATCTCCTTTTTCATATCCGGGAGCTGCGGCAGGGTGTCTTTGAGCTGGGCATACCTTACGGGAGCCGTGCTCTCCATCATCCGGGCGTATTTCTCGGTAATCAGATTCCAGCCTTTTTGATCCGCCCGCCTAAAATCCCCGATATAACTCCTTAGCATCTCCTCCGTCCAGGTCTGATACTGGCTCTTTCGCATGATAGAAAAGGTGTTCCAGTCATCCTGACAGTCTGCCCTTCCCCCTTCATTTTCCACCTTGTCAAAGGCCGCCCACTCCAGAGAAACCAGTTCGTCTATGAGGGCGCTCCTGAAAGAATCGTCCCTGCTTTCTTTTTCGGGAATGCTCTTTAATATTTTGTCCGTATGATTGTCCAGATAGTTGTCTTCTCCGCTGGTCAGCCCCTGTTTTTTCATCTCCGCAATGATGAGGGCCACGATCATCTCAATGGTCTGGGGGATTCGCTCATCCCCTGCCGGGAAATCTACCAGGGCGCTTAAAATATCCCTGATCTCCGGCAGCACTAAAAGCCTCTCCATCCCTCTGTGCATCCACTTATAAAAAGGGGCGTAGGTACGGTTTAAGAGATACACCATGGACATGGTATGCTTCATAAACTCCGAAAGGGCAATTCTGGCCGTCACACGCTCTCCTCTGCCAAACATCCTGGAGTAATTATACTGTCCGGACTGAGCCATCAGAGCCGCCTGCCTGGCAATCTTTTTAATCCGCACATCCTCCGGATAATAGGAGAGAATCCCCTTCCTGATTCTGGTAAATTCCCCAAGGTCGTCCCGAAATACCTTTCCGTTCACCGCCGTGGCCAGCCGATAGTCCTCCAGAAACAGCCACTGGTTCTGGGTGGTGGGCACATCCCGAAGCCCGATCAGTCCCTCATAAAAATCCCCGATCCGAAATACCCCTACCCGCTTTTGAGCCTTCAGGGTGGTAAAACGGGTGATCCCCATATAGGTGGCGGGCAGTTCTTCGTAGGCTCTTTGCAGCTCGTCCCCTATCTCGTCGTAAATCTGGTCTGTCAGCCAGAGACAGAATCCGGGGCCGAAATCGTGATCCCTTGACACCTGGTCGTCAAAGCCGAAGCATTCCGAACCTTCCCCCACAAGGCCTGCCGCAATCACGTTCTCGTACATGGGAAACTTCTGACGGATCATCGGTCTGCCGTATTCCTCATAAAATGCCTCACACAGCTCCATCCCGCTTATGAACTGACGGTTCTTCATGGGAACCTCTTTTATTTTTTCGGTCACCGTATTTAAGTTCTGGAGAATGATCTCATAAGCCTTGCTTTTTCCCATGTTCTTCTCAACCTCATCCAGCGCCAGACGGTAATACCGGGCGGACTCCTCCAGATTGCCCGCCAGATACTGGGCCTCTCCCATAGCGGAAAGGGCTCCGCTGTAATGATAATCCTTCTCCTCATCACTCTCAAAAATAGCAAAGGCTCTTTGCAGGTTGTCGATGGCATCCTGATACCGTCCCAGCTTTAGCTGGGAGGAGGCCAGATTGGTATAGGTTACGGCAACCTCAATCCTGGCCTGTGCATACATAGTTGCAATGGACAGGGCCCGCTCCAGACAGTCGCAGGCGCTCTCAAAATCCCCCATTTCCTGAAACAGAAGGCTCATGTTATTATAAAGGCTGGCGTACCTGAAATCATCATGCTTTAATTCTCTCTCATAGATCGTCTTGACCTCCTGATAGTAGATCATGGATTCCTTTAAAAGCCCTGCCGCCCTGCAGGCATTGGCCACATTCAAAAGCGTGGTGGCATAGACCACCGTTCCTTTAAGGCCTGCCCGCTCGGTGAGGAGGAGAACCTCCTTACAGCTTAAAATCGCCTTGTCAAATTCCCCCACTTCCCGGTAATGGCCGATGATTTCATTTAAGAGGGTGATCATGGCCCCCACATCCCCCTGCGCATCCGCCTCACCGATCTTTTGGAGCAAAAAGGGCTCTACCTGCTCTATTTGGTGCTTCGCAAACAATTCATCCAACTGTCTTAAAACCTCTTCAATTACCATTCTGTATCCACGCTCCTTTTCAATCTGCACTCCATGTTATTTATTATACTGCTTTCATTGTTTTTTTCAAGCATCACCTCCGGCTCTTTCTTACATATTATAATGTAAAATACACAGGGATTTATTTTATGTACTTTTCAATTGTTTTTGTTATATTTGCCCTTCTTCTCTTTTTTGTTTTGTCATCCTGCCGAAGAAGATGGGCAATCAAAAAAGTTTACTCCATGTGCTGTGCGGAAAAATGCCGGCTCCTGAATACTCTCATTGAGCCCTTTGGATATTGCTATATAGAGTGCCAGGACATCATCTCCTCAAGAAACGATGCCTGGCAGAGATCTATGGGTTATACTTCCCTGTTTGACCATGCAGCATCCCACTTTAACATGGTTTTCGACTGTCTTCCGGTTTACTTTAACTACCGGAACCGAACCTGGCTGATCGAATTCTGGAAAGGTCAGTACGGTATCAATACCGGCGCGGAGATTGGCATCTATTATGCTGACCGGATTGTTCCGGAAAAAGAAATTCCCTTTACCTTATTCCAGGCTGTGGAGGATAAAGATATGCTTCCTTTCTCCTTCGAGCTTCTAAGGCATAAGCCACTTGCCTGCGTTTCCCGGAAAACCTGGTGGCTCACCGCCTTTTGCATGGGCCGGTTTTCCAGGCCGGAGCAGCTATGCATGAACATCTCCATCGCGTTTTTCGACTGCGAAATGAGATGTCTCTTTCTGCAGGCGCTGCAACAGGCCGGTTTATCCGGAGACTGCTTAAAGGTCTGCGGCAATACGGTTCACATTCAGTACTGTGATTCTCCCAAAGAACACCGCGGCTTTTTCGCCCGTCTTGTCCGGAGTTTTTCCCAGTTTTCCAACCGGATTTTCTGCCGGCTCTACCTGCTGATTACCCGGCCCTTTACCACCACTTTAGACCGCCTTCTCTATCTGTACTATCTTCTGCCCTTTGCTTTTCGCAGAACTCTCACGCCGCGCAGATACCGCAGGGGGCAATGGCATCACCTGAATTAGGAGGCACTTTATGAGTTTTCATTCCCGTATCTCTCATGCTTTTGACAAAGCCCCGGTTCTGCCCCTGTCACGGCAAAGCCGCTATGCCATCATCAGCGACTGTCACCGGGGCCGGGGAAATTCCAACGACAACTTTCTGAAAAATCAGAACCTTTATTTTACGGCCCTTTCTCACTACTATGAGCGGGGATTTACCTATATTGAGCTGGGAGACGGGGATGAGCTCTGGGAAAACCGGAAAATGAGCCAGATCGTCGAAATACACAGCGACGTGTTCTGGCTCCTTTCCCTGTACCGCAGACAGGGCAGACTCTATATGGTATACGGCAATCATGATATGGAAAAGAAAAAAGCCGGCTTTGGCAATCTGCTCCTTGCTTCCTGCTTTTGCCGTGAAAAGCAATGTATCCGGCCTTTCTTTGAGGATCTTCCGTTTTATGAGGGCCTGATTCTGGAAAATACCTCTCAGGACTTTCGATTGTTTTTGACACACGGGCACCAGGCCGATTTTTTCAACTCCGCCTGCTGGAAGCTGACACGTTTTCTCGTCCGCTACCTTTGGGAACCCATGGAGCATTTTGGCGTCCTTGACCCGACCAGCGCGGCCAAAAATTATGTGCACAAGGACAGGGTGGAACAGCGCCTGAGCCGCTATGCCATGGAAACAAAGCGTCCCCTGATTACCGGACACACCCACAGGCCCCGCCTTAACCCTCAGGCTCCTTATTACATCAACACTGGAAGCTGCGTCCATCCCCGGTGCATTACCTGTCTGGAAATTGTATGCGGTAAGATGATACTTGTAAAATGGACGCTTTCCGTGAGAGAGGATAAAACCCTCTATGTTGCAAGAGAAATTCTCTCCGAGTATCCTCTTTCCCTATATTGCCAGCCAAATTTATAAAAATTACTGCAAAAAGACTTGCAAAAAGTTTAATTTCCCGTATGATGGAATAAACAGTTTAATTTTTTAGGAAAGATAAGAGGATATGCAAATGGCCATCGTCAAAAAAAACTCGGTGCTTATGCGAGCAATCTCCCAACTGCAGGATACAGACTATTCAGCGAATCCGGATCTTGCTCAAATTTACAGGAGACTTTCTGAGGGAAGAGAACAGTTTGCAAAAGTGCTGGAAAAAAACATTAACGCCGTCATGCAGATCAGTTCTCTGGATCTGATGATGCAGCACCAAACCGAAGAAATACTTGATATTTCGCGCAGAGTCTCCCACGCTACAGAAACCATTTTCGGAGGCTCCATGGGCAACTCCAACAATCAGCATGAAGAACTCACGAATACCATTATCAGAGTTTCGGAACAAACCAGCGAGGTCTATCGGAAGATTGAGGCAGGACAGAGCGAACTGACTACGATCAGGGATCTCTCCGACCAAACCATCGCTATTTCTCAGCACATGCAGCAGGATATGGACGAGCTGATTCAAACCATTGACCACATCAGTGAGCTGGTTTCCGGAATCAACTCTATTTCCATGCAGACAAATCTGCTCTCACTGAACGCTTCCGTGGAGGCGGCCAGAGCCGGGGAAGCCGGAAAAGGCTTTGCGGTAGTGGCAAATGAAATCAGGGCCTTGGCAGAGCAGACCCAGACTTTGACCAAAGGGATGGAGTCCTTCGTAGAAAATATGAAAAATGCTTCCGCCAAAAGCGTCAAGAGCTCCACAAGCACCATCGAAGCCCTTGAAACCGTGACCGAAAAAATCAAAAACGTCTGGGAATTAAACAATGAAAGCCAGCAGTATGTGTCAAGAGTAAACGACTCTGTCAGCTCCATTGCGGCGGTCAGCGAAGAAATCAGCAATTCCATGCGGGAAATGGAAAGACAGCTAAAGGACAGCACCGGATTCATGCAGAAGGTAGGGGAAGAGCTAAAGCAGTCTGCCAAGCCGGTCATAGACATAGAAAAAAACTTAGACGAAACCGTAAGGCAAATGGGAGAAATGACAAAGGACGCCTTCTTCCATCTAAAGAACCAGGAATTTGCCCAATACATGACTCAGGCGATTTCCTCCCACCACACCTGGCTGGGCAACCTGAAAAAAATGATAGATACGCAATCTGTAATCCCCTTACAGCTTGACTCATCCAAATGCGGTTTCGGACATTTTTATTATGCAATGACGCCGAATATTCCGGGCGTTCTGCCTCTGTGGGAGGGGTTAGGCCCCAAACATCAGAAATTTCATAAATACGGCGCTTCCGTGATAAATGCAATCCAGAAGGGCGACTATTCCGGAGCCACAAAAATTTACTGGGAGGCGGAGAATTATTCCAGGGAACTGATTTCAGATATGGAAAAAATTCTGCAGCTTTCCACAAACTAAAAAGCCAAGAGGCTGTAAAGCAGCGCCGAGTACATCAAATCAATAAGCCCGAAAGCGACATGCTCTCGGGCTTATTTTACATGAATCAATCTCTGCTCATTTACGGGTCATTTTACAGATTCTGTTTCAGACAATTCCCTGGGCGGTCATCGCGTCAGCCACCTTTAAGAACCCTGCAATGTTTGCGCCGGCTACATAGTTTCCTTCCATGCCGTACTCTTTCGCCGCCTGATCCATATTGTGGAAGATGTTGACCATGATATTCTTTAACTTGCTGTCCACCTCCTCGAAGGTCCAGCTCAGTCTCTCAGAGTTCTGGCTCATTTCCAGCGCCGAAGTAGCCACACCGCCTGCATTGGATGCCTTACCCGGTGCAAAAAGAACTCCCTTGGACTGGAGATATTCCGTAGCTTCAATCGTTGTGGGCATATTGGCGCCCTCCGCCACTGCAAAGCAGCCGTTCTCCACCAGCATTTTGGCATCTTCGATCCCTAACTCATTCTGGGTTGCACAGGGAAGGGCAATATCAACCTTAACTGACCATACACCCTTTCCTTCATGGTACTCTGCACTCTTTCTTGCAGCCGCATACTCCGTCAGTCTTGCACGCTTCACTTCCTTTACTTCCTTAAGAAGAGCCACGTCAATTCCTTCCGGATCATAAATCCATCCTGTGGAATCAGAGCAGGTCACAGGCTTTGCGCCTAACTGCTGTGCCTTCTGAATCGCGTAAATGGCAACATTCCCGGCTCCGGATACGGCGATCGTCTTACCGGCAATGTCTTTGCCGTTGCACCTGAGCATTTCCTCGGTTAAGTACAAAAGACCATAGCCTGTGGCTTCCGTTCTGGCAAGGGAACCGCCATAGGACAAGCCCTTTCCGGTAAGCACGCCTTCATAGACTCCCCTGATTCTCTTATACTGGCCATACATATAACCGATTTCCCTTGCCCCTGTACCGATGTCTCCTGCAGGAACGTCCGTATCGGCTCCTATGTATTTATTCAGTTCTGTCATAAAGCTCTGGCAGAAAGCCATCACTTCTCTGTCGGATTTTCCCTTAGGGTCAAAATCGCTTCCTCCCTTGCCGCCGCCAATGGGAAGCCCTGTCAGGGAATTTTTAAAAATCTGCTCAAACCCAAGGAATTTGATAATGCCGAGATTTACGCTGGGATGAAGCCTGAGTCCGCCCTTGTAAGGCCCGATGGCGCTGTTAAACTGCACGCGGAAGGCGTTATTTACCTGAACCTGTCCCTTGTCATCCACCCAGGGCACTCTGAATAAAAGCTGTCTTTCCGGAGTTACAAGCCGCTCCAGCAAGGCGTCTCTTCTGTAAGCTTCTTCATTCCTTTCAATTACCACCCGGAGAGATTCCAGAACCTCCTTCACTGCCTGATGAAACTCGGGCTGCGCCGGATTTTTTTCCACTACCATTTGAAATACTTCATCTACATAAGACATGAAAAACGTCCTCCTTTATTTAGTATAACTGTAGTATGGTATTCTTGTATACAATTATATCCAAAAACACCCTGCCTCTGCTATTATATAACGTCTATCCAAAAATCTCAAGCATTATTTCTATAAATACTGCTTCAGCTTCTCAATATTCTTCTCCTCAAAGTCCATCAGCTCCTTTGCAATCTCCATCGAAACGTTTCCTGCATTTTCATTATGATTGATGGCCTTCCACATGCTGGTAAGCCCCCTGTTGGAGCCCTGGATCAAAAGCTCGGCAATATGGCTTGTGCTGGTATTGAGCATGGTGTTTGCGCGCACTCCCCCTTTCAACATCATATCCTGAATTCCGTTTTCTCTGTAGGAAGCCGCTCTTCCGTTTAAAAGCCTGTCCGTCGCCTTATTATAAAGCTCCGCATACTTCATCGACTCCCTGGTGATATGCATAGACAAATCGTCATCATAAACCCTGTCGGTAATTGTATCAATGGCTTTCATTGCCATCTTGGTATTTCGCTGCACTTCCCGCAAAACCTTTGCATCATCACTTTTCATCTCAAATTTCCTCCTCATGCTCAGGCAGAGAGCACACTTCGCGGACTGCCCTTAGAACGTGCACCCGCCGGGCACACTGTTAATAAGACGGAGCAGACACCTGGCCCGCTCCGTCTTATTATATCCTGATTTTATTTTCTTATTCTTCAAAAGGAAATTTAATTTTCCATTCCCTGCGCAGATCGTCCATAAGCCTCATCACAAACAAAATCTCGCTGTGAGGCATCTGACTGCACTCAAACTTCCCATCCTGAATCGCCTTCATGCTGGCTTCCACCTCGTATTCATATCCTGAAATCTGCTTTGGAGCCTTATAAAAGGCAACCTTTTTGCGGGCGTCATCATAAACCGTGATGCTCTCATAATTATTGATATTTTCAATCACCAGAAATCCTTTTGTCCCGTATATGATTCCCTTTCTGTCGCTCATGGAAACCATGGAGCTGTTCAGGTGCGCCACCCTGCCATCCTTATATTGAATGGTAATACTGTTCTGCTCGTCTACCCCGCTCTTTGTATAAGTGCAGTTAGAACTGATTTTCTCGATTTCTTTGCCAAATACCATCAGCGCAAAATTTATGGTATATACCCCAACATCCAGCAGGGCTCCTCCTGCAAGCGCCGGATCCTGAAGCCTGGGTACCCCGTCAATTACATATCCCAGGTTGGCGGTCAGGGTTTTGGCCTCTCCGATCACCTTACTGTCAATCACTTCACGGATCGTTGAAAGCATAGGCATATAGCGTGTCCAGATCGCTTCTCCCAGGAAAACTCCCTTTTCCTCCGACATTCTGATTAATTCTTCTGCCTGAGCCGCATTTGCCGTAAAGGCCTTTTCACATAATACAGGCTTTCCATGCTCCATACATAGCTTTGCATTGGCATAATGTTCCGAATGAGGCGAGGCCACATAAATTAAATCTACTTTTTTGTCCATTGCAAGCTCTTCATAGGAACCATAGGCCTTTTTGCATCCATACTTCCCGGCAAAAACATCCGCCTTCACCTGCTCCCGGGAAGCAACCCCATAAAGCTTTGCATTTTTCATTTTATTGACCGTATTAGCCATAACCCCCGCTATGTTTCCGGCCCCCATGATACCTACATTAAATTTTCTGATCATAGCGCATACCCCTTCCTTATGTCAACAAAAAGCATCTTATTTGTAAGTATACAGCAAAAACCTACAAAATAAAATGCTTTTCTCTCTTTACACAACATATTTTACTCTACATAGTCAGATTTGACATAAGCGCTCTGTCCCTTATATTTTACTCTGGTCCACCCGTCTGCCTGTTTCATGAGAAGTTCTAACTCCTCTCCTGTATAGGCAGTCCCCAGAGACTCTGCCTCTGTACTGGCGCTCTTGCGCACCTTCACACTTTCAATTACCGTAACCTTTCCTGTGGAATTTTCTGCGGTAGAAATCTCCTGCGAAGCCTCCGCCTCCTCTTCCTCCTGATCCTCATCGGAGCCCTCTGAAGAAGCGACCTGTGTATCCGCCGTCTCCTGAGCTGCCTCCTCCAGGTAGTCGCTCTTGATATAGGCCTCCCTGTCATTATATTTTATTTTACTCCAGCCATTTCCTTTTTCTTCCAGCAGAGTAAACTCCTGACCAATCTGCGCTTTATCCAGTTTGTCTGCTTCCTCGCTGTCAGAACTGCGGATATTGACAACATCCGTGGCCCGCACAGTCTTTAACACTGTGAGAGGCGCCTCTGTATTTTCGCCCTCGGAAGCGTCCGCCGTTTCAGCGTCATTTGACGCATCCGTTTCCGAAGCGCTCTCCTGCGCAGGAAGTTCAGCCTGAGCAAGAATTTCACCTACATCTTCGTTTATTTTCTCTTTCAGATAAGCCACATACTCATTCAGTTCTTCGTCCTCTGCCAGCATTTCATTGTACTCTACGGCAACCTTATTGTTCAGGTCAACCACGTCGTCCTGAAGGGTAAGCGCCTTGATGTAATCCCACACATCCACATTGTAGGTACCGTCATTGATGAAAAAATCACCTGACTCATTCTGGCCGATATAGTAAGTCTGCATACCTGGAAGAGCTTTCTCCACATCCGAAAACAATGTCTCGGAATAAACATATGCCACATAGGTATTATCTTCAATACCAGGCTTGGTATAAACGTCAAGAACCGGATAAGAGTCAATATATTTACTTAACTCCTGTACGCGTATGGTATCAATATCATCCAGATAAGCATTCAGTGACGAGATAGTCTCTATATTCCCTTCCGCCTGAGCGTCATAGTAAGTTCTTATCACATTATTTATTTCCGGATGCGTATTTTTTTCCAGCTCATAAACAGGGGTATCTGACTCCTCCTCGGCAGGGACTGTCTCCTCTGCCGATACCGGTATCGCTGCCTGTTCGGCTTCCTTCTCCTTAATCTTTCTATGGTTGGCATTAACCGCCACCAGCACGGTGATCAATATGCAGACAATAAGAACAACAGGCATTACAATCTTATTATGATCCATAATCCACTCTTCAAGCATTATGAATCTTTCTTTCAGTCCATGCTTTTTGTTCTGTTCTGAATATCTCATAATCATCCTTTCCTGAGTTTTTTATATATCACATATTCAAGGTGATGCAAATGCACCCGACAGGAATCGAACCTGCATTAAAGGCGTCGGAGGCCTTCGTTCTATCCGTTAGACTACGGGTGCATAGGAATTAAATATTACAAATTTGTTACATCACCTTGAATATCATATCATATGCTTCTCAGATTGTCTAGTCTCTCATTTACAAAAATTTGTGAAAAAAAGGTGTCCAATGCAGAAAACCTTATAAAATCCACAAAATCCGATCTTTTTTTCTGTCGTAATAATATACGGAGTCTGCCAGAATCTCCTCCTCTGCCACCTGGGTGCGGTTAATATCTGTTACAATCTCCCATAGTGCTTCCTTACTCACGGTTTCATCCGCAGGCACAAGAATCACTTCATGGACAGAACTGGGCAGCAGATAAAAATCCCTTCCCAGCTTTTTCCCAAAATCCTCAAGCACGCCCGGATAAAACATACAGGCCGCGCCATTCATTTTTTGTCTGTTGGTCAGTACATACATGGGCAATCTGCCCGAAGTGAAGCCGGCGGCAATCTGCCCGATCAGCTCGTCTGTCCAGTCCTTCTGCTCATTTTCTTTCACCAGGCCGGCATCCTCATGATTTCCTTCCCGGGATAAATCCTCCGCAAGCATTCCCCGCATGACCTCTTCCATACTGTCAATGCTCCAGGGGAAAAGCCTTGGTGAGTTACGCTCTGCAATCCGGAACAGTTCCTCAGGATTTGTTTTCCATTGCCGCATATGATGATTGTTGATCAGGACAACCGCGTTTCCATAGAAAGGAGCCTCCTGCACCGTGTAAAAATATACGACGGCAAGATTATGAACTATTTTGTGCGGAATTTCTTTTAGCAGCTTCCTGTTCTTTTCCGCCGAAATCACTTTATATGCTATTTTTTCCCTGGCACTGTCAAATTCCGCAAAACCTGAAAGGTCTACTTTCTCTTCAAGCTCCGCGTCGGCCAGGCTTTCAAAAAGCCTGTCTGCAGTCAGAAGAATTTCCTCCTTTGTCATATCCTCCTTATAAAAATGATCAATATAAATGGTAGGGAAAGCATTCTGTCCCTCCCTCTTTATGGTAATTCCGGTTCTCGTAACTCCGTTATTTTTGTTTACGGTTTCGGATAATACTGTGTAGCCTTCGCCTAATTCTTCCTGAAGGCTTTTTAAGATGAGCTGTGTAAAAGATGTGAAATTCATAGAAGTGATTGTTACCTTATCCTTTCAAACGAAGAATACTTGCCAAAAAGGTTCGGAAAGCCTTCCGGCAAAATGATTAAGTGACTTGCTTTTCTGTATGAAAAAAAGACAATGAAATAATCTCATTGTCTTTAGGCTTCATGAATTGACAGGACATGGAATGATTTATACTCTGGAAAGGTATTCACCGGTTCTGGTATCAATCTTAATTACATCATGCATCTCCACAAACAGGGGCACATTCACTGTAGCGCCTGTTTCTACCGTAGCCGGCTTGGACGCTCCTGTAGCCGTATCTCCCTTAAATCCGGGCTCTGTATCAATGATCTCCAATTCCACGAACAGAGGGGGTTCAACAGAAAATACACTGCTGTTATGGGAGCATATCTTTACCATTTCATTTTCCTTGACAAATTTCAAGGCATCGCCTACGGTCTCTGCGTTCAATGCAATCTGGTCATAGGTTTCAACGTCCATAAAGTTATACAGCTCTCCGTCCGAATATAAATACTGCATATCTTTTCTATCAATACGTGCCTGTGGACATTTTTCAGTAGGTCTGAATGTTTTCTCCACTACGCCGCCGCTTTTGATGTTCTTCAGCTTGGTTCTGACAAATGCCGCGCCTTTCCCGGGCTTCACATGCTGGAACTCAATAATCTGGTAAACATTATTATCTAACTCAATTGTAATACCATTTCTGAAATCGCCTGCAGAAATCATAAAATATTCCTCCTAAAATTTTCACCATATAATTCCTTATTCAGTTTAATATATAAACCGATATTTTTCAACCACTTTCTTGCGGGAATGCCAAAAAATCCAAAATAAAATCGATTGCATCCAGATACCCCTCAAGCCCCCGGCCGTAAATCTGCTTATCGCATACCGGCGCGGTTACAGAAATTTTCCGGAACTCTTCCCTCTGGGTGATGTCGGAAATATGGATCTCCACCTTGGGAAGGGGAACGCTGGCAAGGGCGTCCCTGATGGCGTAGCTGTAATGGGTGTAGGCTCCGGGGTTGATCACAATCCCTTCCGTCTCATCAAAATAAGCGTCCTGAATCCGGTCAATAATGGCCCCCTCGTGATTGCTCTGGAAAACCTCGATGGCAATCCCTTTCTCCTCTCCCTTTTTGCCGATCAGATTCAGCAGGTAATCATAATCCTGTGTGCCGTAAACGCTCTTCTCCCTGATCCCGAGGAAATTAATATTGGGACCGTTGATTACTAAAATCTTCATTTCATTTTTCCTTTCCGCCATAAACACGGCCTTGAGCAAATTTAATTGGCGTTTTCCAGAATACCATCCAGAATCTCCTCAAAGGACAGCTCGGAAACGTCAATAACCAGATCGGCGCAGGCCTCATAAACCGGCCCCCGTTCAAGAAGCAGCGTCCTGATCCGCTCCCTCGGGTTTTCCACCTGCAAAAGGGGCCTTGTGGTATCGTTTTTCAGCCGTTCATAAACCACCTCGGGACTCACTCTCAGGTAAAACACCTTTCCAAGCTCTTTTAATAACGGGTGGTTTTCCTTTCTCATGGGAAGCCCGCCGCCTGTGGAAATAATCTGCCGGCCCGGGCCGGCAATCAGCTTTCTCAGGCACCGGGTCTCCAGCCTGCGGAATTCCTCCTCCCCAAAGGCGTCAAAAATTTCGGACACTGTCATTTTCTGATTCTGCTCAATCCATTTATCCGTGTCGATCATCGTTCTTTTCATCTGATAGGACAGCTTAATCCCCACGCTGGTCTTTCCACAGCCCATAAAGCCGATTAAAATAATGTTATCCTTCATTCCGTGATTCCCATTTTCTCTTTCATTGCGCAGTACACTTCTTCTGCCAGTTCCTCGCTGACCTTTACCTGGTTCCACAGCTCGTAGCCGATAATTCCCTGATACAAAAGCATCTTCAGCCCATGAAAAGCCCTGCCTTTCTGAGCCCTTACGAGCTGCATAAAACGGGTTTCGGTGGGATTAAAAATCAGTTCATAGCCTGTATGTATTTTTTGATAAAAGGCCTCATCCTCAATGACCGCCTTTCCCACATTGGGATACATCCCCTGGCTGGTGGCCTGGATAGCCAGGAATTTCTCCTCTGGCAGCTTCCCGTAATCGGAAAGCGCCATGGGAACGATACAGTCTCTCCCTACCTTTTCGTTTACCTCATCTGCAAGCGCCTTCCCCTTCTCAAAGGAGCGGTTCAGCACATAAACCCTGGAAGCATTCTTCACCGCACACAGAAAAGCCACTGCCCTTGCCACGCCTCCTGCGCCCAGCAGCACTGCCTTTTCTCCCTCCAAGGACACCTTCTCACTGCACATTGCCCGATAAAGCCCCGGCATATCCGTGTTGTACCCCTTAAATCCTGATTTAACACGCACCAGAGTATTCACTGCGCCGATTTTCTCAGCCAAATCGTCAATTTCCACAAGGGCGGGGATCACCTCGCTTTTAAAGGGAACCGTAACATTCATCCCCATCATATTCAGAGCATAAGCGCCCTTTACGGCCGTGACGGCCTCCCCCTTTTCCACCCGGAAAGGAACGTATACCAGATTGTGGGAGAGCTTTTGGGCCAGCGTATTGTGAATTGTGGGCGACATGGTATGCTCTACAGGATTGCCGATGACGCCGCAGACTCTTGTATATCCGTCGATCATTTTACCCTCCATTCTGCCGCGTTTTGTCGGCAGCACACTTTCGCCTGTAAAAGGCGAGCACAATCTTTTCCAGATAACGCTTCAAAACGATCTGGATCTCTTCTTTTTTGTCCATAGGACGCACTAAAATCGAAAAAATCCCGGTGTTTCTGGCGCCCCACACGTCGGTGAAGAGCTGGTCCCCCACAAAAAGAGTGTTTTCCCTGCCCGTCCTCATCATCTCCATTGCCTTTAGATAGCCCTTTTTGCCAGGCTTTCCGGCGTTATAAATATATTCGGCATGAACCGCGTCATTAAACATCTTCACTCTCGGCTCCTTATTGTTGGACAAAAAGACCACCCCAAAGCCCATCTCCTTAAGCCTGCCGATCAACTCTATGCTCCGCGCATCGGCAGGGGCTCCGTGGGGAACTAAGGTGTTGTCTATATCAAAAATAATGCCCCTGTAGCCTTTCTTGTGATATTCCCCGAAGTCGATCTGATAGGCGGAATCAAGATAAAGGTCAGGATAAAAACGCTCCAGCATGAAGAGTCCTCCTCATTTTATAAAATACCTGCTTCCATGCAGATGCATGAAGCGGAGCCAAAAAAATCATTCATTGTTAATCGGAGGCTTCTGATATAACTTGCGTTCCACAAATTTCTTTTCCAGCGCAAGCTGTTTCTTAACCGTTTCAATATTGTTATTTTCCGCAGCGATCTCGAGCCGCTCAATTAATTCAAGCTGATCCAGCAAGTAGCCGTTGTACTCTTTTTCATTGTTTGGCATCGTGTTTTGTCTCCCTTCGTTTTAGTAAGAAAGCGAACTGTCCTGTCCATTGTAGCATAATTTTGATTGTACCGCTATATTTATTTCGGGTGTATGGCCTGTCCTTTTTGCGGTTGCGTACCCACGACATATGAACTTATAAATATGCATTGCAAGCCTCAACCTGAATTATTCACGGCGGTATAAGCTCGACTGGAATACTTGATCGCCTTTTCTGAAAATGTTGGGAGACAGACCCCCCTAATGGCAACCGCGTTATCATTTTCTCCTGTAAAATATTTCAAGGGCTATGTTATCATAAAAGGGCGCTTAGCTGATATGCTTTGCACCCTTTTTATTCCCTGCTATTCCATTTTACTCTTTGATCTTATCCAGTTCCGTGATATTTACACCCAGACTCGTCAGCAATGCTTTTAAAGATATATAATCCTCTTTTAAATCTTCATAAGTTTCAACCGCATTTTCTTTTCTTGCTAACAACATACGTTTTTGAATTTTTTGAAAATCGTATATGGCATCCCTGATAATTTCGCCGTTACTTGGCATATAATCACCTCCCAATTACGAGACATGTATCATTGATTTATTTAAGTATAGCATAATCAAGGCATAAAGTCTATTCACTTCTAAAGTGGAACAGGCGCAATAGGCGGGACTTTTTCCCTTTTCTGAAAATGTTAAAATGCGTTGCTTGTGGCAACGGGCCGTTGCGCCTATAATAGGGGTGACAATTGAAAGGAGGCGATCCCTGATGCTCAATGAAAATATTAAGGCAATCAGAAAATCAAAGGGGCTTTCACAACAGGAGCTTGCCATCAGGCTGAACATTGTGCGGCAGACAGTTTCTAAATGGGAGCAGGGGCTGTCAGTTCCCGATTCCGATCTGCTGATCTCCTTAGCGGAAACGCTTGAAACACCTGTAAGCACATTATTGGGAGAAACTGTTATTGAAACAGAGGCAGAGGCTTTAAAAGCCATTTCTGAAAAATTGGAGGTGATAAACCTGCAACTGGCGCAAAGGATTTCCACGAGAAGAAAAATTATCCATTGGTCGCTTATTTTATTATGCACAATCATAGTAATCTCTTTTGCGATCTTATTAGTGTCAGAAAGCCCTTACCTGGGATGGGATTACAGCGCCCCCGAAACCGCCGTCCTTGGCGTGGCGTTTCACTCATTGGAATGGCTGTTCGTCAGAACAGCGCCGGTGATCCTTGTTGGGGCAGTTATTGGAATTTTCCTGACGCGATAGAGCATAAAACACCGGGGGATGATGATTGACACACTGTCATTTCCCGGTATTTTCCACTTGTCGGAAAAGCAGGGACTTTCTCGAATCCCTGCTTTCCTGAAATAATATAACCCGTTGCTTTTTCAGCCATTGCCAACATACTACCACCTACTTTCTCATTTCACAGTTAATCCATCCTCATTTATGCCAACAAAAGCCTCTCCGAAAAAAGAAATCCATGAATAATTTCAGGCCAATTTGTGAATGATTTCTATTACAGGCAATTTTTCTCAAAAAACTTTGTCAGGAAGCTTTTTCGGAGAAAATCCATTCCAAAGCATTTTCTTGGAGGTGTCTGTAAATGATGCAGGAGGAAGACGGATATGGCCCAGGGAAAGGTTGAAATATGCGGGGTGAACACGGCAAAACTGCCGCTTCTTAAAGCGGATGAGAAGGAGAAGCTCTTTGCCCAGATCGAGTCGGGGGATCAGGAAGCAAGGGAAAAATATATTGAGGGAAATCTGCGTCTTGTTTTGAGCGTAATCAAGCGCTTTTCTTCCAGCAACGAAAACGTGGACGACCTTTTTCAGATCGGATGCATCGGGCTGATCAAAGCCATCGACAACTTTGATTCTTCACTGAATGTCAAATTCAGCACCTATGCGGTTCCTATGATTATCGGAGAAATACGCAGATTTTTACGCGATAACAACACAATCAGGGTGAGCAGATCCCTGAAGGATACCGCCTATAAGGCAATCTACGCAAAGGAAAACCTGATCAAACAAAATATGAAGGAACCTACCATCAATGAAATATCACAGGAAATCGGAATTTCCAAGGAGGATATTGTGTATGCCCTGGACGCCATTCAAAACCCTATGAGCCTTTATGAGCCTATCTTTACGGACGGCGGGGATACTCTGTACGTTATGGATCAGATCAGTGACAAAAAGAACAAGGAGGAAAACTGGGTAGAGCATCTTTCTTTAAGCGAGGCAATGAAAAAATTGGGGGAAAGAGAACATGAAATTATCAGCCTGCGTTTTTTTGAGGGGAAAACGCAGATGGAAGTGGCAGAAATGATTGGAATCTCCCAGGCACAGGTGTCAAGACTGGAAAAAAATGCCCTGAAAGTGATGAAAAATTATCTGACGGCGTAAAAAAATTGTTGAAATATTTCGCAAACGGGAATATAATGGGATTGTTATCAGAATTCTGTATAAAATAGACGACTGGAGAAGCCTATGAAATGTCCGTTTTGCAGCCATGAAAATACCAGGGTCATTGATTCAAGACCGGCAGATGACAATAACTCCATCCGACGACGCAGAGTCTGCGATGAGTGCGGGAAGCGTTTTACCACCTATGAGAAGGTGGAAACCATTCCGCTGATTGTGATCAAAAAGGATGATAACCGGGAGACCTTCGACAGAACCAAGATCGAAGCCGGGGTTCTGCGCGCCTGCCACAAAAGGCCGATCAGCGCAAATCAGATTAAGGATCTGGTAGACGAGGTAGAAAACGAAATCTTCGGAAGAGAAGAAAAAGAAATTCCAAGCCGTGTAATCGGTGAGATTGTGATGAATAAATTAAAGGATCTGGAAGCAGTGGCGTATGTACGTTTCGCCTCCGTTTACAGGGAATTTAAGGATGTCAATACCTTTATGGAGGAATTGAAGAAATTTTTGGAATAAACGTTATTGTTTGTATAACTTCTCCTATTTGCCATACGAGACAAAAGAGGGACAGACTGCTGCTGATGGAAGGACATTGGCGGCAGTTTTTTATAAAATCTCCTTAGTTTACATAATTTAATTATGTAAACCACTCCATCTAATACCGACCGCGTAACCGGAATTTAAAGATACACCCTTTTCTTTTTTTTGCATACAATAGAGTAACCGGAAAAGAAAGGAAGCCTGTAGAATGCTCTTTTCTGAACTGAAATGCAAAGATGTAATCAATATGCGGGATTGCAAAAAGCTCGGCAGGATTTCCGATCTGGAATTTGACCAGTGCAGCGGTCAGATCTGTAAGGTATTCATCCCCAGCGGCAATAAATTCTTTAATTTACTCTGCACGGAACCTGACATCTGTATTCCTTACAGAGACATCAAGCAGATTGGTCCGGATATAATAATTGTCGACATCAAGTGTCCGTAATCCAGCTGTCAAATGCGATCGCAGGGCTGCCACCGGATGCTTTAACGCTTTTGTGTCAGCCCTGCTTTTTCAGTAGCTCTCCCGGAGCAGTTCCTTTTTGAGCCGTTTCATAATTTTCTTTTCCAGCCTGGAAATGTAGGACTGGGAAATTCCAAGGAGCTCCGCTACCTCCTTCTGGGTCATTTCCTGTCCGTCCGGCGTGCCGAGCCCAAACCGCAGATTCACAATCGTTTTTTCTCTCTCGCTGAGCCTGTCAATGGCCTTTAAAAGAAGCTTTCTCTCCACCTCGTTTTCTATATCCTTATAGATCACGTCCTCGTCCGTGCCCAGAATATCGGAGAGAAGAAGCTCATTTCCGTCCCAGTCCACATTCAGAGGTTCGTCGATGGACACTTCCAGTTTGGTCTTGCTGTTCCTGCGAAGATACATCAGAATTTCATTTTCGATACATCTGGAAGCGTAAGTGGCCAGCTTGATATTCTTTTGAGGATTAAAGGTGTTGATGGACTTGATCAGTCCAATAGTTCCTATGGAGATTAAATCCTCCACTCCCACGCCGGTGTTATCAAATTTCTTTGCGATATACACCACAAGCCTCAGATTATGCTCGATCAGGATTGATTTCGCTTCATCCTCATACTCTGTTCCCAGATCGCTGATGACCTGATTTTCCTTGTCAAGCTCTAAAGGCGGCGGAAGCACCTCCGAACCTCCTATGTAATGGACGTCCCCCTGTCTCGTCAATAAAAAATTAGGCTCTCTTCGGTAAAGCTTAAACTGCAGCCTCCCCGGTATTGATACCTTAAAAATCATTTTATATTCCTCCTTCTGTCTGATTTATACCGACAATTCCGGCGGCAATATCATCTGATAACCGCCTTTTTTGGATACTTTCCCCCTGAACACCGCTATGATCACTTCGTCAAACTCTCTCTCGCATTCCTCTCCTCTTACTTTCATGGTATCTATTTCATATCCCTCCATCATCCCGTTTTCTCTTCCTATGCTGTGATAGGGGATAATCTTATACTTTTCAGGCCTCATCCAGATTTTTAGTTTTTTCCACTGGTCCGCTTCCAATATTGCAACAGGCTTATGGCTTATGGGCTCCACCAGTCCGTTTCCCGTATCAATGAGAGCCGAAAATTCCACCGGCCCCAAGTCTCCCATAAGGCTCACCCGACAGAAAAGAGCGCTCCTTTTTTGCCGGTATTCCCGGATCAGCCTTCTCAAAAGAGTAAATCCCAGAAAAGCTGCCCCAAAAAGGATTGCCATGGAATCTCCAAGGCCCACAAAAGCCTTTATTTTCTCCTTAAGAAAAAGAATAACCCCTCCCAAAAAAAAGGAACAAGTAAAAAGGATCCCCAGTCCTCGAAGCAGTTCCCTTCCGTCTTTGGTCCTGCAGGTGAGCTTCACCATCAATCCCCCCACCGGAATCATTCCGAAGAGTACCTTCAATGGGTAGGGAATCCCTGTTATGCACAAAGCAATGCAATATCCCGCCGCTCCCACTGCGCTTCCCAGAAAAATCCTTGGACATGTGGCAGTTTTGCCCAGAATCCTTGCGGTAAGCGCAAGAAGATACAGATCCATTACCAGATTCACCAAAAACACACTGTCAATATAAATGGTACCCTGCAATTGCACTCTGCAGTTTTGCACTCTGCAATTTTTCACCTCCATTTCTCCCTCACTCCCAAAGAGCTCAGGGAAGCACTTATGTACTTGTTCATTATAAACATTAATGCTTTCATAATTTGTCAAAACGTTGTCCATAGTCGCTTCATTCATCGCAGAAAAGCGACAAAAAAAGCCGGTCAGCAACGACCGGCTTAAATATCCGTTATTTTATTGTGCGTAGAAAACTCTGAGCGCTCTAATCAGGTACTCTACATCCATGCTTCCGGCACTCTCCACCGCAGAATGCATGGCAAGCTGGGGAAGGCCGATGTCCACGGCAGGAATCGATACCTGGGAGGATGAAACATTTCCCAGAGTGGATCCCCCGGCAATATCCGAACGGTTACAGTAGGACTGGCACGGAACCTTGGCCCTTAAGCAAATATCCCTCATCACGGCCTCCGAGTATCCGTCCGTGGTGTATTTCTGTCCGCCGTGAAATTTGATCACAATCCCCTGGTTCAGATAGGGTTTCGCACAGGGCTCTGACTTTTCAGGATGATTTGGATGCACTCCGTGTGCGTTATCCGCGGAAATCATGAAGCTCTCTGCAAGCATCCGCCGATATTCGCTTCCCGGCTTATCAAGTCCTTCGCCGATTCTCTCCAGGGTGTCCTTCAGGAAAGTGGAGGCCGCTCCCTGTTTCGTCTGGCTTCCCACCTCCTCGTTGTCGAAAACTGCGCAAACTGAAACGTATTCCCCAGGCTTCTCCTCAAGAAAGCTTTCCACAGAAGCAAAAACGCACTCCAGGTCATCTAATCTCGGAGAAATCATCAGTTCCTTTTCCGCTCCTGCAAGTCTTCCCCTGTCCCGCACATACAAATATAAATCTTTCCCTAAAATATCGCTCTCCTCCACTCCTGCATAGGAGGCCGCTTTCTTCATCAGAATATTGCTTCTCTCTTTCGGGTCCTGACCGTTCTTTTCATCAGAGGCTCCCTCCCCTTCTCTTTCTTCCCGGGCAGGGCATACGCTTAACAGAGGCTGTAAATCAACCTGCGGATTGTAGGCGAGACTTTTGTTCATCTCCCGGTCCAAATGAATCGCAAGATTGGGAATCACCAGCAAATCTTCATCGATATTTACCGTCCGGCTCACCAGCCTGTCTCCCTCTCTGCACACAAGCCTTCCTGCCACGGACAGGCTTCTGTCCAACCAGGTGGCATAAATCATCCCCCCATAGGGCTCCACATTCAGCTTGACATAACTTTTTTCGACCAGAGTCTCCTCTCCTGCCTTGAGCTTAAAGCAGGGAGAATCGCTGTGGGACGCCACAATATGAAATCCCTTTGCCTCTGCGGAGGGAATCCGGAAAGCGATCAGTGAAGAATCGTTTTTTTTTACAAAGTATCCCTCACCCGGTGAAATCTCCCACCGGCTGCTCTCCTTAAGCTCTCTGAACCCCTGTTGTATCAGTCTGTTTTCAATATTTTCTACGGCATGAAAAGAGCTTACGCTCTCATCGATAAAAGCAAGGCATCTCTCTGCCGCCGTCGGATTTTCGTTTTTCATAGAACTCCTTATCAGATTTACTTCTTCTGAAGGAAATCCGGAATTTTTAAAGGCTTGTCCGCTACATTACTCCTGATGTCGCCGGGAGAACTGATGCCGGGCACTGTTCGGTGAGTCGTCTGGGCCGTGCCGGCTCCCGCTCCGTGATTTTGGGAATCTCCTGCAGCCGGAGCTGTATTTCGGAAATTGATGTTGGGCTGAACAGGCCTGGTATATCTTCCCGCAAAAACGCCCTGGGAAGATAAAGTCTTATTGGAAGGCAGGGTCGCGTCTTCAAGCCCGGTGGCAATTACCGTGATCCGGCAGCTGTCACACTGAGTATCATCATACATTGCACCAAAAATGATATTAACCTCGTCTCCTGCCAACTCCTGCACATAGCTTGCAGCGTCGGAGGCGTCCGCCAGGGTAATATCACCAGATACATTGATAATCACATGGGTCGCGCCGGAAATTGTCGTTTCAAGGAGCGGGCTTTCCACCGCCATCTTAACGGCTTCACTTGCCTTATCATCGCCCTTGCCGTTACCGATCCCGATATGGGCAATCCCTTTATCCTTCATGACAGTCTGCACGTCCGCAAAGTCCAGATTGATGACGGCAGGAACATTAATCAGATCCGTGATTCCCTGAACCGCCTGCTGAAGCACTTCATCCGCTTTCTTAAGGGCATCCGGCATGGTGGTGCGCCTGTCCACAATCTCCAGCAGCTTGTCATTGGGAATTACGATCAGAGTATCTACATTATCTTTAATCTTCTCGATACCGTTGATTGCATTGACCATACGAGCCTTGGCCTCAAAGCGGAAGGGTTTGGTCACAACGCCTACCGTCAGGATTCCCATATCCTTGGCAAGCTTGGCCACAATAGGGGCCGCCCCGGTTCCGGTTCCGCCTCCCATACCGCAGGTAACAAATACCATATCTGCGCCCTTAAGCACAGCGGCAATCTCCTCGCTGCTTTCCTCGGCAGCCTTCTCGCCGATCTCCGGCTTGGCGCCGGCCCCCAATCCTTTGGTGAGCTTCTCGCCGATCTGCAAAAGCTTTGGCGCCCTGCAGAGCTGCAGAGCCTGCTTGTCCGTATTGATACCGATAAACTCAACGCCCGTAATACACTCGTCAACCATTCTATTTACAGCATTATTACCTGCGCCGCCTACACCAATGACTATAATCTTGGCTGCAGATTCAGCTTCGTTCGTCTTAATTTCCAGCAAGAGTATTTCCTCCTTCATCATTCCCAAAATGAGCTGTCATGCCATATGCCAGCTTTTGAAACTCATATAGATTATCATATAATCTTTTCCGTGAATTATCAACCACAAATTTCAGTTTTTTATCCCTGAATTTCTTCTAAAGTCCCCCCATCCGGCTCAAAAGAAATATTTTTCGTTTCTTCGGTATAATTTTCCATGTGCAGAATCCCCTTTTTTTCTGTGAGGCTGGGAAGCATGTCCTGCAGTCTCATGATTTTTTCATCCAGGCTTTCAAAGGTTCCAAGGGCTGCCCTCACTCCTCCGAAATAGAGTGTGAGCGTGTCGTCACTGCCAAAATAAATCCGGTCCACGGTAAGATTATATTTATTTACAAGCTGTGTGATATTCAGAACGGACTTAAAGACGGTTTCATCCTCCACCGGAAGAGGTTCATGTAAAATCACATGGTCAAACACAAATCCCGTCACCATGGGAACACCGGGCGTCTTCTCGTCAGAGCTCTCCACCACAATGCCATCCTTATCAAAGTACATATATTTTTCCAGGTACTCCACATAGCCTGCAAGGGCTTTCTCATAGACCTCAATCTTAATGGTATGGGGATCCAGCACGGAAACATCCATCTTTTCCACGAAGGGAACGCCTTCTATACTCCTGTCCTTATACTTAAGAGATAATAGAAGGGAATTATTTCCATAATACCCTTCCATCACCATCCCAATCACTTCCTCGTTGGTATAATGGACATTCCCCTCCACATAGATTTTAGTGACACTGTAGTTGGTAATTAAATAAGAATATCCGGCCACAAGGCAGGCCGCAAGGATCAGCGCCATAAGCCCGATGATGAACTGGCTTTTATGGTTTTTCAAAAATCCGCCCTTATTCTGTTTTTTACGGAACGTTTTTATCTTTGCCATCTGACTCCCCGATACGGATATTCACTCCAAGATTCTGATAATCTCTGCATATATCTTCATATCCCCGCTCTATGAAATGACGGTTCGTGATCACTGTCTCTCCAAGCGCCATGCAGCCTGCGATTACAAGCGCAGCGCCTCCGCGCAGCTCCTGGGCCCTTACCTCACACCCCAAAAGGGAGTCTGTGCCCACGATTACCGCCTGCCTCTTCCCCTTCAGTTCGATACATGCCCCCATTTTTTTTAGCTGTTCCACAATGCGGAACCGATCCTCAAAGATGGTTTCCTCAATCAGGCTTTTTCCTCTGATACAGGTCAAAGCCGCCATCAGCGGAGACTGCATATCCGTGGGAAAGCCCGGATATACCTCCGTTTTCAGATAAGGGATGCTCCGCAGCTCTTCCCCTGCAATTACCAGAAGCCCTTCTCTGGAAATATGAATCTGGGCGCCGATCTCTTCTGCCGTTTTAAGCATACTCTGCATCTGCGACACAGGCGCGTCCTCCAAAAAAATATTTCCTCCTGTCCCAAGCACGCTCATCAAATAGGTACCTGCCACGATCCTGTCTGCAGGAATGCGGAAACAGACGCCGTGGAGCTGATGTCCTCCCTGGATGATCAGAACAGAACCGCCGATCCCCTCGATGACGGCTCCGGCTTCCCTTAAGAATTCGCACAGAGTAACAATCTCCGGTTCTTTCGCCGCATTTTGAAGCACGGTCACCCCTTTTGCCATCACCGCCGCAAGCAGTATATTTTCCGTGACGCCCACACTGGAAAAAGGCAGGTTTATGACCGTCCCCTCCAGGGACTTTGCCTTTGCGGTAAAGCAATTCTCTTTTTCGTAAATTGCCACCCCCATCCTCCGAAGAGCATGCAGATGCATATCAATGGGCCTCTCTCCGATCACGCAGCCGCCGGGATATGCCATAGTCACTTCCCCTACCCTGCCAAGCATAGCGCCCAAAAGTGTGATGGAAGAGCGCATGCCTGTGACATTTTCGCCGGACATGGTATCCTCTGAGATATTCCTGGCATCAATGGTCAGGGTATGCCCTCTGTGGCTTACCCTGCAGCCGATCCCTGTAAGAAGCGCCAGCATATGATGTACATCTGAAATCCTCGGACAGTTTTCTATGGTACAGACATCCTTTATCAAAAGGGCCGCCGCCATCACCGGCAGCACTGCATTTTTGGAGCCCTGTATCCTTGTTTCCCCGAAAAGGGCGTTTCCTCCCCGTATACGAATAGTATCCAAATTCTCACCATCTGCCTTCCGGTTTCAAAATTTGACCTATTCTACTATATGTAAACCGGGAAGAAATGGTTCACTATAAATCCTTCAGCCGTATTCCCCTGCCCACGCTTAGGACCAGCCCGATCTCCGCAAGAAGGAACATGACCGAAGAACCTCCGTAGCTGATAAAGGGAAGGGAAATCCCCGTATTGGGAATGGTGTTGGTCACAACGGCCACATTTAAAATTACCTGAATGGCTATGTGCCCCATCACGCCCACCACCAGAAGGGCTCCGAACAAATCCGAAGCATTGTTGGCAATGACCATAAAACGCCAGATCAGGAGCAGAAACATGATGAGAATGGAAACCGCCCCAAAAAGCCCTAACTCCTCGCAGATGATAGAGAAAATCATATCATTTTGAGCCTCGGGCATAAATCCCAGTTTTTGCTTGCTCTGTCCCAGCCCTTTTCCCAGAATCCCGCCGGAGCCGATGGCGTAGAGCGCCTGCAGGGTCTGGAACCCTTTTCCGCTGGCATAGGCCTCCGGATCCAGCCAGGCAAGAATACGCCCACCCCGGACGCCTACGCTGGCGCTTTGGGATTCATTGAGCTTCACAATAACAAAAACTGCCAGAGCGGCCACCGCCACTCCCACAATCCCCAGCAAGATAAACCGCTTATAGTCCGGGGAGGAAACATAGAGCATCAGCACCGCTATCCCAAAAATGATAATAGCGGAGCTCATATTTTCCGTGATACGCCAGACCAGCAGGGAAATCAGCCCCGGCACTGCCAGCACGGTAAAAAAGCCCTTCCAGGATCTGGTCTTGCGCCCCATTTTGCAGATCAGGCTTGCAAGAAACAGGATGATCGCCAGCTTAGCCACCTCCGCAGGCTGAATGGAAAAGCCGAAAAGCCGCAGCCACCTTCTCGCGCCGTTGGCTTCATAGCCCAGAGGCGTCAGCACAAGGATGATCAGGCCGATTGAGATCAGGCATCCGACGGCGGCAAAACGTTCCCAGAAATGATAGGGAATATTTGCTACAAATATCATTGCCACCAGCCCCATTACCGTGGAAACGGCCTGCCTCTTCAAAAAGTAGGCGGAATCTCCCTCATAGTGCAGACTGGCATCATAGGAACTGGCGGAATAAAGCATTACCAGCCCGAACGCCAGCAAAAACAACACGATAAACAGTAAGGTATAATCAAAAAAAATGTCCTGATTTGCCGCCTTACTCTTTCTTTGATTCTTTCCGTATCGTCTCTCTGCCACAATCATTAAACTCCAATCTTCTCCACTAACTCTTTAAACAAATCTCCTCTTGCCTCATAATTGGGAAACATTCCCCAGCTTGCACAGGCCGGCGAGAGCAGCACCGCATCCCCCGGCCCTGCCTGCTCCACGCAGATGCGGAAGGCTTCCTCAAAGGTGTCTGCAAGGATAATATTTTCCACCCCGTGAGCCCTGGCGCAGGCCGCAATCTTCTCCCTTGTCTGGCCAATCAGCACAAGCGCTTTGACCTTACCCTCAAAGGCCTCTATCCACGTATCATACTCGCTCCCCTTGTCATAGCCTCCGCCGATCAGCACCGTTGGCTTTGTCATTGCGCGGATCCCCTGAATGGCGGCGTCCGGATTGGTTCCCTTAGAATCGTTGTAAAAGTCCACTCCGTTTCGGGTACCTACAAACTCAATTCTGTGGGGAACTGCCTTAAAGTCCTTTATCACCTTAAGAATCGTTTCCACGGGAACCTTCATGGCCAGACAGATCCCTATGGCGGCCATCACATTTTCCACGTTGCACATTCCCACAAGGTTCATATCGTGGATGTTCATAAGCCTTTGAATCTTCCTCTCTCCCTCTTGGCCGGACTGCGCCAGATATATTTCCTCATCCTTTAGATAAATCCCCTCCCCCAGCTCTCTCCCGGAGGAAAAAAAGACCGCCTTTGCCGGGCATCTGCTCCCAAAATCCCTGGTATAAGGATCCTCATAGTTCAGGACGCAGACATCATCCCCGGTCTGATTGACCGCAATGGACTCCTTCACCGCCGCATAACACTCCATTGTGTGATGGCGGTTTAAATGATCCGGCGTAATATTTAAAATGGCAGACACCTGGGGGTGAAAGGCGTGTATTGTTTCAAGCTGAAAGCTGCTGATCTCCGCCACAGCCACCGATTCCTCCGTCATGTCAGGGGCCGCCTCTGTGTAAGGGTTCCCGATATTCCCCACCACAAAAACCGAGGGAAAATGAGCCTTGAAAATCTCCCCCACCAGGGTAGTTGTGGTGGTTTTTCCGTTGGTTCCGGTGATTGCCGCTACCCTGCCTTTTGAGAAGGCATAGGCCAGCTCGATCTCCCCCCATATGGGAATATCACGCTGTCGGTATTCCTCCAGAAAAGGAGCGTCTGCGGGAACGCCGGGACTGATCACCACAAGAATCAATTCCCTTTTGATTTCTTCGGGAACGCTTCCTGCCATAATCTCCAGTCCCGGTATCTCTCCCGCTTTCCTTTGTATCTCCGTGACATCTGTTTTCTCATTGCTGTCAAAGAGCACCGGCCGGGCGAGCGTATTTCCCAAAAGCCTTGCGGCGCCGATTCCGCTTTTTCCGCTGCCCACTACCAGGACTCTTTTATTCCGAAATTCCATATTAATCCCTCTTTTATCTGTTTTAAATTCCCATAAGCGCAAGCAGACACAGCATTGCGGTGACAATGGAAAATACCGCCACAATCTTTGTTTCCTTCCAGCCGCAGAGTTCGAAATGATGATGGATCGGAGCCATCCTGAAAATACGCCTGCCGCCGCTGATCTTAAAATAGACCACCTGTATCATCACGGAGAGGACCTCCGCCAGGTAGATGAAACCCACCACCGGCAAAAACAGCGGCATTTGCAGAAGATAAGCGCATGCTGCCACGAACCCACCCAGGGCAAGGGAACCCGTATCTCCCATAAATATGCTGGCGGGATGTACATTAAAGAGCAAAAATCCCAAAAGCGCCCCTGTCACCGCACAGGTAACAGGCGTAATCTCTGCCTCCAGCCCCACTGCCGCCACCGTAAAAAAGGTTGCCACCATAACGGTGACACTGCCCGCAAGACCATCCAGTCCATCCGTAAAATTTACTCCGTTCACCGTACCGATTACCGCCAAAAACAACAGCGGAAGCTCCAGCCACCCAAAATCCACATAGACCCCTTTTACAAAAGGGATCCGCATTAACAGCGATATACCGCTTCCGGACAAATACCAGGCAAACAGCCCCGTCACAATGATCTGGAGCAGCATTTTCTGCCAGGCTCTCAGCCCCATGGAACGTCTCAGAACCACCTTGATATAGTCGTCCAGAAAACCGATCATTCCAAAGCCCAGGGTTAAAAGCATCACCGGCCTGATCTGAGGGTATCTTTTCACATACAGCATGGAAGTGATCGTCACCCCAAGCAGAATCAGGATTCCTCCCATGGTGGGCGTACCCGATTTTTTCAAATGGGTGCCCGGCCCATCCTCTCTGACTGTCTGCGCCACCTTCATCCTCCTGAGCAGAGGGATGACTACGGGGCCAAGGACTGCGCTGAGCCCAAAGGATATTAGTATCGGCATCACAATAGAACTCCCTGTCATAACCTGCACCTCTCAATTATAATCCATTTTTTCCAAATAAGGAAGAATATTTTCAAAAAGCTGCCGCACTACCGGCGCTGCCACCTGACTGCCATAATAGGTTCCCTGGGGCGTATGCACAATGGCAAGGGCCAATACCTGAGGATCATTTGCCGGAGCAAAGCCCAGAAAGGATGCAATATACCGCCCGCTCCCTCTTGGAAGCGTCTGGCTGGTTGCTGTCTTGCCGCCTACCCTGGCCCCTTCTACATATCCGTTTTTTCCCGAACCGCTCTCCACCACCTGCTCTAAAATCATCCGCATGGTAGCCGAGGTTTCCTCTGATACAATATGCTCGGTAACCGGATAAGAGAACCTTTTTATCTCCGTCCCCTCCCGGTCGGCCGTCATCACAGCAAAGTGAGGGGTTACGCGGTTTCCTCCATTAATAATAGAAGAAACTGTCGTGGCAAGCTGTATGGGCGTGATCTGGAAAGACTGACCGAAGGAGACTGTTGCAAGCTCCACCGCCTTCATGTCCTCCATTTTGTGCATAATGGTTCCCGCTTCCCCGGGCAGATCCACACCGGTTTTATTTTTAAGGCCAAACCGGGTAAAATATTGATAATACTTCTCTACTCCCAGCCGCAGCCCCACCGTAATAAACACCGGATTACAGCTATTCATGGTGGCCTCAACAAAATTCTGAGCGCCGTGCCCCACGGTTTTGTGGCAGCGGATCCGTCTGTCCTCTACCATAATAAATCCCGGGCAGCTAAACCGGTCTTCAGGGGTCACCACACCTTCCTCCAATCCGGCGGCGGCAGTGATGATCTTAAAGGTAGAACCCGGTTCATAGGTATCGTTGATACAGCCGTTCCTCCACATCTGATTCAGTTTTTCCTGCTTTTGTTCTTCCGTAAGGCTTTCCGTATCCGTTCCCTCCGGGAGGGTGTAGGGGTTGTTCAGGTCAAATTCCGGCACGTCCACCATAGCCATAATTTCCCCGTTCTGAGGATTCATCACCAGGATAGACACCCGCTCCGCCTCCTTGGTCTCCATCACCTGCTTTGCAAGCTGGGTGGCGTAGCTTTGGATATTCATATCCAGGCTGATATAGAGGTCATTTCCCGGTACGGACTCTATTCTCTCCTCGCCTGCGGCATCAATCTCCACTCCCCGCGCATCCGTCACGGTCAGGATCGTTCCCTCCTGCCCCTGCAGATATTCCTCGTATTTGACCTCCAGGCCGATAATCCCCTGATTGTCTCCTCCGGTAAAGCCAAGTACCTTGGAGGCAAGGCTGTCATAGGGATAGTAACGTTTGTAATCCTCATCCACCTTCACCCCTTCCAGATTGTAGGCCCTGATTGCATCTCCCTTTTCTTTTCCCACATTGCTTTTGATCCGCTCAATGGAGGAATACTTTTCTACCCGCTTACGGACATAATCTTCCGAAAGCTCCAGTTCCCTGCTTAAAACCTCCACCACCTTATCCGGCTCCTTAATCTGGTTATGTATGACGGAAATCGTACAGACCGTCTTGTTATCTGCAATCACTGTGCCGTTGGCATCCAGTATTCTTCCCCGCGCCGCTTTGATGCTCCTCTCCCTTTCATGAAGCTCATCGGCCTTTTGGGTGTAATAATCGGACTCAAAGATCATCAGATACCCCAGACGCCCTGCAAGAAACAGTATGATGGCCAGACTCCCAAAAAAGATGGTGACAATTTTCTTTCTGTGGTAGGTTTTACTATTTTCCATAAAAAACCTCATGGAACAGGTGTTATTATAATTTATTACCCGTTTCATGAGGTTATTCTCTTTGGTTTATTTGAAAATCTTATTCTCCTGTCTGCGGCATCTGTGAAGGGGACGCTTCCGGCGAAGAAGACGGAGAGGCTTCCCCCTGCGGCGAGATTGTGGGCGCCGGCGAAGCGTTTGGATCTATACCGCCTTCATAGCTTCCTCCCAGCACGGCCCCTGTCTCGGGATCTACATAAGCGCCTGTGTCCGGATCCTTTGCATATCCGGTTTCCGGATCTATGGGAAAGTCCTTCCAGGGCTCCTGTCTTGGCTTGCTGCCCTCTCCTTCTCCTTCCCCTTCGGTTCCCGGTTCCGCTCCCGCGGTTCCTTCCCCGCCTTCGCCCTCCGGACTTTCTCCGGAAGCGTTTTCCCCGGAAGAATCCTCTCCTTCCTGGCCTGCGGCCGGGGTCATGATTTCGATCTTAAGGGCCTCTAACTCCTCCCGTTCCTTGTCAGTCAGTTCTTCTGTCATAAAAATCCCCAGGTAAGGAAGAACCTCCGTGAGAATCGACTTCACAATTCTTGTGGCAAACTTGGCGTCTGCCTGCAGATCGCCGATCTCGTTGGGACGGTCTACCACCACATAAATGGCAATCTGGGGGTTATCTGTGGGGGCATATCCCAAAAAGGACACCACATACTCCTTATTTCCTCTGGGAAGGGTCTCCGCAGTCCCGGTCTTGCCTCCGATCATGTAGCCCGCCGGCCTTGCGGTTTTTCCGGTGCCGTTTTCCCCGGACACGACCAGATTGCACATCTCCCTCACCTTGTCCGAGGTGGTCTCGGAGATGGTCTGTTTCAGGATTCTCGGCTCAATATTCTGAACCGTGGCACCGGAGGGGCTGACGATCTTGCTGACCATATGAGGTTCATAATAATACCCCCCGTTGATCAGGGAACAAAAGCCTGCGATCATCTCGATCATGGTTACGTTATATCCCTGCCCGAAGCTGCCGGTAGCGAGCTCTGTGGGCCCCATAGGGCCGACCAGGCTGGTATCGTTATACACAAGATCAGCCGTCCGGGATTCTCCTGCCAGATCGATATTGGTTTTAAGCCCCATATTGAAAATATGCTGGAATTCCGTAAAGGTATCGATCCCTGTAGCCTGGGCTACATACATCATATTGACGTTGCAGGACACCTCAATCCCCTGTGCCACCGTCAGGTATCCGTCTCCCCATGTGTTGTGGCATTTGATGTCGTGTCCTCCGATCGAAAGCTTCCCCTCGCAGTTGTAGCCCTCATTTCCCGTAATGCTTCCGCTCTCGATTCCTGCCGCCACCGTAAAGGGCTTTGCCACGGAGCCCGGCTCGTAGGTATCGCTGATGCAGAAATTTTTCCACAGCGCATTTAAATTCTGATAAAGTACATCAGGATCCTGCTCCAGGGTATGGAGGTTGCTCTCGTTGATATATTCCTGCGTCTTTTTTCCTTCCTTATCCAAAAGCCGCATTCCCAGCAGCGCATTGGTATTTCTGGTATCATTCAGGTCAAACACAGGATAGCTGGCCATAGCCAGAACTTCTCCGCTGTTTACATCCATGATAATACAGCCCACATTGTTGGCCCCGTTCCCTTCATGGGCCTTGTCCTTACGTTCCTCGTTATATTTGGCAAGATACTTCTCCACAATTCTCTGGATATTCAGATCAATGGTGGTGACAATACTGTTGCCGTCCTCTGCGGGTATGGTAGTGCGCTCTAAATTCGAGTCGTCATTCAGATAGCCATATTCTCTGCCGGCGGTGCCGGAGAGCATATCATTATAGTATTCCTCAAGGCCATAGGAGCCTATATTGTCATTGGTGGTAAATCCGATCACATCGCAGGCAAGGCTTCCTCCAGGATAAACCCTTTTGTACTCATCCTCAAACCAGATCCCTTTTACCTTGGAATCCTCTTCGTTCATCAGCTCCACAAGGCCGCTAATCTGCTCGTACTCTAAGCGCTTTGCCAGCACCCTGTAGCGTGAGGTTTCCTTATTTGCCTCTACATAGCTGCGCACCTGGCCCGTATCGATTCCAAGCTGGCTTCTGAGGGCATCCAGAGTAGGCTCCAAATATTCCTCCTTTTCGGTCAGCGCGACCGCATCCAGGATCACGTTATAAACCTTCTCGCTGGAGGCCAGAATACTCCCGTTTTTATCCAGTATTGATCCCCGTTTATAAGGGATGGTGGTGCTGTCGTAACGCTGCTGGGAGAGTACCTGCTTTTTATACTTCTCTCCCCGATCCCTGGTGATGGCAAACAAGCGATAGGATAACCCCACAAAAGATGCCAGAATTACCAGAAACATTACCAGCAGCTTTTTTTGCATTTTAATGGTAAATCTGTTGCCTTTTTTTCTGTTTCTCATATTGATAACCATGTTCCCTTTTTAATCCGGTATTTCGCCGACCTGTCTGATGTAGTCGCTGCCTTCCCCGTCAAACCGGATGATCTGTCCCTCTTCTGCGTAACGCATTCCAAGCTCCTGTATGGCGATTCTTTTTACCTCCTCCAAGTCCACACTGCTTGTAATCCGGTTATAATTCTCGTCATTTTCCATTTTCAGATCATTCAACGTACTTTCCAGAGATGCAATGTGCTTAATACTGTTGGTGATGTCTGACTGCAGTGTCAGATACACAGTCAATATCAACGCTGCCGCCACCATCGCAACTGCCATGGAAAGCACGGTTCCGATATTCATATGCAGGGCCCGTTCTCTGTTCCTGCGCGTTCTGTTACTGATCTTTCTTTGGGGCCGGCCCTGCTCATAAGCCGGAAGAGCCTGCAGCTTTCTGGCAGTACTTCCCTGCACATAAACGTTTTCCCTATATGCAGTTCTTCTTCTGTCATTTCCGTTTACTGCCATCTTATAATTCTCCTATCTTAATCTCCTGTTTTCGATTTTGACTTTTTTGAAAAATTCTCAGCTTCGCACTTTTGGCCCTGGGGTTATTTGTAAGCTCCTCCTCTTTTGGCAAAATTGGTTTTCCGGTGACAATCTCTCCCGCGCTCACCCTCCCGCATACACATACCGGGAACTGAGGCGGGCAGATACAGGGATTTGCCGCCTGCCTGAAAGCCGTTTTGACGATCCGGTCTTCCAGGGAATGGAAGGTGATAATGCACAGCCTTCCCCCGGGAGCAAGAAGGCATATCAGTTCTTCTATGGATTCCTTAAGTACTTCCAGCTCACGGTTGCATTCGATCCGGATTGCCTGAAACGTCCTCTTAGAGGGATGTCCTCCTTCCGCTCTCATTTTTGCGGGGATTGCCGCCTTAATAATTTCATTTAACTCTCCTGTGGTTTCTATAAGCTTTTTTTGTCTCGCCTGTACAATATGCTTTGCAATATTTTTTGCAAATTTATCTTCTCCGTAGTCTCTGATGATCCGGAACAGTTCACGCTCCTCATAAGTGTTTATAATCTCTTTCGCCGTAAGACGCTGCCTCTGATCCATCCGCATGTCAAGGGGCGTGTCAAACCGGTAAGAAAACCCTCTTTCCCGGGTATCGAGCTGATAGGAGGATACGCCCAAATCCAGCAGCATCCCGTCAATTTCCCTGATTCCCAGCAAAGCAAGTATCTCCTTGGTATCCCGATAATTACTTCGAATAATCGTAACCCGATCGCCAAACGGGGCAAGCCTTTCCCCGGCAGCCCGGATCGCCGCTTCATCCTGGTCAATACCGACCAGTCTGCCGCCTTCTCCCAGACAGGCCGCAATCTCCCGGGCATGTCCGCCTCCCCCCAAGGTGCCGTCTACATAAGTTCCTTCGGGCTTTATCTCAAGTCCTTCAATTGTTTCCTTAAGCAGCACAGATGTGTGTTCAAACGCCATTTTAACCCCTTGTTTGCTGACTCTAATCTAAAAGCTGATTCCCAAATCCACCATATGTCGGGAAATCTCCTCCATATCCTGGTAGGTCACAGTACCCTCCCATCTCTCCCTGCTCCAGATTTCCACCCTGCTTCCCACTCCCACAAGAACTACGTCTTTGGTAATGTCTGCAAATTCCCGGAGAACTGCCGGAAGCAGGATCCTTCCCTGCTTGTCCACCTCCACGCCGGCAGCGCCGGCTAAGAAAAAACGGGTAAATTGTCTTGCCTCTTTATCAATCATGGGTAATCCCCGTAATTTATCTGCAAAAACCTGCCATTCAGGATTGTCGAACACAAACAGGCACCCGTCCATCCCCTTTGTCACCACGAATTCATCTCCTAACACTTCGCGGAATTTAGCGGGAATGATGAGCCTGCCCTTGGCATCTATTGTATGGTTGTATTCTCCCATAAACATATGCGTTCACCTGCCATGCTGCCAATCCATCTTCCCAAAATCGGATGGCCTGTTCTGCCTTTCGTTCCAAAGCGGTCTGCCACGGAAAATCAGGATCAAGTGTTCCACTTTCTACCACTTATTTATCACTTTCCACCACTTTCCACCACTTTAGATTCAATTTTACCCCATATCTCCCCCCAGCGCAAGTAAAAAAAGCCCTGCAGTTTTATCTGCAAGGCTTTCTTCCGACCGACCTTATTCTGTTTATACCATATATAGGACTATAAAATATCCTCCGCACTACATTTTGCTATTCATGATAAGAAAATTTATTTTATGCAGGGCTTTTTTTCTTTCTGCGCCTCACGATCAGATCACAAAGGACAGCTCCCGCAAAGAGAAGAATTGCAAGCACCTGGGATACCGGATAAACGGTGCCGGGAATAAAAAGCTGGTCTGTCCGGATTCCTTCAATCCAGGCCCGCCCCAGGCCATAGCCTCCCAGGTAAAGAAGGGCAATCTCTCCGTCAAATTTTTTGTGTTTCCAGTAAACCAGCATCAGGACAAGAACGCCTAAATTCCACAGGCTTTCATATAAGAAAGTGGGATGCACCTGAATATAGTTGATTCCCTCTCCCATATGCGCCAGGATAGACTCGGAAATGTCCCTCTCCCTCACCGCCGCTACAGGAAGCCGCATAGCCAGGAGATTATCGGTATACTCTCCGAACACCTCACGGTTGGTAAAGTTCCCCCATCTTCCGATGGCCTGGCCCAAAATCAGCCCTGTCACGGCCGTATCCGCCATCCGGAAGGCTTTTTGCTTTTTCAGCGCCGCATACACAAATAAGGTGCTGAAACCGGCAATCACACCTCCGTAAATAGCCAGCCCTCCCTCCCTGATGTTAAAAATTTTCAGTAGGTTGTCTTTGTACATGTCCCACTCAAATATCACATAGTAAATTCTTGCGCCGACCACAGAGAGAATCACCGCATAGATGGAAAAATCCCAATACAAATCCGGATCCTGTCCTGTCACCTTTGCCTGCCTTGCCGCCATCAGGATTCCGGCGATCACTCCAATACCGATAATCACCCCGTAAAGGGCGATCTCGAAACCGAATACCGTAAAGCTCTTGGGCATGTTTCTCAGGTAAATCCCCAGATTGGGAAAAGCAATATCCATGATCTCCATACTTCTACATATTCCTTTCAAAAACAGGGGCCTGCCGCCGGAAGAAGCTTATCATCCGGCACGCCGTCTCTTTTTATACATTAAACCGAAAAAGCATTACATCCCCGTCCTTCACCACATAGTCTTTTCCTTCCATACCTACCAGCCCCTTTTCTCTGGCGGCCGCAAGGGAGCCTTCCCTGAGCAGATCCTGGTAATTGACCACCTCCGCCTTGATAAAGCCTCTCTCGAAGTCGGTATGTATCTTACCCGCGGCCTGGGGCGCTTTGGTTCCAAGCTTAATGGTCCATGCCCTGGTCTCGTCTTCCCCTGCGGTCAAAAAGCTGTGGAGGCCCAAAAGATGATAGCTGGCTTTGATCAGTTTTTCAAGGCCGGACTGGGAAAGTCCCAGATCCTCCAGGAACATGGCACGCTCATCCTCGTCCAGCTCCGCGATCTCCTGCTCGATCTGGGCGCAGATCACAAAGACCTCGCTGCCGTTTTGGGCGGCAAATTCCCGCACCGCCTTTACGCCCTGGTTTGTTGCCCCGTCGTCCGCTAAATCGTCCTCTCCCACATTTGCCGCAAAAATCACCGGCTTACTGGTCAGCAGGTTAAAGGAGGCAAGAAGAGCCGCCTGATCTTCATCCTCCGGCTCAAAGTTTCTGACGGGCTTTCCCGCCTCCAAATGGCTTTTAAGCGCATCCAGAAGAGCCGCCTCCCCGGCCAGTGTCTTGTCCATCCGGGCAGCCTTGCCGGTTTTGGCAATTCTGCGCTCCAATACCTCCAGATCGGAAAAAATCAGCTCCAGGTCTATGGTTTCAATATCCCTCAAAGGATCAATACTCCCGTCCACATGCACCACGTTGGAATCCTCAAAGCAGCGCACCACATGGACGACCGCGTCCACCTCCCTGATATGGCTCAGAAACTGGTTTCCAAGACCTTCTCCTTTAGAAGCCCCCTTTACCAGCCCGGCAATGTCTACAAATTCGATTACCGCAGGGGTTACTTTCTTCGAGTGGTACATATCTCCCAAGAGCTTTAGCCGCTCGTCCGGCACCACGGCAATCCCCACATTGGGGGCGATGGTACAAAACGGATAATTAGCGGATTCCGCCCCTGCTTTTGTGAGGGAATTAAATAAGGTGCTTTTGCCTACATTGGGCAGGCCTACGATGCCTAGTTTCATTTCTATCTATTTCCTCCTTAAAAACCTTGATTTTACTGGAGATTCTTCTGCTTCTGTTTCCGCAGCATATCTATCCTTTTACAAACCTTTTCTGCTGCTCCAGCGTCAGCGCTTCTTTCTTCTGTATAGGTTTTCCAATATCAGACTTTACCATCATTTCTGCCGGGAAATTCAGATTGCTATGACCTTTGGCTTATTCCAACACCAAGTTCCTTTCCTTTTAAGTCTTTTCCCATAGTAAAAGCTCCTTTCAAAAAAAGAGCCTCAACACCTATGCCAGTATAGCATATCAAGGCTCAAAAGTAAATTGCAGGATTTTTATATTTCCAATGTGCAACTTAGGAAATGCGCTGCCTCCTTAATCGCTAAATTGGCTTTCTCCCCAATTGGTACTTTATCTATATTGTCATTGCTCATATTTTCAGCTATCTTCCTTCCGTCTGCCCTTTGTGTTATCCGGTCCAGATCCAAAAATTTGCACAAAAAAAGACATCCATCTAGCACAAGATGAAATGTCCTTTAGTTCATACTCTATACAATTTAATATGCAAAACAGTTTGCCACCTCTATGCCGCTTTTAGGGTATTTCCATGTTAAACCAGACCCACTTTCAATAAATACTTTAATGAATTTGGAATAACACTTTTTCTAACTATTTCTTCATTCTGTGAAAAATAGCTTTGACTGACTTTCTTTATATCATCGTCTATGCCTTCCACTATTGAACATGGCGGCAAATCATTTGTGTCGGCATCATATTCGCACTTAATATATCTGTTTTTATTTGTCCCATTTATCAATGTTAAATCAAAAAGTAAATTTGCTTTCCGTACCTGTATTTCTTCTCCTATTTCCTTAATAGAACTTAACGGGTTTTCATACGATGTTGCAATAATAAGGAAATCATATGGCTCATTATTTAATTTTAAAATTTTAAAATTACTCTTCATAACGAACCTCCTTTCCACCATCACTTACATATATTTGCATATGAAGATTCTATCAAATTTAAAACAGTATTAATAATTTCATCAGCCTCATGCTTATCTTCAATCAATTTGGTTCCTATTAAAATTTGCTCTGTGTGAAAGACAACATGCCTATTTCCCTTAAAATAAACATATAATCTTTCCAATTCATTTTGGAATGTTCCATCTCCAATCCGAGCTGCAATTTGAGGTGTTAAAACATCACCCTTGAATATTTTATAAAAAGTATACCCAATTGTTATTCCTTTTAAACTAAATAAGTATTTTATGTATCCCTCCAATGCCCTAAGTGCAGGAAAAACATAACAGGAATAATCCTCCAAATCAATATTTACTTTTCTCAATGAAATAGAGGGTGAAAGAAGTTTAAGTATCGTTTCATCAATATTTCCATAAGCCCTCGGCATAAGCACTTCCATGTCATTTCTTACTTCACTCGTTTTTACATTGACATCGTGGAATCTGTTAATACTGTTTACAATGTCATCCACCGATACATCATTACAATATGACAAGAATGAAATAGCCTCACCATATAAATATGCCGGTTTCCCCTGCAATGTCAATGTACCAGTTTGATATACATTTATTGTAAGTTTATCCCCAATTTTACTGGTGAAAATATACGACTTATGTATTGGTGTAGTATCTATACTATGTTCTTCCACAGTAACATTTTCCAAAGATGACAAATATTCGATAATTTTTTCTGCCCATTCTCGTGGAAGTTTTCTAATGGAATATGTCTTTCCTTGCGCTGAACTTGAATATTTACACTGTTCCTCCAATAAAGCTTTTATTACTGATGATATCTCTGTATTTTTACCTGTAGGGGTAACAGTTGTTGTACCATCATTGTTAAAAAACAAATTTAACATTGCTTCCTTGCCTTCAGCAGTCATCACACATCTTTGGACGTTTCCAACCGTAGTAAGTTCATTGGCTGTAAAATCTGTCCATTGTTTATTTCCAGCTTCCCTAATCAACTCTACAATTTTGTCCCTGTCGATAAAAACACCTTTTTTAGCCACTTGCTTTTCCTCCGTACCTATATTGCTCGAATATTCTATTCCAAGAGCTTCTTTTGCCAACTTATCCGCAAGTTCATTATATTGATCTCCGGAATGTCCTTTTACTTTTACGAATTGAACACGTACCTTAGAAGATGCTTCCTTATAAAAATTTGCATATGCAATGGTTCCAACTTTCTTTGCTTTCCAATCACCATTACACCACTTTGAAATCCCCTCATAATCATGATATATCGTAACACTTGATATATTATTATCCAAACAGTACTGTATTGCGGCTTCAGCTCCCTTTATCTCTCCAGCGACATTATTCATCTCCGATAAATCATCATCAACAAATTTTTTTGAGAAATGCATCTCCTGTCCATTATCGAAAAGAACTATACCATATGAAAATGCATTTGCTATCGAATCATAACTCCCATCAACATATGCGATAGCTTGTGTTTCTTCATGTTTTTTCTGTTCTCTTCCATCTTTACCAACAAACGCTAGCGCTTCCTCTTTCGTTGCAAACCCTTTATATACTGCACCTGAAAAGCCATTTATTTGATTCTGACACTCCGCCCATGTCTCATATACTCCCGGTGTTTTCCCTATTTTAACTGCATAAAATTTTTTAGCCATCTTTATCTCCTTGTATAGAATTCGTAAGTATATCACACACTTTCATTTCAGTCAAACATTTTCTCAAAATATCAAAATAATTATAGCATACAACTATAAAAAATACTATGTACTCTTTGTTTAAGCAGTTATATTATATCAGAACATTCGTTCTTTGCAAATAGCTTCCAGAACATTTGTTCTATTTTCTAATATTTCTATGTCTAGCAGTCTTACGATAGGATTTTGCCACAGCTTGTGGCAAGATTCGGTTCCTTTTTCATTCCTGCAATGTCAGGCTCATATTTTCTTCCAAAAATACGTGAGGTGGAATACAGAATCAAACTATGTTATGCTGTACCGCAAAGGAAATCACAGCTTGATTACCACAACGTTAGAGAAGGGAAATTATGATGCAATCTACTGAAGAATACATGAAGAATTTGAAACTATGGCTTCGGGACACGGCAGATTCTCCGCTGGAAGAAATGTCCGATTTCTTTACAAAGCGGCTGCAGGATTATGAAGAACATATGTCAAGGTGGGAGGAAGCTTATCAGTTGTTTGCCGAGATCCTGCCTTTAAAATGTCAAAGCATTTTAGACCTGGGATGCGGAACCGGCCTGGAATTGGACAAGATATGGCGGAAAAATCCAAGCATTGAGGTGACAGGCGTAGATTTATGCGCAAATATGCTGGATAAACTGCTTGAAAAACATCGTGATAAACCGTTTACCGCAGTATGTCAGGATTATTTCCAATTTGATCCTGGATACGGCAAATGGGATGCTGTAATTTCTTTCGAAAGCCTGCATCATTTCCTGCCCGGGCGCAAAAAAGAATTGTACCGGAAGATTTACCACAGTCTGAAAGAAAACGGCGTTTTTATATTGGGAGACTACATTGCCTGCTGTGACAAAGAAGAGGACCTTTTGCGCAGTGTATATCTGAAAAAAAGAAGCCGGTCAGCGATACCGGCGGACTACTATGTACATTTTGATATTCCCCTGACTTTGGAGCATGAGAAAGAATTATTACTAAAGGCAGGATTTACAATAGAAAAAGTATTGGATGGCAGCGCGACGATTATCGCCGCCCGAAAAGGAAACTAATTATAATGAGAGGAGAAAGATGATTTATGACTACACCTTTTTGTTTTGCATAGCGTGGCTATTGCAAATAAAATGAAATAATGTAATAGCCCATGCATCGTGATACAAAATGGACAGGAGATGCAAATGAGCTATTTAAAGAAAATTGAATATGAAATTATCCTGAAAGACTCCTTTTGGGTTGCCCGAAATTGCCCCAAATGCGGCAGAAAAACACATTATATAAACACCAAAAAGTTTCGCATCAATGCCAACGGTAATAAACTGGATGTCTGGCTGATCTATCAATGCGCAGAATGTAAACATACTCTTAACCTTGCCATATATAAGAGGCAGAAGGTTTCTTCCATACCCAAAGAAGAATATCAATGCTTTTTGGACAATAAGGAACAGCTTGCGGAAATGTATGGAAAAAATATACGGTTATTTCAGAGGAACAAAGCGGAAATTGATTTTGAAAAATTATATTACGACTATGTAAAGCTGCCCGAAACCATGGAATACAATCCCGTAGATCAGATTACCGTTGTAATAAATAATCCTTATCAACTGAAAATCCGTCCGGAAAAACAAATTGCTGAAGTTCTGGGATTGTCCAGAAGTAAGGCGAAAGGTTTGTTGGAAAAAGGCCAAATCGTATTGGAACCTGAACGGCTGCGGTTTAACTGCCCCTCTAATTAAAAGAGGGGCAGCTTGTATTCTTTCTCATTTTTCATCCTGCCTGTCTTGGATTTTCCTACAACGGGACTGCATCCGGATTTACCAAAAGCTTCACACGGATTTTCTTTCATTATCCCGCAACCGCCACACCCCAAAGCGGAATTGTCACCATGGAAAATATGGTAGAGGCGACCACCAGTTTTGTTGCAAAAATCTCATCCGCATGATATTTGCTGGCAAGAATACTCGTTGTTGCCCCTGCCGGCATCCCCGTCAGGATCACGCAGATTCCCGTCACAAGAGAAGGTACAGAAAACAGACGGCATACCACATACACCAGTCCAGGCATCACCGCCAAACGCAGCAGGCTGTATGCAATCACTTCCCTGTCAAACAAAAGGCGTATGTCCGCCTCCGCAAGTATCATCCCGATTACCATCATAGACAGCGCAGTATTACATCTTCCGATTGTCTGAATCACATTCCCTGGCATATCCGGTATGGAAATCTGCAGGCACATTGCCCCAATCCCCAAAAGACACGCCAAAATGCACGGATGTGTAATCACCTTCTTCACAGTTCCTTTCCAGTCTGTACTCCTGGTATAGATGGCAAGCCCTGACGACCACATCATAATGCGCATGGGAATCAAAAACACATTCGCCATTGCAAGTCCCGTTTCTCCGAACATTCCCTCCGCAATCGGATTTCCCAGAAAGCCTGCGTTGGAACAAATCACCCCGTACCGCAAACTCATCTGGTGGAAAATCTCCTTTTTGGCATAAATGATTTTCCCTGTGAGAGAACTGAAAACCTGAATCCCGATACTGATTACCAGAACAAGAAAAAACTGCGTCAAAAGCGTCTGGCTGTTGCTCTTCACCAAAAAGGCGTTGAAAATATTACAGGGCAGGACGATATAAATCACCAAATCGGTAATATTTTTCTGCCCCTCCCGTGATACCAGCTTTATTTTTTTTGCCAGAAGCCCCACAAGAATCAGTGCAAACATGGTAATCTGCAATGTAATTACGTTTTCCATTTTTTCTTCCTTTCGATTGCCGGATTAATTAATTATAACCTTTTTTTGTCTGGGAAACAAACAAATATTCCGGAAAATACCATTCTGCAGACTCTATTCCTCAAAAAAGGCAGGAGGGACGCCTTACCGGAATCCCCTTCCTGCCCTTTTCTGTTCAAAGTGCTTTATCGTACCGTATATTTATTTTCCAAAAGAACAAAATCTCTCATAGGCCTGCTGATAGGTACTGACCAACTCGTCCACACCTGCCGCCTTCAAATCCTCTTTGAATTTATCCCAGCCGGCGTCGTCCGTGCCGTTCATAACCGCATCCATCTGATATGCGTTTACGATATTGGCGATCGTCCCGTAAATTTGAGACAGCTTATTGTTTTCCTCCATGGTCATCATCATTTTGGGGACGGATTCGATTTCTTCCAGGCACTCTTCCTTTCCGTTCAATCTCTGTCCTTCCAGAATCGGAACAGCATCCCATGTGTAATCCACATACTGGTCATAATACTCGTTCAGCACTGCCAGGGAGCCGCGGCAGGGAGAGGTATTATTTCTCTGTTCGGAAAAATACTGCCAGCCGTTTTGCAGGATGATCTCCCCGTTTTCGTCCAGATTGAAATGCAGCTTTCCGTCATCTCCTTTCACATAGGTATATCCGACAGCTCCCCAGTTCAGGGTGATGGAAATTTCCGGATCCATGCAGTAGTTCACCAGCGACGCCACTACCTCAGGATACTTACATTTATCGGTAATCGCCACCATGGAAGTGTCCTGCATCTCCGAGAAATTTACGACATTTCCGCACTTTCCGTCCGGTCCGGTCAGTCTCGGGATAGGCTCATACTGCTCCCGCACACTCAAATCCACCAGGTTGTCCCTTGGCGTCCAGCACTGGAATGCACCCACAACTGCTTCCGGCTGAGCCAGCTTGCTGATATAAAGAGGATTACCTGTCCCGGAAGGAGCGAAAGAATCCGGGTCAATCAGCCCCTCTGCATACATGTCATGAAAAAAGTCACAGGTTTTACGGTATGCCTCATCCGTTGCCGCGAAAGTAATTTTGCCGTCAATCAGCCGTAAATGATCCGCCATCGCATTGCCGCTGCAAATAGAATCTGCAAGACCAAAAGCTCCAGTAAAGAAGTAAAAAGAATCGAAAGAACCAAAACCGTTCCCGTTTCCAAATTCCAGGGCATAAGGAATTTCATCCGCAATACCGTTTCCATTCAAGTCTCCCGCCTCCTTAAAGGCTCTGAGACAATCCACAAACTCATCGATCGTAGTCGGCATTTCTTTCCCGACTTTTTCAAGCCATTGGGTATTGATCATAAAAGGGCCGGGTGTCCGCACAAGTCCATACATTTCCTCTATGTAAGGGAATCCGAAGCTGTGCCCGTTAGGTGTGGTAGAGCCCTGCTTGTATTCGGGATGCTCCTCATAGATTGCCGCCAGTCTGGGTACATATTGCCGGATCAAATCCTCGGTGGGAATAAAAATCCCCTGGTCCGAATACTGCACCGCCATATCCATACCGATTCCGTTCCAGAACACGTCCGGATAATCGCCGCTGGTGAGCATCAGGTTGATCTTCTCGGCGGAACCGTCAGCGGGAATTTCCTGCCATTCAATGGGGATTCCTGTTTCCTCCATAAATTTCTTTGTCATTTCCTTTTCCGCAGTAGGCACCGTACTCTCTGCACCAATTACCACTGCAAACTTGATCGGTTCCATCTGAGAGGGATCCTTTACAATAGGAAGAGTTCCGTCCAGATTGAAGTTGTCCAGTTCTCCATCCTCCGCAGAGGACGTTTCCTCCGTACCGGAATTTTCCCCTTTTGTATCCGGCGCAGGCGCGCTACCCTTTCCGCATCCTCCTGCGGCAATCAACATACTTAAACACAGCATACACGCCAGAATCTTTTTCATTTTACTCATATCTTCTCCTTTCTCAGCCTTTTACGGCTCCCATTAAAACACCTTTTGCAAAATACTTCTGAACGAACGGATATACCACCAAAAGCGGCAATGCAGATACTACAATAATCGCATATTTGAGCTGCTCCGCCATTTTCATCCTCTGCGCCACTTCTGTTCCGCTTGATGTCAGCGCCGTGGTCTGGTTCGACAAGACCAGATTCCGCAAAATCACCTGCAGCGGCATCTTATCCTGGGTTCCCATGAACATCAACGCATTCATAAAGGAATTCCAGATCGCGGTAGCATAGAAAAGCAGCATAACCGCTATAATCGTTGAGGAGAGCGGAAGCACTATTCTGAAAAAAAAGTCGAAATCATTGCTTCCGTCTATTTTGGATGCATCATAAAGCTCATCCGGAATATTTGATTCAAAAAAAGAACGGCATACAATCAAATTGTACACGGATACCGCTGTCGGCAGCACCATAGCCCAAATCGTGTCATAAATCCCCACCGCATTAATAATCAGATACAGAGGAATGATTCCTCCCCCGAAAAACATGGTAAAGGTAAACAAAAAGTTCCATATCTTCCTTCCGAGAAGCTCTTTTCTGGAAAGTGCAAACGCACAGGGAATCGTTGCGATTAGCGCCGTAAGGGTTCCGCTTGCCGTATAAAGAATCGTATTGGCATATCCTGTCCACATAGGGCGGTATTCAAATATCTTCTGGTATCCTCCCATAAATATCTTTTCGGGATACAACAGTACCTTTCCGGAATTCACGATTGTCGGATCGGTAAAAGAGGCTATCAGTACATAATAGAGCGGATAAGCGATTACCACACATACAAAAACCATAATGACCGCATTGGCCAGATCAAAGACCCGGTCTCCCCACGTCTTTTTCATCCGTCTTTTTCCATTTCTGGTTGTTTTCATAGACTATCCCTCCCTGACGTACCTAAAAAATACTTATATCAGCCGTTCTTTTAGATATAGCATTTACAATCAACAGAATACCGAAATTGACTGCCGCATTAAACAATCCTACGGCCGTAGCAAAGGAAAACTGTGCATTCTGAAGGCCCACCTTATAAACATAGGTAGAAATAATCTCACTGACCGCAGTATTTGTCCCGCTCTGCATCAGATATACCTTTTCATAGCCTATGGACATAATATTGCCAATGGACAGTATAAACATCACCATAATCGTAGGTGCAATCAGCGGAACATCAATATACAAAATCCTTTTGAACTTTGACGCTCCGTCCATAATAGCCGCCTCATAGTAGTCCTGACTGATCCCCGTCAGTGCGGCAATGTAAACGATTGCAGAAAAGCCCATAGTCTGCCAGATATTGGACGAAATATATAGAGTCCTGAAATATTCCGCAGCGGAGGTGAGAAACAAAGCCTCTCCCCCATTAAAAAACTTAATGATCGTATTGACGAAACCGCTGGGAGCGCAAATTACGCTTATAATACTTACCACTACCACATTAGATACAAAATAAGGCGCGTACGAAACGGTTTGCACCAGTTTGCGTTTTCTGCTGCCTCTTATTTGATTCAATAACAATGCAAAAACAATCGGAACGGGGAAGGAAATCAAAATGGTAAGCAAGCTTAAAATAACAGTATTCGAAATCACCGTTCCGGCCACACTTGTCCTGAAAAAAGAGGAAAAATGCTTCATGATGGGCTCTGCCCAGGGGCTCCCCAGGATTCCCAGCTTCCCCTTATAATCCTTAAAAGCAATCAGAATTCCATACATTGGCATATAAGCAAATACAATCAGCCAGAGCACAGCAGGCAACATCAGCACATATAATCTCCAGTTACGCCGGAAAGCTTTCTCCACCTTTTCTTTCATAGCGGCCCCCCCTCTTTTATTCATCTGCCGTCAAATAGGCAAGCCCTGTGACCTGCGCCGTTCCTACCTGGGTCGCAAATCCAAAGGTTCCCTGAGCAAGCTCATACATTCTGGCGCTCATGGCGGCCTTTTCATCAAAATACACCTCCAGCACAGAACCTTCTTTTATCACATCCACGCAATAGCTCTGCCCGGGTTCTACGGGAATTTTACGCTCCGTCTCCAGCATAAAGGGGTAATCACTCCTTTTACGGGGCCATCGGTCAAAGGTCAGCCGCCCCATCACCAGGTCAATCCCAACATAATAAGCGGCTTCGTTATCCTCGTCGCTGTTTAAATATAGATAGAATATTTTACAGTCCCCTTCAAAACTCACCCGAAAAGAAATGCGGCAGTTTTCTTCCAGCTTTCCCAGGTCCAGGCTGCTAAACCCCTCCGGACGGCCGATCCGCCATCCCTCTCCAAGCTTTGAAACACTTCCAATCACAGCTCCCTCCTGCCAGCACACCGGCGCCCCATAGGCCTCTTTGATCGTTTGAGGCAAAGCCACATACAACTGACCGTCCGCCCGCTGTACAAGTCTGTGGACAATAACACTGCCGCCCCACTGCGTGTCGGCAAAGTCCTCCTCACCCACATGGGTAGGGTTCCAGCCGATTACATATCGGTCTTTTCCGTCCGAAACCGTTTTGGCTGCATAAAAATTCCTATTGTCAAAGGTGTCGTACTCCGGTGTCAGCCATGGCCCGTCCAGGGACCTGGACATTCTGTAATGTGTTTCACATTTCTGTGTAAATTCACTAAACACCAAATACCACCAATCCCCTATCCGGAACAAATCCGGACACTCATGGGTGAAATAAAGTCTCGGGCTGTAAAAAGGCTTCTCCCTCACCTCCCAATGCAGAAGGTCATCGCTGACTGCCAAGGCGGTACATCCCCGCCTCCTGCTCGGGCCGTAGTTGAGACGAGCAGCAAGAAGCATGTTGTATTCCCCTGTCTCTTCATTGAAAAAAACAAAGGGATCCCGAAAATCATGGGGTTCGAAACAATCCGGAGCACAGAGACAAAAGCCCTCCTGTTTTTCCCATTTCTGAAAATCCGTGCTGGTCGAGAGCATAACTGCCTCCCGACGCTTACCCTGTTTCATGAAATATGGATTGTATCCCGTGTAGAAAATGTAACTTATGTTTTCTTTTTCAAAGACGCTTCCCGTGTACACATAGAGATCCTGTTCCTCCTTATCCCCTCTTGAAATCACCTCTCCCTTTTCGGTAAAACGGACAAAATCCTTTGTTTCCAAAAGGTGCCACGGCGTACCTTCTCCGTATTTCTCCGCATTTCTGTAATCTCTCAGATAAAACAACCGAAAGCTACCGTCCCGGTAAAAAGGGATAATATCTCCCGCCACAGAATCCTTTGGCCTGAAATACATATTTTCCTCCTTTCTTTGCAATCATGCAATCTATACTGAAAACTCCCCTGTAAAGGAAGGACCCCTTTCCTTCCTCTAAACTGATTTCATCATACATCATTATGTAAACGTTGTCAAACTATTTTTCATTATTTTTATCGAAAATGTAAAAATCTTGAAAACACTTTCTTTTTTTACAGTTATGATATATAATGCATACGACATAAATAAAGCAAAAAGCCATTATTTTCTATAAAAAAAACAATAGAAGGAGGATTTACATGCCAACAAGCAAAGACGTTGCCAGAATTGCAGGTGTATCGATCGCAACCGTTTCAAGAGTTTTCCAGTCTCCGGAGCTGGTAAAGCCCGAGACCCGGGAGCTGGTACTCAAAACCGCCAAGGAAATGGATTACTACCCCAATTTACTTGCACGGAGTTTAAAGCAGAACCGGAGCAATTCCATTGGAATTGCTGTAAACGACTTCAAAAATCCATTTTATTTTCAGGTAATAGAAGAAATGCATTCCCGGCTGACAGATACAGATTACCAGGTTATGACCTTTCCCTCTTCCGGCAATCAATTTACCAGTGGAAAGATCATTCGGTATCTGCGTTCCAATCATCTGGATGCATTCCTTTTTTCCCCAATTTCCTTTGACAGAGAAGACTGGAAGCTTTTTATGAACTCCAAGCAGTATTTTTTACAGCTTTATAATGATTTTTATGACAATCTGGATTCCATTATCATTGACGACCAGTACGGCGTATACCTGGCGGTCAAATACCTCCTGGAATGCGGGCACAAAAAAATCCTCTCCTTTAATAATGCCGTGGAAGGAGAAGATTATCGAGCCAAAGGTTACTGCGATGCTTTTCTTGAGAAAAACCTGACACCTGACCCAACATACATACTGAGCTATGATTTCAACCGCGCTTGCGGCAATAAGATCCGGGACGACATTGCCCGTTTGAAACCTACCGCCATCCTCAGTCATGCAGAGGCATGCACGATATGGACGATTTCTGCTTTAAGAGATTTGAATTTGAACTATCCAAAGGATGTCAGCCTGATTTCCTATGACGACCATCCATGGGCCGAGGCTACGGGTGTCACTGCAGTGGCTCAGCCCATCCAACTGGTAGGCAGCACCATAGCCGATACGGTTCTCGAAGCGCTGACCGCAGGAAGTGAACGTTCCGTTATCAAACAAAAAATCAGGCCGGAGCTGATTCTTCGCGACAGCGTAAGAAAACTGTGATTCTTTTGTACCAAAAGCCGGAACAGTCATAACCACCAAACCGGAGACAGAAAAACCGTGAAAGGAATACACCGCAATTCTCCCGGGCCGTATTCCTTTCACGGTAAAGTATCTAATACTTCTTCTTATTTCTCAGTTCTTCATAAAGCATCACATAATTATCATAGCGCACCCGGCTGATTCTGCCCTCCGCCAAGGCTTCCTTCACCCCGCATACCGGCTCGCTGATATGGGCGCAGCCGCCGAAACGGCAGTTCTTTTCATATTCCGTAAACTCGGGATAGTACCCCTGCAGCTCTTCTTTTTCTACATTTTCAAGATAGAGGGAGGTAAAACCCGGGGTATCCATAATATAGGTATCTTTTTCTAACGCAAAAAGCTGCGCGTGCCGGGTGGTATTTTTCCCCCGGCCGATCTTCCTGCTGATCTCCCCTACCTCCATATTGGCCTGGGGGTGGAGAGTGTTAATCAGGGTAGACTTCCCCACTCCGCTGGGGCCTGCAAGCACTGTGGTCTTCCCTGCAAGGCAGCTTCTGACCTCCTCTGTTCCCTCTCCCATACCGCCGCTCACAAACAAAACCTGATAGCCGCAGCCGCCATAGGCTTCCTTCAGCATAGCCAGCTCCTGGGGGGAGGCTATGTCTTTTTTGTTAAAGCATATCACCACAGGAAGTTCCCGCTGCTCCATGGTGATCAGGAAACGATCCAGCAGGTTATAATTGGGATCCGGACGCAGAATGGCAAAAATCACAAGGGCCTGATCAATATTGGCCGATGCGGGACGTACCAGTACATTTTTTCTCGGAAGGATATTGGTAATATTCCCTTCTAAGGGTTGCCGGGCCGTCAGCTCTATTTCCACATTATCGCCCACCAAGGGCTTAATCTGATCCTTTCTGAAAATCCCCCGGGCCTTGCACTCAGCCACGCCCAAAGCGGTATGAACATAGTAAAAACCTGCAATCCCCTTGATAATCTTGCCCTGCATCACTCCTCCATAAACTGAATCGGCCTTCTGATTTCCTTGCTCTCAGAGGTTCCTTCTATGGTGGAGACAGAGCCGTCCTCATTGGTCACGCTGCTTCCCTCCGTTACATTCATATACTGGAACAGAATATAGCCTGTAGGGCTCTTGATCCCCGTAATATTCTGCTGTTCGATGGGGAAGGAGGCCGTCTGGGTGCTGAGAAGCTGGGTTCCGTCGTCGGCCATCAGTGTCACCGTTACCATGGTGCCCGCACGGTATGCCGGATCTTCCTCCGGCGTAGGCCCGGCAATGGCCTCCATAAACCGATAGGTTGCCTGGGCAGGCCCCAAGCTGATATTGATGTCCACAACGGTTCCTGCATCCACATAGGTTCCCACGGAATAGCTCTGATAGCACACAAGGCCTGTGAGAGCGGGATCCTCATGATTTACCTCTCCTACCGCTCCAAGCTGAAGACCGGATTCAACCAGAAGCGCCATGGCCTCCTCCTCCCCTTTGGCCATCAGATCCGGCACCTGGACTTTGGATATTTCCGGCCCCAGGCTGATGGTCAAAGTTACCGTGGTTCCCTTGGGAGCCTTAGAGCCTGCCGCCGGGGACTGGGTGATCACGTTTCCTGCCTTGATATAGGGATCGTGGCTTTCTGTCTTGTTTACAACAAATCCGCTTTTCCCCAGGGTGGCCGTAGCCTCCGCCTCGGACATGCCTATGGTGTCTTCCACCTTCACGCCCTCGGAACCGGCGCTGACTGTGAGTACCACATTGGAGCCCTCTTCCACCATGGTTCCTTTGGCAACGCTGGATTTCATTACAATCCCCTGGGCAAATTCAATACTTTCTTCATATTCGATCTCAGGCGTCAGGCCGATGTTCAGAAGGGCAACCTTTACTTCATCCACATCCTTCCCCACTGCCTCTATCATTTCCACCTGTTCTTTTTCCTCTTCCTGTTCCTGCTCCTGGGTAGTTTCTCCGAACAGCGATCCGTCAAAAAGCCCCAGGGCCTTTCCCACCAGAAAGAGTACGATACACCCGATGAGAATGGCGGCCACTACCGCAAGGACTGTGGTGATGCGCTCCATCTTGGGATCGTAATCCTCATCTTCATCCTCGTCTTCCTCATCCTCATATTCCGTCTCGTCTATGTCATCCTCTTCCTCTTCCTCGTCTTCGTCCTCCTCGAGCTCATAAGGAATTTCTCTTTTTCTGCGGACAATCTTCTTCATATCCGCTTCCTTGCGCAGATGCATGGCCTCTTCCATGCTGTCCCTGTTTCTTGCCTGCCGTTTGATTTTCTCACGGTCGCTGCTGTCCATCATTTTGGTGGAGCCTTCCTCATTGGGATCCACCATCTTGACAAAGTCCTCGTCCGGCGTCATAAGGGACCTCTTTAAATCCGCGATCAACTGCCCCATGGACTGGTACCTGCGGTCCGGGCTCTTCTGACAGCATTTAAAAACAATCTGCTCCACGCTCACCGGGATTTCGGAAACATACTCTCTGGGCGAGGGCATCTCCTCCTGGATATGTTTGATGGCGATTGCAACTGTGGTCTCCCCGTTAAAGGGCACACGTCCCGTGAGCATCTCGAACATGGTGACGCCCAGGGAGTAAATATCGCTCTTTTCATCGGAATAGCCGCCTCTTGCCTGTTCCGGGGAGGTATAATGTACCGATCCCATCACATTGGAAGTAATGGTATTGCTGGTGGCCGCCTTGGCAATCCCAAAATCGGTTACCTTTACTTTACCCTCTTTGGAAATAATGATATTCTGAGGTTTAATATCTCTGTGGATAATATGATTATTGTGGGCAGCCTCAATTCCCATACTCACTTGAATGGCAATGCTGACCGCCTCCTTAACGGAAAGACGGGCCTTTCTCTCAATATATTTTTTGAGGGTGATGCCTTCTACCAGCTCCATAACGATATAGTAGATGCCGTTTTCTTCCCCCACATCATATACGTTTACAATATTGGGATGGGCAAGCCCGGCGGCAGCCTGGGCCTCCACTCTGAATTTGGATACGAAATTGGCATTCTCACTGAATTCCTGCTTTAAAACCTTCACTGCAACAAACCGGTTCAGCTTGTGATCCTTTGCCCTATACACATCAGACATTCCGCCTGTGCCTATTTTCTCCTGAACTTCATATCTGTCTCCAATTATCATTCCTATTTTAACCATATCTACCTCTTATATGTCATTCTTTCGCGAATACATCGATCAATATCACTGCTATATTATCTTTTCCCCCATGGTCGTTGGCCGCCTCGATCAGCTTCTTCGCCTTTTCCTCAATGGAAATACGCTCTCCCGCGATTTGGCTTATCTCCCCATCCTCTAACATATTCGTGAGTCCGTCAGAGCACATAAGCACCAGATCTCCGGCCTTTAACTCTTCGTTAAAAAAGTCAATTTCCACCGTATCCAGCCCCCCTATGGCCCTGGTGATGATGTTCTTATCCGGGTGATGCTTCGCCACCTCCCGGTCAATCCCTCCCATACGTATCATCTCTTCTACCAGGGAGTGATCCCGGGTAATCTGTCTGATCCCGTCATTTATAATGTAAAGCCTGCTGTCGCCTACATTGGCAACCTGCAGATAATGCCCCATACAAGTAGCAACCACCGCTGTAGTCCCCATGCCATAGAGTCCTGCTTCCTCCCTGGCCTTGCGTCTGATCAGATCATTGGCTGTCCGGATGGCTTTGCCTATGATACGCACCGGATTTTTTTCAAAGCTTCCCCTGATCTCCCTCACGATGGTTTCCACGGCACACTTGGAAGCATATTCCCCCGCGTTATGCCCTCCCATGCCGTCTGCGACAATAAAAAGATTGGGCAGGTTCCCTATGGGAGCCTCCGAGACATATACAAAATCCTGATTCAGTTTTCTTTTTTTCCCTATATCTGTAGCAGAAAAGGATTTTAACACGGTATTACCTCCTACTGTAATGCCCTTTGTCTTCTTCTCAGTTGTCCGCAGGCACCGTCTATATCTCTTCCCATTTCCCTTCTAATAGTAACATTTATTCCATTTTTTTCAAGTTTATTTTTAAAAGCTGTGACATTTTTCGTATCCGGCTGTACAAAATTTCGCTCACTGACGGGATTTACCGGTATTAAATTCACATGACAATTCAGTTTTCCCACAAGAGCCGAAAGGATCTCTGCATCCTCCCCGGCATCGTTGACCCCTTTTACAAGAGAATATTCAAAGGTAATCCGCCTGCCCGTCTTTTCAAAATAGCAGGCACAGGCCTCCATAAGCTCCTTTATGGAATACCTGTTTGCTATGGGCATCAGCCGCCTTCTCTTTTCATCGGTGGGGGCGTGAAGAGATAAAGCCAGGGTAATCTGAAGCTTTTCATCTGCCAGCAGACGCATTTCATTCACTAAACCGCAGGTGGATACCGTAATATTTCGCTGGCTGATATGTAATCCGTTTTCATCGGTAAGAAGGGTGATAAATTTCAGAAGATTATGATAATTGTCAAGGGGTTCGCCGATCCCCATAACCACTACGTTTGAAATCCGCTCTCCGGTAAGAAGGGTGACGGTGTAAATCTGATCCAGCATCTCCGAGGGCTCTAAGGAGCGTTCCAGCCCGTCTATGGTGGAAGCGCAGAACGCGCAGCCCATCCGGCACCCCACCTGGGAGGAGATACACAGACTGTTTCCGTGGCGGTACTTCATCCAGACACTCTCGACAAACCTTCCGTCCCCTAACTCAAACAAATATTTTCGCGTGCCGTCCAGGGCAGATTCCTGTACGCGCACCGGCCTTAAGGCGGTAAAGGCATATTCCTGCGCCAGCTTTTTTCGAAGCGCCGCCGGGAGGTTGGTCATCCCGTCAAAGCTTCTGGCCAGCTTTTGGTGCATCCACTGATAAAGCTGTGCTGCCCGGAAGGATTTTTCGCCCAGCCTTTCCATCTCTGTTTTCAGTTCCTCCAGAGTGAGGGATTTTATATCGGTCATATTTCTTCTGTCCTTTTTCTTCTTACTATAAATGCCTATGACCCGTTTTCCGCCCGCTCCGCTACAGTCGGCGTCTGAGTCTGGCAATAAAGAAGCCGTCCGTCATGTGGTAACCCGGAAAAAGCTGCAGCATTCCTCTCTGCCCCTCCTCCTTCAGCGCATCCGGAAGATAAGGAGTAAGCTCCTCCCTCTCAAAGGGATACCTTTGGACGAACCAATCCACCATTTCTTCATTCTCGCCGGGATTCATCGTACAGGTACTGTACAGCAAAATCCCGCCGGGCTTCACATACCGCCATACCACATCCAAAAGCTTTCTCTGCAGTTTTTCCAGCTCCTTCAGGGCTTCAGCGGTGATCCGGTACTTAATGTCCCGCTTTTTCCCGATCACGCCAAGTCCCGAGCAGGGCAGATCCGCCAGCACAACATCCGCCTTCTCAAGCATGCTTTCATCCGGCGCGGCGGCGTCATAAACCTGAACCTCTATATTGGCATAGCCCATCCGCTCTATATTATCTCTCATCTGGGATACCTTATACTCCGATATGTCCCTGGAAATAATCTTTCCACGCCCTGAGAGCTTCTCCGCCGCATGCATGGATTTGCCTCCCGGACAGGCGCAAACGTCCAAAACCAGGGGCTGTGCGCCTTCGGAATCCTTCTTTGGGTTCTCTCTTAGCATCTCGTGAAAACCGCAGGCCTCCACGACCAACATACTGCTCACATCCTGCACATTAAACCAGCCTTCATCATATCCCGGCAGGCTCCTGACTCCTTCCACATTCCATACCTGATAAGCGTAAGAAAGATAGGGATGCTTCTGCACCTTAACCGAGGACGTTTCAAGCGCACAGAGCCACTTTTCCTTCTGTTCCTCTGACAGACTTTCCTTTAAGCGCAGGGTGAGCGGCTTAGGCTCTAAAAGACCCTTTAACATAAAATATGTGATCTCATCCCCGTAAGTCACCATCCAAAGCCTGATCAGCCACTGAGGCATGGAGTATTTGATCGACAGATATTGATATTTGTCGTCTTTCTCTGTCAGCGTCAGCCTGCTTTTGGTCCTGGCTATATTCCGAAGGACGCCGTTGACAAAGCCCGCAAGTCCCCGGTAACCTCTTTTTCCCGCAAGTTTCACCGCTTCGTTGCACACGGCGCTGTCGGGTATGCTGTCCATATACAAAAGCTGATAGACGCTCATACGCATCAGATTCCTGATCAGCGGCTTCATCTTCGACACAGACACCTTGGAAAACTGATCCAGATAAAAATCGATCTCTATCAGCCTCTCTATGGTTCCCTGGGTCACTCTCTTGATAAAGGCCTTGTCCCGGCTGTCCATATAATCATATTTATCAAGCACGTCTCTGATAACCAGATGGCTGTAAACACCCTTCTCCAGGATCTCCATCAGCATATCCAGAATCAGTTCTCTTGTATTTTCCACTCCGGTTTCCTCCTGGCAATCCTTAACTTAATCATCCCTGCGTCTGCCTCCGGAGAGTATCACAAGACGCAAAAGCTGCAGAATGGAGGATGCTGCCGCCGCCACATAGGTAAGGGCTGCCGCCCCAAGCACCCGCCTGCTGCCTGCCGCCTCGTCGCTTCCCATAATGCCGCAGCTCTCCAAAAGCTTTAACGCTCTTTTCGAAGCGTCAAACTCCACCGGAAGAGTCACCACCTGAAACAGCACCGCCAGAGAAAATACCCATATTCCGATCTGTGCCAGGGAAAAATAACCGCCTCCCGGCAGGTCAAAACCGATTCCCAGAATCAGGCCGAGAATCACTAAGGGAAGTCCCAGCTTTGAGCCGATATTTGCCGCCGGAACCAGGGCGGAACGGAATTTCAGCGGAAAGTACCCTTCCCTGTGCTGCAGGGCGTGTCCGCATTCATGGGCGGCCACCCCGATGGCAGCCACTGAGGCAGAGCCATAAACAGAGTCCGAAAGCCGCAATACCTTTCCGGAAGGATCGTAGTGATCCGTCAGATTTCCTGCTATATGCTGAATCTGTACATCATGAATACCTGACATCTGCAGTATCCTCTGTGCCGCCTGGGCGCCTGTCATACCGCTTCTTGCCCTTACCCTGGCATATTTGCTGTAGGTACTGTTTACCCGTGAGCTCGCCCAAATGCATAAAACCGCGCCGATCAGAACCAAAATATAAGTAGGATCAAAATAAAATCCAAACACCCTTCCAACCTCCTGTCATGAACAATTCTATTCAAATTTAAGTCCCGCAGCCATTTCATTGCCTAAGAGGAACTCCCTGGTCTGCATCCGCCTTTTCCCTTCTATCTGCAGGGATTTTACCCGAAGCATTCCCTTCCCGGTAACAACATCAAAAAAATCCTTCCCCACGAAAGCTACCGTGCCCGGCTCTAGAGCGCCTTTCTCCACGGAAGATGCCTCTCCTCCTGTCCCCTTTTCGGAAGCTTTCATTACATCCGCCTCCCAGATCTTTAACTGCTTTCCTTTATAAAAAGTATAGGCGCTTGGCCAGGGATCTAATCCTCTCACCAGACGCTCAATCTCGTCGCTATCCTTCCGCCAGTCGATCAGTCCCATGGTTTTGAAAAGCTTTCCGGCATGGGTAGCTTCTTCCTCCTTCTGGGCCACCGGCAGAAGCTCTCCCCTTTCTATTTTGGGAAGCGCCTCCACCAAAAGCTTTGCCCCGGCCTCCATGAGCTTATCATGCAGGCTTCCTCCGGTTTCCTTTTCTTCCAAAGGCACCACTGCTTTGCAGAACATATCTCCCGTGTCTACCCCTTTTGCCATCCGCATGATGGTGACGCCGCTCTCCTTCTCCCCGTTTAACACTGCCCACTGGATGGGCGCCGCTCCCCGGTAAGACGGAAGGAGGGAGGCATGGATATTGATGCAGCCAAGCCGTGGCATATTTAAGATTTCCTCCGACAGGATCTGTCCGAAAGCAGCCACGACAAACAAATCCGCCTCAAATTCAGCCAGCCTGCTGACAGCGGAAGCTTCCCTGATCTTAACCGGCTGAAATACCGCAAGGCCATGGCGCAGGGCGCATTCCTTCACCGGCGACATCTGCAGAGCCTTTCCGCGTCCCTTTTGCTTATCCGGCTGGGTCACCACTGCGCTGACCTCATACCCGGCCTCAAGAAGGGCCTCCAGGGGCGCTACCGCAAAATCCGGGGTTCCCATATATACAATCTTCATCTGACACCACTCCTTTTCCACATCGGCTGTACGTGCAAAACTGCCGCCTTATTCTTCTTCCTCCAGCTCGGATACGTCCATCAATCGTCCCTCCACCCTTTCCACATAAAGGTGGCCGTCCAGATGCTCCGCCTCATGGCAGATGGCCCGGGCAAGCAGATCCTCCGCCTCCATCTCAAAGGGCACAAGTTCTCTGTCAAAGGCTCTGATCCTCACATAATCCGGCCTTGTCACGGCTCCCGTCTTGCCGGGAACACTCAGACACCCTTCGTTGGCCGTCTGGGATCCGCCGCTTTCAAGAATAACCGGGTTAATCAGCAAAAGAGGATCCTCCCCCGTCACATCAATCACGGCAATCCTTTTTAAAATCCCTACCTGGGGAGCTGCCAGCCCAACGCCTTCCGCCTCATACATGGTATCAAACATGTCGTCGATCAATTCCCTGGTCCGCTCCGTCATCTCTTTGACCTCTTTGCAAACCTTGTTCAAAACCGGATCCCCTATTTCTCTTATGTTTCTAAGCGCCATCTCTTTTCTTCCCTTCCTTCCGATATTTAAAAATGATTCATTGGATCAAAATCAAACTGTACGTTTTCCTCTCTGGTATCCACGGACTCCATATAGGCTTCCACTTTATCCTTTATTTCTGTAAGCTGTTCATACTCAGCGGATTTACAATATATGATAAAACGATAAATATCGTTGATTTTTCCTATCGGTGCTTTCGCCGGCCCGATCAGCGCCGCCCGTTCAAAGCCCGGGCTCTTTGCGGGATTTCCTGCACACCCAGGGCCGGAAATATTCTTTCTGATCAGCTCCGCGATCCTGCCGGCCAAAGCCTGGCCGCGCTCTTCGCAAGGAGAGGCGATCAATATTGCCATCATATGGATCACCGGAGGGTAGCCCCCCAATTCTCTGTACAGAATTTCTTCCTCATAAAAAGCTTTATAATCCTGGCTGGCGGAGCGCACGATACTGTAATGCTCCGGGCGGTAGGTCTGTATCACAACCTCCCCCGGCCTGCTTCCCCGACCTGCCCTTCCCGCCGCCTGAGTCAGAAGCTGAAAGGTTCTCTCTCCTGAGCGGTAATCGCTGTCGTTTAAAGACAAATCCGCCGCGAGCACCCCAACCAGCGTCACATTGGGAAAATCATGCCCTTTTACGATCATCTGGGTTCCCACCAGCACGTCTGCCTCCCCGGCGGAGAAAGACGCCAGAATCTTCTCATAGCTGTCCTTTTTCCGGGTGGTATCCGCGTCCATCCGGAGCACCCGAATCCCGGGAAACTGCCGGCCAAGCTGCTGCTCTATCTGCTCCGTTCCTGCCTTAAAGCCGAGAATATAGGGAGAGCCGCACTCCGGACATTTTGTGGGCTGCCCCGTCTCATAGCCGCAGTAATGGCAGACCATCCTTCCCCCCATATGCTGGGACAAGGACACGTCGCAGTGGGGGCACTTTACCACATAGCCGCAGGATCTGCAGGACACAAACCCTGCATACCCTCTGCGGTTTAAAAAAAGCATGGCCTGCTCCTTTCCTGCAATCCGCTCCTTTAGCAGCTCCTGCAGCCTTCTGCTGAAAATGGAACGGTTTCCCTCCCTGAGCTCCTTTCGCAAATCAACGACACAAACGCTGGCCAGGTTCCCGCCCGTAGGCCTGTAATTTAAGGTAAAGAGCTCATAGCTGCCCTTCCGTGCCAGATAATAAGCCTCCAAAGAGGGGGTGGCGGAGCCCAGCACAAGGGCTGCGTTTTTCAGTCCTGCCAGGTACCGGGCCGTCTCCCTGGCATGATACCTGGGCATGGTCTCACTTTTGTAGCTGGCTTCATGCTCCTCGTCTATCACAATCATCCCCAGATTGGGAAAAGGCACAAACAGGGCGGAACGCGGCCCTATGATCACATCCAGCTCCCCCTTTTTGGCCCGCTCGCACTGATCGAATTTCTCCCCGGCAGATAACGTGGAATTCATCACCGACACCCGGTCCCCAAACCTTTTATAAAACCGAAGCAGGGTCTGATAGGTAAGGGCAATTTCCGGAATCAGCACGATACATTGCTTTTTTCTCTTTATCATACCCTCGATCAGGGATAAATAGACCTCGGTTTTTCCGCTTCCGGTAATCCCGTGGAGCAGATAGGTCTTTCTTTTTCCCTGGTCAAAATCAGTAAGAACCTGCCGCCGGATCCGGTCCTGCTCCTTGCTCAGCTCCCTGCCCTGCTCCCTGTCCGCCTCGATTTTTACGGGGTTGCGGTAATAGCTCTCCCTCTCAATCCTGATCACCTCCTGGCTCTCCAAACTTTTCAGAACGGAGGCGGAGATATTCAGCTTGGCTCTCACCAGTTCATATGGAAGGATTTCTTCCGTGATCAGTTCCTTAAGCACCTTGGCCCTTGCCCTCTGATTTTTGCGGAGCGCTTCCGCCCAGACAGAGCGGGTCTCCTCCGGGTCAAGCAGCCGTACAATCTTCTTTTTTTCTCTGGGCTTTAAGGCCTGCTTCACCGGAAGCACGGTTTTCAGCGCGGCAATCATGGTGGAACCATAGGTCTTTTTCATCCATGCCGCAAGCTTTATGGCATCTGCCTCCACAGGCAGGCTTCCCGGAGCAATTCCCGCTACCGTCTTTAGCTTTTCCTCCGGAAATTCTCTCCTGTCCGTCACCTCCACCACATAGCCCTGCCGCAGATGATCCCCTTTTCCGAAAGGCACCTGCACGCAGGTCCCCTCCTCAAGCTTTCCCAAAAGTTCCTCCGGGATTTTGTACTGGAAGGTTCTGTCTACTTTTTCATGGGAAATATCTATAATAATATTGGCATATCTTCCCCGGGTCATCCCTGTTTTGCTCTTTCCTTTTGTATTTCTGCGATCAGTACTCTGTCATCCATAGGGTACTTAACCCCTTTGATTTCCTGGTAATCCTCATGACCTTTCCCGGCGATGATAATAATATCCCCGGGCCGGGCCTGGTCAATGGCATAGGCAATGGCCTCTTTCCTGTCACAGATTGCCACATAGCTTCCGTTTGTCTTTTTTATGCCTGTCTTAATATCCTCGATGATATCCTCCGGCTCCTCGAACCGGGGGTTATCCGAGGTAATCACCGTAAAATCCGCAAAATTTCCGCTGACCTCTCCCATCTCAAAACGGCGGAGCTTGGAGCGGTTCCCGCCGCACCCGAAAAGGCTCACAAGCCTTGTGGGATTGTATTCTCTCAGCGTCGTCAGCAGGCTTTTAAGGCTCATGGCATTGTGGGCGTAATCAATCAACAGGGTAAACTGATCGGATACGGGAACCATCTCGATTCTTCCCCTGACATGGGCCCCGAGAAGGGCCTTTTGGATCTGGGCGTTTTCCACCTTGAAATGTCTGCATACCGCAATGGCCGCCAGGGCATTGTAAACGCTGAATCTGCCGGGAGCGGGCACCTCCACCTCAAAGGGAATTTTCCCGATGCCTCTTTCTTTGACCTGGAAACGGATTCCAAGCTCGCCCGGCTTATTCACAAGCTCGATATGATCTGCATAAATATCTGCATGCTTATCAAGCCCATAGGTTTCAAGCTGACAGGTATGCCCTTTCACCACCGCATCCGCATGGGCGTCATCCTTATTCACAATTCCAAGCCAGCACTGCTGAAACAAAAGCCCTTTACATGCCAGATATTCCTCGAAATCTGCATGCTCATTGGGGCCGATATGATCCGGCTCCAGGTTGGTAAAAATCCCGATCTCAAAGGTAAACCCCTGGGTTCTGTGAAGCTTAAGCCCCTGAGACGCCACTTCCATCACAACAATATCGCAGCCCTCTTCCTCCATCTCCCTGAAATACTGCTGAAGCAGAAAGGATTCCGGCGTGGTATTGTCCGCGGGAATATGCTTATCTCCTATAACCGTCTCAATTGTTCCCACAAGCCCTACCTTATAGCCTGCTCTTTCCAGGATAGACTTGATCAGGTAAGTGGAAGTGGTCTTTCCCTTAGTGCCGGTAATGCCGATCACCTTCAGCCGGTCAGCCGGATGTCCGAAATAAGCGGCCGAAATATAGGCCATGGCATATCTGCTGTCCTCTACCCGGATCACCGTAATATCACTTTCCGGCGGCAGCTCCACATCCTTTTGCACCACCAACGCCGCCGCTCCCGCCTCTGCCGCCTCCCCGGCAAATTGATGCCCGTCGGTCTTATAACCGCAGATACAGATAAACATACATCCCGGTTTGAGCTTACGGGAATCATAAACCACCTCTTTAATTTCCCTCTCCACGTTTCCCCTAGTACATTCCCATTCAAATCCGTTCAGCAATTCTCTACATCTCATATGACTCCTCCCTGTCGCCCCAAGCAGCGGCAACGCAATGCAAATATCAGGAAATTTCCCTTATAATAAGATAACACGATTGCGTATTTTTTTCAATCTACTTAGGAAACCCTCTCTTGTTTGATACTATATGTTTCTGATTTCTTTTGTTGAGTTTAATTTTTTATTTAGAGGTTTTAGACTTTTATCATAAATCGGACACATTTTATACACAATTTTCCTTTATGATATTAATCAAGATAGTTGAACAACTCACTATCTCCCCCCTCATAAGAATGCGAAAGCCTCCGGCATCCCCGGAGGCTTTTGCATTGCCCCAACAGACGGCCCTCCCATAAGGCTCCCCGGCTCAGCATAAGACCCAAGCCTAATCAGCCCTGTGGGAAAGATACTCCACTTGCGCCTCCTTGGTCAGCTTTTCTGCAAGCTCTGTGGGAATCACTCCGTTTTCCAGGGTGGCTGCGTTAGCCGCCGATATACCGGCGCAATACCGCAAAAGCGCTCCTGCGTCCATCTCCTGCAGAAACCCCATGGCGAAGGCAGCCACCACGCTGTCCCCGCAGCCTACCGTATTGAAGGCTCTCACCTTCGGTGCCCTTACCCGCAGGATTTCTCCCTCCCGCACATACAGAATTCCCTTTTCCCCCATGGAAACAAGCACATGGGGAACGCCCCATTCCCAAACCAGAAGGGCTGCTTCGATCACCTCGTCCAGATCCCGGAGCCTTCTGCCTGTGAGGAATTCAAGCTCCCTCAGATTCGGCTTTGCCATAAACGGCGCTTCCCTTACGCTTTCTTTCAAAAAAGTCCCGCTGGTATCAAGCAGCACCTTTTTTCCTTTCACCTTTGCCCAGCGGATCAAATCCGAATAAATCCCTCCGGGCACACTCTCAGGCACACTGCCGCACAGGGCCACCAGCTCACAGTCCGAAATTCCTTCCTCGAAATCTCTCAGGAAACGGTGAAACTCTTCCCCCAGGATCCCTGGCCCCGGCTCCAAAAGCTCTGTCACATAGCCGTCCTGGGAAAGGATATTCACACTGCACCTGGTTTCTCCTGCCACCTTCGTAAAAAGGCTCTCTGCTCCAATGGAAATCACATAATCCTCGATCAGCTTTCCGGAATACCCTCCCAGAAAGCCCAGAGTCCTTACCGGATAACCATACTGGCGCAGCACCTTCGCCACATTGATTCCCTTCCCTCCTGCCAGATTTTTTGCGCTGTCCATCCGGTTTACCTGGCCGGGAAGGATTCCTGTACACGTATAAGTCTTATCCACTGCCGGATTTAATGTTACCGTTGCTATCATATCTGCTCCTAACAATAATACTGCATCACCATCTGCAGGCTCTCCCGGCCTGCAAAAGAATTCAGATCGGGATAATATGCCATGCTGATCACTGCCTTTCCCGGCCGCAGAGACTCCTCGTAAATGGCCTGCAGCACACCTTGCCCGCAGCGGAGGGCCAAAAAGCTGTCAAACTCCTCCAAATCTCCGAAGTAGATCATCTCATAGCTTCTTCCCTCCTCGTCAGCAATCCGGTACTTCCCCACATTCTTATTTTTCCCCAGCTTCCGTCCTGATATAATGCTGATTCCTTTCCTTGCAAACAAAGGCCTCGGATTTCCCGTGCCGAAGGGGGCAAGATAAGACAGCTCTTTTACAAATTCCACAGTCGCATAAGAAAGAGGCATAGGGACATCAATATGTACCACTTCCTCAAAATCCTCTTCTCTGAGGCTGCAGTTGTCGTTTAACCTCCTGCGGAAAACCTCAATCACGTCCTCTCCCGCCATGGAAAGCCCTGCCGCCATCTTATGTCCCCCATACCTTGTAAAAAGCTCCTTACAGGCCGTAAGCTCCTCATACATGTGATAAGCCTCGATAGAGCGCCCGCTTCCCTTGATCCCTTCTTCCCCCTTAGTCAGCACAAAAACCGGCTTTCCATACTTTTCTCTGACCCTTCCCGCTATAATGCCTGCCAGACTTTCATGACAATCCGGAAGATAAATTACCAGTACCCGATCCAGCTTAATTTCCGTACCGTCTACTATGGCAATGGCCTGAAGAACCCCCTCCTCCGTCATCTGCTTGCGGCTGTCATTTAAATCCTTCAGTTCACCGGCGATGGTAACGGCTTTTCTCCAGTCCCCACAGTCAAACAGCTCCAGTGCCCGCTTTGCCGTGTCCAGCCGTCCCGTGGCGTTCAAACAGGGGCCGAGGATAAAGCCTGCATGATAAGGCGTCAGCTCCTTATCCTCTATGCCATTGACCATAAGCAGCGCTTTAAGCCCGGGATTTTCAGTCTCTCTCATCCGCTTCAGGCCCTCTTTTACAAGGATACGGTTCTCATCCTTAAGCTCCATCACATCGCAGACCGTGGCAAGAGCCCCAAAGGTGAGCATTTCCTTCCGGATTTTGTCTTCGCCGGGCCTCTCCTTAAACTCCTTTCCGTCCAACAATGTCAAAATCAACTTCATGGCCACTACTGCGCCGCAGATTCCCTTAAAGGGATATTCGCATTCCGGCTGTTTCGGATCCACCACGGCATCCGCTTCCGGAAGAAGATAAACCCGTCCTTCCTCCCCCGCTTCTTCATATGGAACCTCATGATGATCCGTCACGATCACTGTCATCCCCATATCCTTTGCCATCCGGATCTGGGGCGCCGCCGCAATCCCGTTGTCACAGGTGATGACGGTATCAATTCCGTCTTCCTTCGCCGCCTCGATCAGATGGTCGTTTAAGCCGTAGCCGTCCTTCATCCTGTGGGGAATTACCGTATCCACCACGCCCCCCAGAAAACGGATGCCCATGAGCAGAATATAGGCGGCGCAGATTCCGTCTACATCATAATCTCCTATGATACGAATCCTTTTCCTCTCCAGTATTTTCCGTGTAACGATTTCCGCCGCTTTTTCCATATTCTTGAGAAGCAGCGGGTTATGCAAATCCTTAAGACTTCCGTGAAGAAACCTTTCTATCTCCTCGTCACCCACCACATCCCTGTTTCGCATAATCCTTGCAAGCACCGGGGTTATGTGGTATTTTTCGGCAATTTTGTCAAAATCCGCCTTCTTAGCAGCCATCATCCATCGCGCCATAAAGTACCTCGTTTCTGTATCAGAGAAAAAGCGTTCTAAGCACAGCATCACACTTCTTCCGAATATGCCGTTTCCCGAACGCTTTTATAACATCAGCTTTTATGAATTAACAATAAGATTTATCCCTTTTTCTGAGGAAATGCTTTTCTTAAAATCAGCCAAAGGGCTCCTGTAATGCACACTGAGGAATAGGTACCGCACAGAATCCCTGCCATCAGAGGAAGCGCGAACTCTTTCACAGAGGACACTCCAAAAACATACAGGGCGGCCACCATAATAAAAGTAGTCAGTGATGTAAAAATGCTTCTGCTCAGGGTCTGTGTAATACTTCCGTTTACCATCTCCTCCAGAGACTCGTTTCTTCCCATATTGTGCATATTCTCGCGGATACGGTCGAAGATCACAATGGTGGCATTGATGGAATAACCCACAATGGTTAGCATACAGGCGATAAAGGTAGTTCCCACGGATACCTTCACAATCGCATAGAACGCAAGCACCACCAGAACATCATGCAGCAGGGCGATCACGGAGCTGGCCCCAAAGCGGATATCCTTAAACCGGAACCAGATATAAACCAGCATGCACAAAGTGGCGACAAACACCGCAATAATGGCATCCGACTTCATCTCACTGCTGATGGTAGAGCTGATGGTTTCCGTGGTAATCTTCTCTGCATCTACCTGGAAATTTTCTACCATAGCGCTCTTGAAAGCTTCTCTTTCGTCGGTGTTCAGGGAACGGGTCTTGAAAATCACCTCATTGGTTCCCTCCACCTTCTGTGTCTGAACATTTCCGTCTCCTGTAATGTCTTCGATCAGAGGCACTGCTTTTGAATCAATATCTGCAAGGGCCATGTCCTCATTGAAGGTTACATTGGTAGAAGTCCCGCCCACAAACTCCAGACTGTAATTCAAGGCGCCGCCAATCTGGGACTTGTTGATTCCCATAAACACAAAGCCGGCCAGAACAGCGGCAATGGAGATCCCGAAGAATACCGGCTTTTTGGAGGTAAAGTGAATCGGCTTTCTTTCTTTGGCACTGCCATAGAGCTTCGCGCTCTGAAGTCCAATGGCATAGAAAGACTTCATCAGCAGTTTGGTAATTACCATAGCAGTGAACATGGAAAGGATGATACCAAGAGCCAGGGTCGCCGCAAAGCCCTTGATGGTACCGGAGCCCAAAAGCCCCAGCACTGCCGCGGCAATCAGAGTCGTGATATTTCCGTCCACAATCGCCGAGGTGGCCTTTTTGAAGCCGATGTCAATAGCAGACTTGACCGTCTTACCCTTGGCTATCTCCTCCTTAATCCGTGCAAAAATAATGACATTGGCATCCACCGCCATACCGATGGAAAGAATAATACCTGCAATACCGGGCAGCGTCAGCGTAATCTCAAAGGCGTCCAGTAAAATAATGATCAGCTCTATATAGAGCGCAAGGGCCAGGCTGGCCGCCGCTCCTGAGAGATAGTATGCCGCAATCATAAAGACCACGATCACCGCAAAACCCACTCCCGCCGCTTTGATACTGGTAGAGATTGCTTCCTCTCCAAGCTGGGCTCCCACAATCTTGGAATGGAGCTCTTCCAGCTCCAGCTTAAGGCCGCCGATTCGGATGGTTGAGGCAAGCTGCTGGGCTTCCTCAAAGGTAAAGTTTCCCGTGATCTGAGCCTGTCCGTCTGTAATGGCGGAATTGACCCCGGGGGCGCTTATGATTGCGCCGTCATAATAAATACCGATGGATTCTCCGTTTTGAAGCGCCTTGGTGGTGGCATCCGCAAACTTGGAAATTCCCTCCTCGTTCATGGACAGCTCTACCACAAACTCGCTGTTCTGCATATCATTGCTGACAGAGCCTGCCTGGGCGTTCTTTACGTCCGTCCCCTCCAGCACCACGGAGCCGTTCTCCTCCAGCTCCTCAATGGTCTTGTTCATCATGTAGACCGGCTTGCCGTCATTGCCCATACCCATCATCTGGTAATTCAGGTTTCCCTCCGGGTCATGCTCTGCGATAAAGTACAGGGAGCCGGGCTTGCCCAACTCCTCCAGGATGGCATTGGCATCCGATACGCCGGGAATCTCGATATTGATCCGATCGCTCCCCTCCTGATAAACCACTGCCTCCGTGCTGTAACCCTCCACACGCTTCTGCAGCTTGTAGATGGTGTCTGCCATATCCTCACTGCTGGGATCTTCATCGCCTACCACCTGATAGGTGATACTCACACCGCCCTCCAGATCCAGTCCCAGATTAATGCTGGAAGCGGAACCTGAGGCGTCCGGTCCGAATCCCACTGCGGCAGTATAACCAAAACTGCCCAGCAACAGCAAAAATACCAGCAAAGTGATAATTGCCTTATTCTTTTTCATTGCTTTCTTCTCCTTCTGCTTCGGCCAAAGCCGCTTTTATCATAATTGCACATTCTATACGCTTTCTCTGCAATTCACATCCAAGCTCATAGGCGTCGTTAATGTGTCCGTGGAACTGATAGGAATTTGCCGCACAGCCGCCGCTGCAGTAAAATTTTGCAAAACAGCTTCTGCACTTTTCTTTGGCGTAGACATTACAGGTCTTAAACTCATCCCGAATATCCGTCCTGGTAATCCCCTCCTCCACATTGCCCATAAGAAACTCATCCCTGCCCACAAACTGATGGCAGGGGTAAAAATCTCCCCAGGGCGTTACGGCCAGGTACTCTGTTCCCGAGCCGCATCCGGAAAGCCTTTTTGCCACACAAGGCCCGCCTTCCAAGTCTATCATAAAATGGAAGAAATTAACACCCCTTCCTTCTCTGGTCCTCTTTAAAAGCTCCGCTGCCAGTTGATCGTATTCTTCCAGGATTGCGGGGACGTCCTCTTCCCGAAGCGCATACTCTTCCCCGGGCGCAGCCACTACCGGCTCCACGGAAATCTGCCGAAAGCCCAGATCCGCCAGATGCATTACATCCTTAGAAAAGTCCAGATTGTTTCTGGTAAAGGTGCCTCTTACATAATAATTCATCTGATCCCTGCTCTCTGCCGCCTTCAGAAACTTAGGGACGATGGTATCATAACTTCCCTGTCCGCCCCTGTGGGGACGCATCAGGTCATTGATCTCTTTTCGGCCGTCAATGCTCAAAACAATGTTGGACATTTCCCGGTTGGCAAACTCCAAAATGTCGTCATTTAGCAGAATGCCGTTGGTGGTCAGGGTAAAGCGGAATTTTTTGTGATAAGGCTCCTCAAGGCTCCTGCCGTAGGCCACCAGCTCCTTTACCACCTGCCAGTTCATAAGGGGCTCCCCGCCGAAAAAATCCACCTCCAGATTCACTCGGTTCCCGGAATTCTTTACCAGAAAGTCCAGAGCCTTTTTCCCCACCTCAAAACTCATAAGGGCACGTCTTCCGTGATATTCCCCTTCCTCTGCAAAACAGTATTTACAGGCCAGGTTGCAGTCATGGGCAATGTGGAGACACAAGGCCTTCACCACCGTCTCCCGCTTTTTAAAGTCTATGATATAATTTTCGTAGACATCAGGCGCATAGAGCATTCCTTCTTCCTGAAGCTCTAAAATCTCATCAAGCGCATCGGCAATATCCTCCGGGGAGTATTTATCCCCTAAAGCACCGCCAAAGCTGCCCTGCATCTCTTCTTTTGTCTGTCCCCTTTCCAAAGCATCCTCTGCCAAAGGGATCAGATCGTATACCAGATCGTCCACCACATGAACGGAACCGCTGTTCACATCCAGGACAATATTGTAGCCATTATTTTTGTACCGATGTATCACTGTCCTAATCCTTTCAAAACAGTATGAAAAGTTTATCGCAACAATAAGCAGCGACAAAGGCCGCTGCTTATACACGCTATTTCATTCCCTGCCTTATTTCACCTTCTCACAGCTCTGGTTTCCCACTGTGCAGGAGGTCTTGCAGGCTGACTGACAGGAGGTCTGGCATTCGCCGCAGCCGCCCTTTTTCATGGATTCCTTTAAATCTCTGGTTGTTAATGTTTTAATCCGCTTCATAGTTATTACCTCTCCTTTAACCTTCCTATTATATATAGAACAAAACCTATTGTACCATAGTAAAACACATTGGAAAAGCATTTTCTTTGTAATAATTTCCTGAAAAAAACCGTGTTCCCCGCCGTCGGAGCGTTTATCCTTCCTCCTGCCCTTCCTCGGATTCTGCTTTTTCCGTTTCGGAGCCCTCCGCAGCTTCTTCCGACTTCTTCTCAGGAAGAATCATAAGCACCTTCACAATCCGGTTCTGACTGATTCCCTTCACCTGCAGGGTGACGTCCTGATCTGTGACAATGGTCTCCCCGTCCTCCGGAAGCCGGTCCAGATTTTCTATAATCAGACCGCCGATAGAATCATAATCCTCCGAGGCAAGCAAAGTGCCTAACTCGTCATTAATATCGCTGAGCTTCATGCTCCCTTCTACCAGGTAAGTCCTCTCTTCCACCTTCTGGATCAGTTCTTCTTCGTCTTCGTCATACTCGTCCCGAATCTCTCCCACAATTTCTTCCAGAAGATCCTCTAAAGTAATCATGCCCACCGTTGCTCCGTACTCATTCAGAACAAAGGATACGTTTGCCCGCTTCTCACGCATCTCGATCAGCAAATCCGCCGTCTTTTTAAATTCGTAGGTGTAATAAGCCTGACGCATGATACTGCTGATACTGAAATGCTCTCTCTCTTCCACCAGGATAAAATCCTTGATATTGATCATACCGATAATATTATCCTTGTCTTCACGAAAGACCGGAATTCTGGTATACATACACTCTTTAAACAGAGCCATTACCTCTTCATACCCTGCGTCCTCGCTGACCGTTACCATGTCGATCCTGGGAATCATAATGTCCTTGGCCAGAGCGTCGCTGAAGTCGAACACATTGTAGATCATCTCTCTTTCTTCCGATTCGATGACGCCGTCCTCATGGCTGACCTCTACATAGGTACGCAGCTCCACCTCCGTCATGGCAGTTTTCTTGCTTGTATCTATATGTAGCAGCTTCATGATTCCTCCGGAAAGCTTATCTACCACAAAGATTACCGGGGTCATCACCTTCATCAGCCCGGCAATCAGCACCGCATAAAAAAGCGCCAGCTTTTCGGAATAGATCATAGCCATATTTTTCGGTACGATTTCCCCGAAAATCAGAATCACCACCGTCAGAATTCCGGTTGCAATCCCCACGGAAAGCCTGATCTTCATCGCCACGATCGTCATCAGAGACGATGCCGTCAGATTCACAATGTTGTTACCTATTAAAATAGCGCTGAGCATCTTGCCATATTTGTCAAGTATGTCCATAGCCGTCTGCGCATGTTTATTCCCCTCATCGGCCAGAGCCTTGAGCCTTACCCTGTTCACAGTGGTAAGGGCTGTCTCTGCCGAGGAAAAAAAAGCAGACAAAAACACCAGAATCAGTAGCGAAAACAATTGTATGACACCATCGGTATCCAAAACTAAAATCACTCCCTGTCTTTATATTACTGTATCGTGAACGACAGATTATTTTTCGTTCACGATATGTACAGCTAAATGAAATATTACAATATGTGGGTATTCTCTGTCAAGTTCCGACATATGATTGAAGTGAAGAATTAAGAAATCTAAACATTTTCTAAACTTAGGAGGCCGCCATGTTAAAGAAACTTAATTTAAGCGACAGGCTTACCTTTATCCTGAAATGCCTGCTTTTGTCCTATCTGCTTACCACCGGGCTTCTTCTTCTTCTTGCCCTCCTGCTCTATCGGTTTGAACTGACAGAAAAGGTGGTATCCGTCTGCATTATCGGTATTTATATCCTGGTCACCTTCCTCGCCGGTTTCCTTGCCGGAAAAAGGGAGGGCAGCCGCAAATTTCTCTGGGGGCTTTTGCTGGGCGGGCTGTACTTTCTCATACTGATCGTCATTTCCCTGACTGTGAACCGAGGAATGGGCGAGGTGGGGGGAAACTTTTTCACCGTGCTTATCCTCTGCTGCGGAAGCGGAATGCTGGGAGGAATGCTTAGCTGATATAGTGAATGGAAAATTGTTTTGTCGTTTACTGTAGGAGCCGGCGCATTCTCATGCGCCGGCTCCTGCCCTTTCCCCTTTTACACTGCTTTACCTGCACTCATCTCCTGAACCAGCTTTAATATTCCCTGAACATGCTCCATTTGTTCCGGACTGAAACTTTCCAGTATACCTATCACCTTATCCGGGAGCTTGCTGCCCTCGTTTCCACTTAATATATAGTCATTGCTGACACATAATGCCCTGGAAATTCTAAACAGAATTTCGGCAGTAAAGCCTTTCTTGCCGGTCTCAATCTCATAAAGAAACTTTGACGAAATATGTATTTTCTCTGCAAATGCATCCCTTGTGTAACAATTTGCTTCTCTCAAACCGCGGATCCTCAATCCAATGTCCTTATATGACATCTCTTCACCTCCTACAAAATCTTGTCATCTGTTATCTGTATACCACAAAATATGGCGTATTTTTATTATACCATCCATTTCCATATTTGCTTAAAAATTCACTGAGTTAGTTGTTTTTCTAAATTTTTCCTCTTTTTTCGACTTATTTTTCCTTTTTATGGCAATTTATTTGCATGAATTGTATATTCAGAGAATTTTATCTTCACAGAGAGCAAAAGCTTTTAAAATAAACTTGCCAAAGGAAAGGATTGTTCAGGATGAAAGAGTTATTGAAAAAATATTATCAGTTCAGTGATTATCAGGTTGCTGTACTTCAATTTGTGGGAAAAACCCTTGCTTCGGAATTAAGCAAGCTTTTGATCATGGGAATTATATTTCATGACAGGTTGGATATTTACGCAGTGGCAGTGACTGTGATGATTTTTTTGAGAACGGCAACCGGCGGGCTGCACTGCAGAAGATACATCTCTTGCCTTTCAGCATCATTTACTTATCTATTTTTAGCAATCATTGTTCTCCCAATGATTTCTGTAAGCAAAGTATTTCAGTTAACTATTTTATTACTTTGCATGCTCTGTGTTTATTATGTAGGACCAGTTACATCAACAATACATCTTCCACTTAAAGACAGTTTAGTAAAACGGGTAAAGATCCAAGCCTTTTTGTTCATCTTCTTCTTTATTGTTGTGACGTATATAGTTCCCGAAAATCCTTATATTACAGTAGGATTTTGGGTGATTATATTACACACTCTGCAGCTTATCGCTGCAAGAATAATAAAGAAAGGAGAACCGTATGAAAGAGAAATTATTAAGACTAAGTAAACCGTTGCTATTAGCTTGTATGGCTCTTGATGTTTGGATTACTTTTGGAGGGGTCAGTATAATTTTTTTGGGAGAATATGAACATCCCAAAAAGGAAACAAAAAAATAACTACTTAATTGAAAAGAAGTCATTTATCTTCCAAATAGTAAATGGCTTCTTTTTACTTCCTAATTGTAAAGCTCAACCAATTATCATCTTCAATTTTTTTGTTTTCACAGAAAATATTTAGTGAATATTCATTACATATTTTTTTTACATTATACAATCCTAATCCTCTATTTCTTCCCTTTTTACTTACACCTTTCCTAAAAAAAGCTTCAATTTCACTATATTCAATAAAATCACTCTTGTTTCTTACTTCTATCTCCAAAGTACTATTAGCCTCTACTACAGAGATAAAAAGTGCTTTGTATATTTTTTGACTTTGCATTGCTTCGACTGCATTTTTTATCAAATTACCCAAAATTTCCACTAATTTATAAGTTGGTATTTTTTTGTCCAAATCCTCAACACTAATATGATAAGAAACTGTAATTCCAAGTTTTTCAATTTCAACAAACTTTCCATATAAAAAGCCTATAAGTAATGGGCTTCCTGCTTTCAAAAGCTTGTTATAACGATTCTCTTTTATTACAGCATTGCTATATTCATTTTGCTCTTTTACTAATTCTTCATAAGAATTACATGTATAATGTAAGCTATAAATAGCATTTATATGATTATCAAATTCATGCTGACGTAATCTAATATCCTCTATTAAACCCTGAAAAGAGTCAGCAAACAACTTATGCATTTTTAACTCTGTTTCAATTTGTTTAGATTTAATCTTATATTTCCCAAGTTGTCCTATCAAAAAACAAAACAATGCTATCCCAATAAAAAGTAATACAAATTGATATATTTTCAACCCTTCTACAATTTTAAAATTTATAATACTAGCTATAATTAACAAAATACAAAAGCCCAAAGAAATGAATAAAATCCTCTCTTTATCTTGTAAATAAATTGAAAATCTATGGATTTTAAATAGCGGAATAACAAATAGAGTAATAAGTATAATTCCAATATTCATTATCAATATTTCAACTTCACCAAAAAATACCAATTCAGAAGAAAGCATATTAAAAATTTCACCATATAATAAAATAATCAGAAGTTCAATTCCACCTTTTACTATCACGCATATTATACTATTTATGATTATCTCTCTCCACTTAAACCCAAATTGCATACCACAATATAGAATTATAATTGGGTAAATTATAAAAGAATATATTTTGGGTAATCCATAATAATTTATTGTCGACATAATTATCATATCTATAGAAAGAAAAACTGTTGTTTTAATATCTAACTTGAACTTTCTCCCATATAAATGATGCAAAAAAATAATTACAGCCAATGCATCAAGCAATAAATAACTTCTCTCAATCATCCCAAAAACTCCTCCAACACTTTTTTCTTAAACGAAATCCCAATTTCAATCTTTTCAGCAACGCCCTTCAAGGTGATATATTTATTTGAAATATCTATATTCACCACGTAATCCTTATTGATGATCACGCCTCTGGTGCACTGAAACAGACAGTCGGTATCCGCTCTGTCCAGAATTTTTTGACATGTTAAATAGGGAAAAGATAATGTCTGCCCATCCTTTTGGTGGACATAGACGGTCTGCTTAACGCTCTCTATGTATAAGATTTCTTCAATCTTAACAGGATAAAGTATCCTGTCCTTTCCAAAACAGATTGACGCGTTGCCTCCCTTATCCGTTGTATGATGAAGCGCCTTTTTCACAAGCCCCTTCACGTCTTCGGGAGAAAAAGGCTTTTCCACATAGCCCAGACAGTTTAAATCTGTATAGGCGTATTTTGTGGTATCCTCCATAGACGTGACAAATATGATTGGAGCAAGCATATACTTCTCCACTTCTCTGATTCTTTTGGCAAGCTCAATGCCGGAAGTATCTCCCGGCTTGGTAGTATCCAAGATTATATCTATGATAAATACATCGATCGTTCTTTTCAGCATAACAGCATAGGCTGCATCTATATTATCTACAGGGAAGACCTTTGCTTCCGGGTTTACCTCCAATACCAGCTTCTCAAGCATCGCTAACTGCGGCCTGCAGTCTTCAACAATTAAAACTGTTTTATCCATAGCACACCCCTCTTATGATTTCAAAAACCAAACCACCTGCTCTACAAGAGGCAATATCTTCTTTTGTACATCCGGCGCAATCTGATTCCACAAATCAGATATAATTTTTTCTTCGATGTGGGCAATGCCCAGCAGCAAGCTTGGCTTGCAGCCTGTCTCTTCATAGATACGAAGCAAAAGCTCCGCATCCGGGTATGCCTGTTCTTTTTCGAGCATGCGGTATTTTTTGATGTTTACTCCCAGCTTTTCAGACATCGGTATTTGTGCCATACCGATGATCTGCCTGACTTCATGCAAAATGGTCTTTGAATCCTTATCCTTTGCACGCTTTTTTAATATCTGGAGCTCACATTTGGTTTCAAAACTGATATTTATGGAACTCTTATCAATACCCTGTTCCAACAGCCATACCAAAACGCTGAGTAGTTCCCCCTTGCCTTTCTCTTCTATCGGTAAGGAAATCATTTTATTTAGTTCAGGCCCGCAAAAGAGCGATTTCTTCCCGGTAAGAAGATAATCCACATCCCAGCCGGCTTCCATCAGCGCTTTCAGGTCTTTGTATGAGATGATCACCTTTCCAAGCTCCAATTTGCTGAACTGGCTTTGGTTTATCCCGAGTATGCAGCCTGTCTCCTCTTGAGTCATGCCTTTCTGCCGTCTGTATCGGACAAACCTTAGTAAAAATTTTTCATAACTATCACACATGAACTAATTCCCTCACGAAAATTATCTTTTGCAATACCATGAATAAATTTTACGGTATCGTGGTTTTCCCACTTTAGAGCTATATTTGACTATCTCCCAATATATGGTAATAATCAATACCATATATGGAAACAACAGTGCCTGTTTCCGCCTTTTAGCTCAGAGATAAAATGATAATCAGATTGTTCAAAAAGACACCTTTCTGTTCTCACATTATGTCAAGTCCGAGGAAATATTGCACTTTTCCTGTTTTCTGTTATAATGTACAATAAGTAACTATATGGAATTAACCCATGCCGTTTAACAGAACATGAATAACGTTTTCCAACAACATGAAACGCTGCACAAAACAAGGCAAAAACAAAGGAGCCTTCCATGCACACAACGAAAAAAACCTGGCAATATGTATTGTATATTTGTATTCTCCTGGCGGCAATCAGCCTGCTCTTCCAATGGTATTCCACCACAAACAGCCGGCGGATTGAAAAGCAGAATCTGAATTACGCCATGGATTCCGCTGAACAGATGTCCCGGCGGATTGAGAGCGAATTCAACAATGCCCTTCTGCGGGTGCGTAACTACGCCTATCTGCTTGGAACAGGCCAGAACGGCCCGGAAATCACATCCGATTTGTTGAAAGGAATGGAGGAGAACGCATCTTTTAACGCCGTCCGTTTTACCAACGCCGACGGGCTCAACTTAGCCTCCAACGGACAGACCAGCGACAGCAGGGACCGGAACTATTTCATTAACGGAATGCAGGGTAAAAGCGGCATGGATGTGGTCAGATCCAGACTGACTGACCAGATGATGACGGTATTTTACGCTCCTGTGGAATACGACGGCGAAATCATAGGGATGCTTCTGGGTCTGTATTTCGCGGATGATTACCTGCGGGATCTGCTGACTACCGACTATTTCGGGGAGCCGGTGGATGTCTTTTTGTGTACACCGGACGGAAAAATCATTGCAAGCTCTGACTCTGAAAGCTATGAGCAGCCTCTGCCTGACATTCTGCATAAATCCGGCAGTATCGATGCCAAAACAGCCGAGCTTGTCTGGGATGCGTTCCAAAACGGTTCCGAGAATGCCGGTTTTATCTGCGCTCCGGGCAGTCTGACCGACAATCTCTGTGTGCTCCATATCCCCGGCAGCGAATATATTCTGGTTCAGGCCTTCCCCAAGCATGTCACTCAGTCCATGCTTCGCGAAGCCAACCATGCCGGTATGGTTCTGCAGGTAATTCTGATTTGCCTGTTTGTGGTTTACATTCTCGTTTTGCTGATCCGCAGCCGGACACAGCGAAAGAAGCTGGAAAAACAAAATACACAGTTTGGCTATGTTCTTGAGGGATTGAATACCCTTTTTTCCTCCCGGTACCTTACAGTGGATCTGGAAGCCAACGCCTATTCTTACATGGCAGGAAGCCGGCCTCTGAGCAGCAGCCTGGCCATGGAAGGGTCATACAACGATATTATCCGCACCCTTGCGCAGGAACTTATTGACGACGAAGAAAAAGAGCGTTTCCTGCAGACCTTTGAAACAGGCTCCATCAGGAAACTTCTTTCCGGCCAGGATACGTTTACCTTTGAATGTCATGTTACACGGCACGGAAAGGAGAACTGGGAACACCTGATTACCGTGTGCCTTCAGCGAAAGGACGGGCAGGCTGTCCGGCTTTTGTTTGTCCGGCAGAACATTACGGATCTGAAGCAGCGTGAGCTGCAGAGCCAGAAGGCTCTCTCCGATATGGACCGCAAGGAGCGGCAATATCGGATTGCCATTACTTCCACCGCCTTCTGCACCTTTGAGTTTAACCTTACCCGGGATCTCATCGAACAGGATGTCACCCGTGTCATAGACGGGCGCCAGATTTCCCTGCTGGATAAAATCGGACTAAGGGCCCCCTGTCCGGCCTCCGCTTGCTTTGAGCGTTGGAAAGCCTTTATCCTGGAGGAATCCATAGACGACTATACCGCCGTGGTCAATTTGGACCAGCTCCGCCGGCACTTCGAGCAGGGCGAGATGGAGGTGAATGTGGACTATTGGGGACGTGACCGGGCAGGCAGCTCCATGTGTGTACGCCAGTCTTTCATTATGACCCGGGACGATGCCACGAAGGACATCATCGTTATGGTACTGTCCAAGGACATCACAGCCCAGGTTCAAAAGCAGCGTGAGCAGACTCAGGTTTTACAGGATGCTCTAATGCAGGCCCAGAGAGCCAACCAGGCGAAAACCACCTTCCTCTCCAATATGTCCCACGATATTCGTACCCCCATGAATGCTATCATTGGTTTTACCACGATTGCGGTCAGCCATATCGACAACAGGGACCAGGTGAAGGACTGCCTGCAGAAGGTTCTTTCCTCCAGTAACCACCTTCTGAGCCTGATCAATGATATTCTGGACATGAGCCGCATTGAAAGTGGTAAGGTTCAGATCAAAGAACAGGAGTGCAATATTTCAGAGCTGACCCACAATCTGGTGAATATTATCCAGCCCCAGGTGAAGGCCAAGCAATTGGAGCTGTTCATCGACACCTTCGATGTAAACAACGAACACGTAATTGCCGACCCCCTGAAGCTGAGCCAGGTCTTTGTGAATTTGCTGAGCAACGCCGTAAAATATACACCGGCGGGAGGCATGGTAAGCTTTAGAATCAAACAGGAAACCACCTTCCACCGGGGCTATGGAGATTATGTGTTCCTCGTGAAGGACAACGGCATCGGCATGGCTCCCGACTTTGTAGAACATATTTTTGAGCCCTTTGAGCGGGAAGCCAGCACCACCAAAACCGGAATCCAGGGCACGGGACTGGGTATGGCTATCACCAAAAATATTGTGGAAATGATGGGCGGGACCATCACTGTCCAGAGTGAAAAAGGCAAAGGCAGCGAATTCCGGGTAGAGCTGAGTCTGAAGCTTCAGGATATTGAAAAGAACGCAGCCCAGATCAAGGAATTAGAGGGGCTCAGAGCCCTTGTGGTAGATGACGATTGCGACAGCTGCGAGAGCGTGACCCGTATGCTGAAGCAGATCGGGCTGCGGGCAGAGTGGACCACCTCCGGCAAGGAGGCGGTTTACCGGGCAAAGGGCGCCTATAATGACGGGGATTCCTACCACACTTATATCATTGACTGGCAGATGCCGGAAATAAGCGGAATCGAGACGGCCCGGCGTATCCGTGCAGCCATAGGCCATGAAGCCCCCATCATTATCCTTACCGCCTATGACTGGACGGACATTGCGGATGAGGCCAAGGAGTCCGGAATAACCGCCTTCTGCGCCAAGCCTCTGTTTATGTCCGATTTGAAGGCCGCCCTGCTGGCCGCCAACAACCTGATTGAAAAAGAAACGGAAAAATCCTCCTGGACAGAGGCGGACTTCACCGGCAAGCGCATCCTGCTTGTAGAGGACAATGAACTCAACAGGGAGATTGCCGAAGCGATTCTTTCAGAAACCGGCTTTACGGTAGAAGCCGCGCCGGACGGCACTGACGCGGTGGACATGGTGAACCGGTCAGAGGAATATTATTATGACGCTGTCCTCATGGATGTACAGATGCCTGTGATGGACGGCTATGAAGCTACCAGAACCATCCGCTCCCTCCCCAGACAGGACGTAAAGAGCCTTCCCATCATTGCCATGACCGCCAACGCGATGGATGAGGACAAGGAAAACGCTCTCAAAAGCGGCATGAATGCCCATATTGCCAAACCTCTTGATATTGATCTTTTCCTGAAGGTTTTAGGCAAGTATCTGAGCCGATAAGACGGTAACACAGACAGATTTAGTGCACATGATACAAGGTACCAGCCACAGGCAGGGTGATTTTATAATTTTTTTACAGAAATTACAAATTTACCTCTCGTAAATTTGTTCCCGGTATGTTACTCTATAATTATAGGCAAACGAGACAAAACTCGTTAATCGTATTGGGAAAGGATACAAAACTATGAAGGACAAAATTTTAATTTCCGGATTTGCGGACGAGATCAGTTCCGATTTTGACGCTCAGTTAAAGACGGTTACTGAGTTGGGAATGCAGTATATTTCCCTGCGCTCCGCAGACGGAAAAGGGATCGCGGACTATTCCGTGGAAGAAGTCCGCTCTCTGATCCTGCCAAGGCTTGAGAGCGCCGGAGTGAAAGTCTCTTCCATCGGTTCCCCCATTGGAAAAGTAGGGATTGCCGACGAAGAAGGCTTCGCCAGACAGCTCTCCCAGTTAGACACGCTTTGCCAGATTTGCAAACTACTCGGCTGCCGTTATATCCGCATGTTCAGCTTTTTTATCCCGGAGGGCGAGGATCCTCAAAACTACCGGGACAGCGTTTTAAGCAAACTGCAGAAGTTCATTGATGTGGCGAAGAAATATGATGTCATTCTCATCCACGAAAATGAAAAGGAAATCTACGGCGACATTGGCACACGATGTCTGGATTTAATGGAAAGCTTAGCGGATCCATGCTTTAAAAGCGCCTTTGACTTTGCGAATTTCGTGCAGTGCGGAGAGGATACCGAAAAATGCTGGGAGCTTTTGCATGAGTATGTAGCGTACATCCATATCAAAGACGCCGTTTCCACGAATAACGAAAATGTGGTCTGCGGAACCGGAGAAGGCAAAATTAGAGAATTGCTGACAAAAGCAATCAAAGAGGAAGGCTACGAGGGCTTCCTTACTTTGGAACCGCACCTGGTTCTCTTTGACTCTCTCTCCTCCTTAGAGACCACAGCCGCTGAAAATATCATTAAGACCAACAAGGCCAAAGACGGCGCAGACGGATATACCATGCAGTACCGCGCTTTATGTGACATTCTCGATACAATCTGAATACCTGATTTTCCGGCCCGCGCCCGCGCCCTGCACCGGTCGGAAATCCGCACTTTCACGTTAAGCATCAAAGGCAGCGGACAGGTTCCTACATATGAGGCGCAGAAAAGAGGTTTAAAATGGCTGATAAAATTCGTTTCGGACTCATCGGGATCGGCGCCCAGGGCGGCGCTTATGCCGGATTTTTAACGGGAAATGCCGGTTTCCCAGGAATGCCTGCTCCCGAGTGTCCTCCCCACTGTGCTCTTGGTGCACTCTGCGACACGGATCCCGCCAAGGAAGCCATGTGCAAAGAAAAGTATCCTGACTATCCCTTCTTTACCGACTGGAAGGAAATGGTCTCCTCCGGCACCGTGGATGCCGTGATCACTACCGTACCCCATTATTACCATACAGAGATTGCAATCTACTGCTTAGAGCATGGTATGCCTGTCCTGGTGGAAAAGCCCGCAGGGGTTTATTCCAAGGAGGTCCGCCTGATGAATGAGTGCGCTGCCGCTCATCCTGACGTTGCTTTCGGGATCATGTTCAACCAGAGAACCAACGTATTATATCAGAAGGTAAAGGCTCTTGTAGAATCCGGGGAACTTGGAGAGCTTCGCCGTACAAGCTGGATCATCAACTCCTGGTGGCGTCCCGACAGCTACTATCGTCAGAGCGACTGGCGTGCAACCTGGGGCGGGGAAGGCGGCGGCGTACTGGTAAACCAGGCTCCTCACCAGCTTGATCTGTGGCAGTGGATCTGCGGAATCCCCAGCAAGGTTTATGCGAAATGCCTTTACGGCTGCCACAGAGACATTGTTGTCGAAAATGACGTTACCGTTGTTACAGAATATCCTAACGGCGCTACGGGAACCTTCATTACCTGTACTCATGACCCGATCGGAACCGACCGTCTTGAAATCGACCTGGATAACGGCAAAATTGTGGTGGAAGACAGCAAAAAGGCCACCGTTTACCGGCTGAACAAGTCCGAGGACGAGATGAACGCCACCATGAGCATGATGGAGGTTTCCAAGCTGGTTTCCGGCAACAGCGCAGGAGGCGGGCTCTTCACCGTGGAATCCTTCGAAAACACCGACGGCTGGGGCAAACAGCACACCACCGTAATGGAGAATTTCGCCCGGCATATTCTGGAGAAAACTCCCCTCTTAGCTCCCGGAAGCGACGGCATCAACGGCGTCAATCTTGCCAATGCTATTCTGCTCTCCTCCTGGCTTGGCAAAGAAGTAGAGCTTCCCGTAGATGAAGATCTCTATCTGGAAGAACTGAATAAGAAGATTGCAGGGGAAGGGAAATTCCCTACAAGATAAAGTAATAATCAGAACGCTTTCGCTGCAGGACGCGTCGTGTTCCTGTTCAGCGAATGCATTTGAAAGGAATCCATATGAAAAAAGCAGCTATTATAGGAATGGGTGTGATTTCCTCCATCCATCTTGCCGCCATCGAAAGCAATCCCAATATCACTCTGGCGGCCGTCTGTGATACGGACGAGAGCAGGCGCAGCGCAGCTCCTGAGGGGATCCCCTTTTATACCGATTACAAGACCATGCTCCTTGAGACGAAGCCGGATGTGGTTCACATCTGCCTGCCTCATTATCTCCATGTGCCTGTTGCCGAAGAAGCGGCCAGAATGGGCGTCCATGTGTTCTGCGAGAAGCCAATGGCCTTAAACGCTGCGGAAGGAGCAGAGTTTGCAGAGTTTGAAGCTGCCCACCCGGATATCCATATCGGTATTTGTCTCCAAAACCGGTTCAATGAGTCCGTAGAGATGTTAAAGGCTCTGATTGAGGGCGGCGAGTTTGGATCCGTTACCGGCATCCGCGGGACGGTTCCCTGGTACCGTGAAAAAGAATATTATGAGGTACAGCCCTGGAGGGGCAAATGGGACACTGCCGGCGGCGGATGCATGATCAACCAGGCAGTACATACCCTGGATCTGATGTACCATTTAGGCGGAGAAATCAAGCAATTAAAGGCATCCGTAGCACAGCTTCTTGACTACGGCATTGAGGTGGAGGACACGGTAGCCGCAGCCCTGACTTTTGCAAACGGCGCGCGTGGAATGTTCCTTGCCACGATCGCCAATTATACCAATGAAAGCGTGCAGCTCTCTGTCCGGCTTGAAAAGGCATCCTTCCTGATCATGGACAATACTCTTTTCCGCCTTCAGGAAGACGGAACCAAAACAGTACTGTGCGAGGACGCAAAGCTGCCGGGCACAAAATTTTACTATGGGGCCAGCCACAGCAAATTAATCAATCTCTTTTATGAGGCATTGGAGACAAACAGCCAGAATTATCTGCATGTGCATGAAGCGCTGATGAGTATCCGTTTAATTGATGCCATCCAAAAATCCGGCAAAAGCGGAGAGATTGTAACGCCTTAGCCCTCTCCTCGCGGCCAAAGCAACGGATGCCAGGCCTTGTCAGACATCCCTTATGTTTCAGCCAAACACACTTATGCGCCGCTGCGGCGCACCATCAAAAAAAACAGAAAGGTATGATACATACTATGAAAAAAGGATTAATCGGTATTCAGATGAGTACCATCAAGAAAAAAGTAGATGAATTAGGCGCTTATGAAACCTTAAAGACCTGTGCCGAGATGGGTTATCACTGTATGGAAGTCAGCCAGATCCCCATGACACCGGAAAATGTATCCGGCATGAGAAAAGCCTGTGACGAATTCGGAATTAAAATTGCGGCAAACACCGCCGCTTTAGAGCCTGCGGCTCCCGGAGCGCCGGGAGAATTCCTGACAACACATTTCGACAAAATTGTGGAGGATTGTAAAGCGCTGAACACAGACATGCTTCGGATCGGCATGCTCCCCATCACCTGTATGGGAAGCCGCGAAAAAGCGCTGGACTTTGTCAGAAAAGCCGACGAGATGGCAGAACGCCTTGGGGAGCACGGAATTGATTTGTATTATCACAATCATCATGTAGAGTTCGTAAAATATGACGGACAATACCTGCTTGACATCATCAAGGACAATACCAAAAAGATGGGATTTGAGCTGGATATTCACTGGATTCACAGAGGCGGCGAAAACCCGGTTGCTTTCATCAACCAGTATGCCGGACGTATCCGTCTTCTGCATCTGAAGGATTACCGTATCGCCCATATTGAGGCGCCCAAGGAGGGCGAGGATATGAAGAAATTCTTTGGCAATTTCTTCAACCTGGTGGAATTTGCAGAGGTGGGCGAAGGTAATCTTCCCGTCAAAGAGTGTATCGAGGCCGGTCTTGCAGGCGGCAGCGAGTACTTCCTGATCGAACAGGATGATACCTATGGAAGAGATCCTTTTGAGAGCTTGAAGATCAGCCGTGATAATCTCTTTAAGCTTGGATACAAGGATTGGTTTGAACTGTAATATTCCTGAACTATAGTTAAATATATGTTGCAGATTGAAAGGTGCGTCTGGCGGCGCACCTTTTTATTGATGTGCTATGATCTTATTTGTGTCTATTTTTCAGACACGCACACATATTCCCCCATCCACTGCAAAACCTCATTTTCGAAAGGAAAGACCTCGTCCTCCGGAGCCGGCAATTCCCCGTAAATCTCCTTTGTCTGTGTGGACAAATATCCCGTCTGCCTGCAAACCTCTTTCCACTCCTCAATATCAAATAACTTTTTATACGTGAAATAGGTCTGATCCAGCGTGCTGTATAAGCGCTCCCATTTCCTGGTATTCTCCGAATTATGATCCCCTACTACGCAGATGTCATAAACCGCGTGGCCGCCCGGCTTCAGCACCCGGTATCCCTCCCGGAAACCGTCCAGCATCTTGGAGTTCATGCTTTCGAAGCCTCCATAGGAAACCACCATATCGATACAGCCATCCTCAATCGGCAGCCTGGCACAGTCGCAGGCAAGACACACAATATCTACATAGGGATTGACTTTTTCCTCACTGAAATACCGTTTGTTGTATTTCAGAACCCGGTATGAAAGATCCGTTAAAATCACCAGGCAAGGCCAGTTGATCCTCTGCAGATCATATACTATTCCATTACAGGTGCCGCAGGCCACGTCCAGAATGATACGGGGCCGCAGCTTCCTGATGGCCTGCCAGCGCACCTCAAGGCATGGAACCGTTCCCATCTGATAACGGGGATTCCCCGGATAATAATGCTGCAAAAGATAGTCCTGATAATTTTTTAAGAACAAAGACCACATATCTCCCTGGATTTCCCGTGTGCCAAAATACACAACGCCGTCTGTCACATAATAGCGATGTTTATTCTTGCATTCAAAATAGCTTTTGTCTTCTTCCACATTTTTGAGCAAAAGCTTTTCCCCGCATTCAGGGCAGCGCATCAGCCCTGCAATACGGCGCAGTCCCGGTTCCGTATTTCCCATCATCTCTCCCAGCGCCCTTGAAAAATAGGGCACAGTCTCCCGCAGAGTGCTCTCTCCCAGAACTCCCGCGGGGATAGAAACCGTTTTTTCTATCATCTCCTTTTTTCTCCGGATACCGGCGGCCAGAGACAATTCCAGATTTCCGTCCGCAATCTCCCTGGCAATATTATACAGCTCCGTATCCGAGCAATAGGGCGCAAAACTCAAAAGAAGCCTTCGTCTTTCCGCCTCGGGAATAAGCGCTGACACACTGGGCGGAAGCTTATTTCCTCCGCTCTTTTGGGTGAACGCCAAATCTCCCTCCACGATACTGTCTATTGTCATGTCAAAAAGCCAGGCCAGCTCGCAGAATAAGTCTATGTCCGGCAGATTCCTGCCGCTTTCCCATTTCGAGACAGCCTGGGCGCTGACCCCCAGCCTTTCTGCAAGAGCCGTTTGAGACATCCCCGCCTTTTTGCGCAGGGCAGCTATGCGGATACCGATCTGTTCACGGTCAATCATAAAACCACCTTCCTTTCACTGTTATCAGCTTACTGATGGCGGATTATATTCCGCACATACATCCTTTCGCCTACAACAGCATTATAGCTTTAATGCAAAGACGCTTACAATAACGCAAAAGTTGATGTTCTTTCTCTTATATTCAACCATCACCCTTCTCGTTGAAAGTATCGTGCATAAGACTGAGTGGAGCCGCAGCGCTGCTCAATAACTGCTCAGCGCCGTCACCAGTAAATCATACCGCTCGGTTTCATTCTTTATGTCCTCCTCGGACACCCCATAATAGAGATAAATATTTCTGGATACCCTGTTTAGCTGTCTCTTCCTTTTGGGATTCCCGCTCCAGGAAACACCCATCTGTTCCCAGACGGTTTCGATCCCTGTCTGCACCCTGCCGCCCCTGGAATCCCTGATCTCATAGATATGAAAATCCATGGAAAAAACATCCTCCGGGATTTCCTCCGCCCTGCGGCTTCTTTGCTCACACTTTTTCCACATTTCTTCTAGCGCTTTTTTGCACTCTTCTCCGGAAAAATCTCCTTTTCCTGACAATTCCTCCCTCGGAAACCTTATCTGCGCCAAATCACCCAGTAATTCCGGACGGTAACGCACAATCAAAGCTTCCTTCATGGATTTTCTCTGTTCCTGATAAGCGCGGGATTTTTTTGAGAGCTCCCTGGCCCCATATTCCCTTTTCAAATAATCTGTCAATTCCTCCAGGGTATGAGGATTGGCTGTTATTTTCTTCTTGACTCTCTGCCTCTTTTTTTCGTAAAAAAATCCCCTGATCCGCTCTTTCAGCTTTCGCTTGCCTTTATTGCCGATCAGAAAAATGCTTGTGGGGCCGTCTGCCCCGCCTATGATGGATACATTCTCTGCTCTTTTTCCCATGTCAGTGTCCTTCTTTCTATATCACTTATATCGGATACGGCAGGTTCTGTCAACAGCCCTTTTCCAAAGCGCCACCAGAAATAGCCTTTTAGATAGGGGAAATCAGCCTGCCCGGCAACATTTTTTCTTTTCTGCTGCCGGGCAGATCAATTCTTTTATTCAACTGCTTCGATAGAATCCACGATGTTCATTTTGATGATTCTTCTTAACGGAATGCACGTTGCCAACAAGCAGGCTCCAATCGAAAGTACAGTTGCCTCCGCGATTGGAATTATGGGAACGGCAGCCAGCTGAATGCTGTCTGTCTTTGCCGCCTCTACGAAAATCGTGCAAATATATCCGGCTAAACTTCCGATTCCTGCTGCGAACAAGCCATAATAGGCCCCTTCCCACAAGAATACTTTGAATAGACTTCCCACGCTCATACCAATAGCCCGCTGCATACCAATTTCCGCAATGCGGGTGTGGATATTGGTATAGACAGTGTTGATAATATTCAGCAAACCGATCAGCGCCACAAACAAAATCAACCCCCAGGCCAGAAATTGAATCTGTTGGAAACTCTCTGCCAACTGCCGGTCTGTATCCTCGTAGGACAGCCAAAGTGTGCCGGGAATCCGCCCCGCCAGAGCTTCCACAGTACCGTCAAATCCTTCCCGGTCAACTCCTTGCACCAAAGCTGGCAGCAGCCAGTTATACGTCGTTTTCCCGGTGAGAGAAGCATACAGCTCTTCATTCACAACGACCTGAACACCGTTTACAAATCCATTGTTTCCCACACTCAAATAAGTATCATAGCCGTCCAGGGTGGCCAGCACTTTCAGTTCCTGACCTGCCACGGTGATGACATCCCCTGTCTGTATGCTGGTGCGGGGAATCTCCTCGCCTTCAAAGACCAACGGCAGAGGGTTGCGAACCATACAGCCCTCCCCCGCTTTCAGCTTTTCAAGAATCTCCGATGGCAGTGCGGAAAAAGCCTTATCCCAGTAAGCCTCGTTCAGCCCCACCACTTGGAAGGTCTCCCCTGGCCGGAGAGGGAACCCAAATCCGATTCCAACCGGATAGCCGTCCGTCCCCTGGTCATAAAGTGAAAACTGCATAGCGGTCAATTCCGCTACCTGTGTATCATCCCTCAGTTCCTGGTACTCCTTCGGAGAAAATCCCGCTGATACATTGGTAATGGAGTAGTCCCCATAATGATCTGCCACACCGCCCCCGGCGGTATCCAGAATCCCCACCGCTCCTTGAAGAGCGATGAAAACCGTGATGCTCATAACCAGGGACAGAACCGTAATGGCGGTGCGTCCCGGGCTTCGCTTCAAATTGAGCCGGGCGTAAAACGCCTCGAAATTATGGATTTTCTTTTCCTTCCGGCTTCGGCGCTTGATTTTCACTTTGCTGCCTGCCATCGCAACAGTGGGAGCTACCCGCGCCGCGTACTGTGCCGCAGGCAGGGCGGCAATCATGGCAAAGATCAGCGTAATGGCGGCGCTGGCCAGCAGGAACAGGCCTTTGCCACCGCTATTTTCTAAAATCAAGCGCTTCAACTCTCCGGCATCACGGGCTAAAAAAATTTCCGGGGACAACAGACCTGTGGCGGCGGTGAGAATACCCTTTGCCGACAGAGTTCCCAACAGCAAGCCCAGGGGGATACCTACCGCACACAGAAGAAGAACCTGGGCGGACACCAGAAAATAGAGCTGCCGCTTGTTTGCGCCTATGGCTCGGAGAACGCCGTACTGGGCGGTACGCCGGGAAACATCGATTTTCAGGATGTTATAGATTACCAGCCCCGCCGCCAACAAAAGCAATGTCCCCAACAGGATTCCTGCTGCCAGCATCAGGGAGAAGCCCTGGTCGGAAGCATCCGACACATCAGCGGCCTCGGCACTGTATCGGATCCCCAGAGCCTCCAAATATGGAATGTTGTATGTGGTATCCAGTTCATGTACATTCAGGGCTGTTACTAAATCGTCAATCGTGGCTTGAAACAGTCTTTTATCTGCCACGCGAATATCTAAGTTGTAATAGAAATACTCCTTTGGCAGCAGCATTTCCGCTGTCCCAGGCCCTACAATACCATGGACAACTCCAGCGGCATAGTTAAGGTAATTGCTTTCAGTGATACCCACCAAGGCAAATTCGGCGGTGAAGTCATAGGACTGGGTCATGACCCCGTGGCGCAGAGCCTTGGAGAGGGAGAGGGATATGGTGTCCCCCAGTCCACCGGAGAAGCCCAGATAGCCCAGTACATCTTCGGGTAAAGCGATTTCCATAGGCGCTTCGGGCAGACGGCCCTCTTTGATGGCAGATATGGATGGATAGACGGCCCGTACATCTTCGTGGAACTCGCTAAGTCCCAGAATCAGGGTATTGTCCAGCTGTGTGCTCCCCACCACGACAGAGCTGCCCACAAAGGACAGGCGCGGGTCGTTTTCCAGCACCGTCAGTTGTTCTTCGTCCATCTGGACAAAGCCCACGTGACGGTTTCCGCCGATGGCGATGGCCTGTTGCTGCCGCATGGCGGACAGGATACCGAGGGACTGGCCTATCACCGCCGTCATCATGGTGGACAACAGGATTGCCAGGAGAATCAGAACCGAAGTGACCCGCTGGGCCAGCAGTTCTTTCAGGGCCAGAGTATGGTATTGTTTCATTTTGCCGCCACCTCCGAAAGAACGCCGTCCACAATCATAAACTGCCGGTCAGCCATCTGCGCTACCTGGCTATCATGGGTAATGACAACCAGCTTTGTCCCCAGTTTTTTCCAAACACTCCGCAGCAGTTCCATCACCTCACCGCCGCTTTTGCTGTCCAGATTTCCAGTCGGCTCATCCGCAAAGATAATGTCAGGCCGAGCGATCAGCGCACGCGCAATCGCGACACGCTGCTGCTGTCCACCGGAAAGTTCATGGGGCAAATGGGTCAAGCGCTCATGAATCCCCAGCATCCGGGAAAGTTCTTGGAGATACCCCTCATCCGGCTGTTTCCCGTCCAGAAGCAGGGGCATGATGATGTTCTCTCTTGCCGTCAGAACTGGAAGAAGATTAAACTGCTGGAATATGAAACCAATACGACGGCGGCGAAAGCCGGACAGCTCCTGATCGCTAAAGCTGTAAATGTTCTTACCGTCATAGGTCAGAGTGCCAAAGGTCGGCCTGTCCAACCCGGACAAAAGATGGAGAAGTGTGCTTTTGCCGCTGCCCGATGGCCCCATGATAGATATAAAATCATTCGCATTAATTTCCAGATTGACCTTATCCAAAGCGACAACCCGGTTCTCGCCATTGCCATAAACTTTGGATAAATCTTTGGCTTCAATTCTCATAAAAAAGCCCTCCTTATCGTTGATAAGGAGAGTTTACAATATAAATCTCAAGAAATTCTCAAAGTTTGAAATTTATTTGAATGGATGCGGTGGTAATCGCACCCGCCGGACGGTTCTCCAGTCGGAGGTTTCCGCCGTGCTTTCGGCACAGGAGACTGCTGCTATACAATCCCATGCCAAAATGTTCAGAGTTTTCTTCTAATCTTCCAAAGGGCTTCGGCCCGTTTTTGAGCAGTTCATCCGGAAATCCAGGGCCGTCATCCGCAACGGAAAGCAGCAAGCTGTCATTCTCCAAGGCAAGGGCGATTTCCAGCTTCTTTTGTGCGAAACGGGCTGCGTTTCCAATCAGATTTTCCGCCACATTCAGAAATATCCCGTGGTCAATTCGGAGCGTTCCTGTATTTGGCACAGCAATCTCAATATACAAAGAGGGCGCAAATAGTCTGGCAGTTTCCTCCAACTCCGCCCGCAAAGCAGAGGCAGTCACTTCACTGATTCGCACCGGCATCTGATCGATACGCTGAATACTGCTCATAGCCTCTACATACTGTTCTATTCTTAAAGTATAGCTTTCCAGACGATCAATGGCCGGTTCATCCGGCGCACTCTTCCGCAGCAATTTTAAGTTGCCCTTCAGGACTGTAATGGGGTTGCGCAAATCATGGGCAAACGCGGCATTAAGACGTTTGCGTTCCTCGGTATGCCGCCATAGCTCTCGGTTGGTTTTCAATAACTCCAGACGCATATTCTCAAACGCCATACAAATCTGTCCCAGTTCATCTGCAGAGGGAGTTGGGAGTGTAAAGTCCATGTTGTGGTCCTGGATGCGCCTTGTCCCCTCCAGCAAAATTCGGATTGGTTCTTTCAGCTTCCAGCGGTAAAAGAGCGTTCCCGCCATCCCCAGCCCCGCTGCCGGGAACACAACCCAGCCCAGCAGCGAGATAATATCTAACATCGTCAGCAGCCGCAGTTGTTCCGGCGTGGGCTGGGGAAGCGGAGTCATCGCGCCGTCAATGCTGATACTTATCCCGCCCAAAGGATATTGGGACGAAACCAGCCAGCATACTGCCCACAGCAGAGAGGCCAGCGCCACCGCCGTCAGCAGCCCGCAGAGGGCCAGCAGGAAAAACGCCCGCCGCAGGCTCATATTTTTCAGCCGTTCCACTTGTATCCACACCCCCAAACCGTTTCAATATAGCTGTGGAGCGTGTGAGCCGCCAGTTTGATCCGAATTTTTCGGATATGCTCCATGATGGTATCGCTGTTTCCGTCCCCGTCAATCCCCCACACCGCTTCATAAATCCGTTCCCGGTCAAATACTTGCCCTGCGTTCAAGGAAAGCAGTTCCAGTATGTCAAATTCCCGCTTGGACAGTGCGATTGGTTCATTATGAACCGTCACAGTCCGGGCAGAGTAGTCAACCGCAAGTTCTCCAAAGAAACGCACAATGGATTGACTGTGCCGCCGCTGCTCCCTCCGCAGATGGGCGGCAATCCTCGCCGCCAGCTCGTCCAGGTCAAAAGGCTTTACGATATAATCATCAGCCCCAGCTTGAAAGCCGTTGATTTTGTCAGTGGATTCCATACGGGCCGTCAGGAACAGAATTGGACAGGCAACGTGTTCCCGTATGGTCTGGCAGACGGTCAGACCATCTATTCCTGGCATATTGATGTCCAGCAGAATTAAATCCGGCTGGTTTTCTGCTTTTTGTATTGCTTCTTCTCCGCTATAAGCGGTCAAAACCTCATACTGTGTAGAAAAGTAGGCTTTCATCGTGTCAACAATGCCACGTTCATCATCCACAATCAATATTGTGCCGTTCAGTTCTGACACCCCCTCTGTGTGTATTGTGCGTATCTTATCATACAAATCTCAAGAAATTCTCAAGAACAGTATAATTGCATTTTGTTGCCCGTTCTCCCTTATGGGGCATCGTCCGGCACAAGCGCAATTACAGCGGTTTACAGCTGATTTTCATAGTCTGTTCCACCTCCGGGTTGGAGCCAGCAGGAACGTCCCCGGCCCTATGGCCTTTTGACCATTATACCGACTCCGTTGATAAAACACAATACACCACATCGCTATGGCTATTGTTAAAGAAGTATATAATAATTTCCGGCAATCAGCCTTTATACTTTTTAAGGCCAGCTTCTTTGTAATGGCGCTGGTATCATTCTCAAAAGGCCATGTCATAGCCTGCCACCTCCATTATATTTTGAAATAGAATGCCTTCCCTGCACCCATGAAAGGATGCAGGGACTCTTTATGCTGCTTCCTACTTCAGCGTTTGAAAGGAAACCTTCACCACAAACAGATCCGCATCTGTCTCCCAGGAAAATTCCCCGCCGCAGGCTTCGGTGAAGCTCTGGGCGATGGACAGGCCAAGGCCGCTGCCGCCGTCCGTGCGGCTCTGGTCTCCTCTGGCAAACCGCTCTGCAAAGTCTTTCTTTTTATCCAGCTCCATCAAAGAAGCATTCTTCACGCTGGCAACCGCCATTGTGCCGTCTGTTTTTAATGTCACATATACCCTTGAACCCGCCAGGGAATATTGGATGGCATTCTGGAACAGGTTCTGAAACACCCGATACATCCGCTGGCCGTCAGCCAGGATCATCACAGGAGCCTGGGGCAGTTCCGTGCGGAAGGATACCGCGCTGCCATCGATCTGCTCCTGCATATCCGCCAGGGTCTGGCACAGAAGCTTTCCGAAATCCAGCTCCTCCATATGCATGGGCAGCTCGCCGCTGGCCGCCTTGCTCACCGCAAAGACATCCTGCACCATGTTTTTCAGTCTCTGGGATTTTTCATCCAGAATCTTCACATAATCCTTTACATGCTCCGGCAGATCTTCCTCCTGCTTTAGAAACTGTACATAGCTGATGATGGAGGTAAGGGGGGTCTTAATGTCGTGGGACACGTTGGCGATCAGTTCCACCTTCATTTTCTGGCTCCTCATCTGCTCCTCCACCGCCGTCTCCATGCCGTGGCGGATATCTTCAAGCTGAGCCATCACCTTTTGCAGGTCATGTCCCGCGAAATCCCCCTCCATAGCCCTGTAATTACCGTTTCGGATTTCGTTGATGCAGCCGGACACGGTTTCCATATCCCTGGCGGTCTCCAGATTTTTCCTGGCAGTAAGATATGCCAGGAAAAGAAGTCCCGCGGTACACAGAAATGCGAAAAATACAAGGG
>CAJTVL010000003.1 GCA_910579425.1 uncultured Lachnospiraceae bacterium | reverse complement strand
CCGCCTAGTGTTATTTCGTCCATAATCCCCCATCTTGTCCACAAAATACGGTACATTCAACACCAAATAACACTAAATAATGCGGTTTTCACCCTGTCCCCAAATTAAGACACAAAATACTCCACCGCATTCTCAGGGAAGAATTCCTTAAACTCCCCGTACAATTTGTCCAGCGAGGGTCTTATTGTGCGCTATGACCAAAGTGGGCTTGTTCAGGGCAGCGATTACGTTGGCCATGGTGAAGGTCTTGCCGGAACCTGTTCTCCGTTTTCCGAAAAGTGGCCTTTACAGGAATTTTGTTCACCAAATAAACATATGGGTATCAGATCAGAGTATTTGTTTTGTGATACGAAAGCAGTTTTGATTATAGCAAACCAAATTAGATTTGTACAGCCCCTTTAAGAACATTTGTTCCCATTTATTAAAACACCACAGGTCACCTGACCTGAGTTATGAACCTATTTCAAACCTCAATCTGATTCATCACTTTACCAATGCTGTCATGGAATACAAGATCTGCCCTGCCTTCCATTTTCGTTTTGCCTTTATTGATAATCACAAGATACTTTCCATGATACATATGCGCAAGCTGCGCTGCACTTCCCACCTCTAACGATGTTCCGCCAATCATCAGGCAGTCCGCATACCTGATGAGAGCAACAGCTTCCTCGTATGCTTTTTGTGGCAGGAACTCTCCATATAGAGTCACATCCGGACGTACCATCCTGCCGCACTTCGGGCAGCGCGGTACATCCTCTGTATTCTCAAAAATAAACTCCGTCCCATATTCTGCTCGGCAGCTTACACAATAGCAGCGGAGCGCACTTCCATGAATCTCCCAGACTCTCTTGCTCCCTGCCTTCTGATGTAATCCATCAATGTTCTGGGTGACAATCCCATCCAGCTTTCCTTTCTGCTCCATTTCCGCCAGTTTCTTATGCGCATCATTAGGCTGTAACATCCGGCAATCCAGATTTCTTCGAAAATAGGAGAAAAATATCTCCGGCTTTTTAGCAAGGCAATCATAGCCAAGCAGATATTCCGGTTTATAATTCCGAAACTTACTGTCCTTTTTATTATATAGCCCATCTTTGCTCCGGAAATCCGGTATTCCGCTCTCTGTAGAGACGCCGGCTCCGCCAAGAAAAACAATATGCTTCGATTCTTCTATCATCTCGTTCAGCGCATCTATTTTCTGTCCGTCATTCAACGCACGGAAGAACTTTTCCTTTTCCCTCTGAGATAAAAACTCTGGCAGCATCATATCAAATCTCCTGATCCTTTTCTATAATTAAAATTTTGCAAAGCTTCACCCATTCCCAATTCCCAAAATAACCCCGTCCCTCATATTGGCCGGAAAGACCAATGGGCTCAAAAAAAGCACCCCAAAGGTGCTGTGTCACACTTCCTCTTTTTGTCCATTTTACAAGATAGCGCAAAACATCACTATAATTAAAGCAAAGCTATCTACCATTCACGGGAAGCGGCATATCTTTGATTGTCAGTTTCATTATTCTGTTCTGAATTGTTGTACTGTTCTGCATGGCAGTCCCTCATCTTCCTCCGAAAATCATCTGGCCGGAACTCGTAATTGACAACCAGGCAGTCAACCCCGCGTCCATCTTATTACAGAGAATTGCTTAGGAGGATTCCATCGGGCTGTACCGCATCCTCACTCCAATTCCCTGTCCATAATTGCCGAATCCGCTCCCGAACAGAGTCATTCCGCCAACATGCTCCGCATCCTCCCGGACTTCCAGTTTGAGGCGGATCGTGCTCTTATAATCCAGCCCAAAGTGTTCCAGCGAGACATTTGATATTTTCAGTCCGTCTATAAAAGTTCCCTGCCGGTTGATTACCAGCATTTTCAGCAGACCATACTGATTCCAGCTTGGGAACCACCAGTCCGGTGTATAAATCCCCCGTACGTCGCCAAAATCTCCGGGAGAGGTCCACATCCCAATCGGCACATCATTTAAGCTAAAGGATATGTCCGACGGCCAGTCGCTGTTGACCCCGGGAGCCTCGCTGGAAAGCTCCATGGAAAAGGTAATCTCGTCGATTTTCTGCGCCGCCGGCAGCACATTTGGAATCAGGTATTCCACATATCCTCTGGAAAACCACAATATTCCCGCATTAATCCTGTCAGGGTGGGCAAAATAGCGCGGATCGTCCACCTCCCCGATCAGCTTCACGGTAGTGGAAATACCGCAGGTTGGGTATACCTCGTAGCGGCCGTATTGCCCCACAGGTATTTCGGCTTCATAAAATCCCACCTTGCCATACTCCGCCGCGGGAACAATATCCACCAGAAGCCTCTCCTGCTTCACCCGGCAGACCTTCTGATTTCCGTGTCCGGAAACATCTACATTCACCTGAATCAGGCCCACATCCTCCAGCTTCTTAATGTGGCTGGTGAGTGCGCCGTTTGTGATATTCAGCCTGCCGGCAATTTCATTCATATTCATTTCTCTGTTTTTCAACAGCATTTGGATTATATTTATCCGCAGTTCGGAACCCAAAGCCTTAAACAGCTCCACGCCCTCTTCCAGATCTTTGATATACAGCATTCTGACACCCCACTCTTCAGGTTATTTCAAGCTGCTAAACTTAGAGCTCTAAGGTTTGCAGGTACTTTATTCAAAAGAAAACACCGGTCTTCCTCCCTTTTTCGATCCATCGGCCCGTAAGCGGATCCTCGTCCGCACATTCCAGTACATAAGGTCTGATCTCCCAGATATTTTCGGCTTCTCCACCCGCAAAATAAAGATACCACTTTCCGTCCAGAAAATGCAGCTCCGGCGCCCAGATATGCTCGCTCATGGGGCCGCTCTTGTGCTTTCTCCACACCACCGTCTCCCCTGCCCCAACAAGTCCCTCAAGGGTATCGGCATGGCGCAGCACAATACTGTCATAGGCAGGGACAGAGGCCGTAAAATAGTAAGAACCGTCTACATGGCGATATACATACGGATCCGCGCGCTGCAAGATCCAGGGTTTATTCCATTTCAAATCATTCTCTCTCATAATGCTCTCCCATCTGCATCCAAAAGCCTACGGCAGTCTTTCGCTGTCTTTTTATTTCTATCATATCATCCTTTTTAGGTTTTTCCAAAGTTTTTTTTATAAAAGTAAAAATAGAAATCCGCAGAATAGATTGTCTTCTACCCTGCGGATAATTTTGCTATGGAAAGGCAAGTGATTGCTTCCGGCCATCCCCAGACTTCCCCGGCGGCCTCCCTACAGAATATAGGTATCCGCGTTTACCACCTTACTGTTCAAAGCCTTCTTCAGCATTCCCAAAACCCCGGTCTCCTCCTCGGATTCGCCGGCCTTTTCCCCGTCGCTGATTTTCGCCACATTGCCGCACACCAACTGAAGGGAGCTCTTTTGTTCCGGGCTGCAGAAAACATGGGCGCAGTTTCTGACGTACAGCCTGTCTAAAATGAGCTCCGGCTCCGCGTCCTCTTTCACTCTCAGAGTTGCGCAGTTCCCGATCTCTATCCCGTCTGCGCAGGCTTCCAGAAGCGCCTTATCCACTGTGATATTAACGCCGTTTCCTATATATCTTCCCTTCACATAAACCAGCTTTCCGTATTGGGCATCCACTTTGGCAAAGGCTTCGGCCTGTCTCTTTAAAAGGCGCACATCACCCCTGACACAGAGCTTTTCCAGCCTGTCAAAACAGTTCTCGCTGCCGGCTCGCAGCGTCAGGTCTCCGTCCACATACAGACGATTCCCATAAGTCTGTACCAGCGCATCATCCAGCTCCGCATCCTGTTCCACCAATGCAAATCCTGCAGGCACTACCGCCAGCTCCACATTCTCATCAAACATCCCAATGGATTGGGGAACCAGTTCCTCGCTCACCAGAAAGCGCTTTGTCACGAACTTTACGTTCTTTGCCGTAAGGGCTTCCAAATCCACGTCCGGATCCGTGAGCACCACCTTTTCATCCACATAGTATGTCCCGTTTTGTCTTGCGCGCAGGGGGAAGTATTTATCAATCGTATACACCGGCTTTAATTCGATACAGCCGTCGGGAATACACTGCGCCGATCCGTTGATTGTCAGTTTATCCATATACGGCCCCATACTCTCAGGATATTTCGCGCTGCCGTTGACACTGATCTTCAAAACCCTTTCCAAAACCTTTTCCGTACCGGGACGGATCAACAGATCTCCGTTGATGCAAATCAGGGTCTGATCTCCCAGCAGGGTATCGCCGCTGATCTCATAGTCTCCGTTGACATTGATCATTGATACCTCTCCCTCCACCTCCAATGTCTCATTCACATTGCATACCATAGGAAGATTATTCAAAATGCTTTTGCTGCGTTCATCCACCAGAAGAAAATCCGTGTTCAGGATAATCTGTTCATATCCCGAGAGACTCTCTTCCTGTATCTTTCTTGCATCGCAGACATCACAGTTTACTATAAAATTTTTCTTTTCAAACATATTGTTACCTTATCCTTTCCTCTCTGCCAAAGGCTCATCGGATTTCTTCCCTGCCTTCTTATTGGGGAGGCTGTATCCCTCCAGCATCTGCCGCAAACGGCCCCTGGCACTGGACAATCTGGATCTTACGGTTCCTGCGGGCAAATCGAAAAGCTTTCCCAATTCTGCAGAATTGTAACCCTCCAGATAGCGCAGAACGAAAAGGCTCCTCTCATCCTCAGAGAGCTGGGATATTAACAGCGCATTATCAATCTGTACATAGTCGGCCTCACTGCACCCTTCCTCCGGCAGTTGATCCATAACCGTCTCAAAGGATTCCCTGCGCTTCTTATCAATATACAGATTTTTCACCGTGCGGTACATCCAGGCCCTCCTCCGGCTCTGGTCAAGCATCTCCAGCAATTCGGCATTTATCAGCGCGCGTAAAAATGCCTCCTGTACCAGATCCTCCGCCAGCGTCCTGCTCCCCGTCATGGAAACGCACCATTTTATCAGCTCCTTATAAAGAGCTCCGTACAATTCATCGATCATGACGCTCCCATACCTTTCTTAAAAATCCCTGTCCTTTGTGCCTTCCTATATATAACGTTTGAGGAAGGTAAAGTGTTGAAACATTTTTACACCGTAAAATAAAATGCCGTATCATCATCTTTTCTGATTCTACGGCATTCCATCTTCTATAGAGGGTGGCAAAATAATTTGTCGTTCCCCATTATTATACTCTGTATTCTTCTGTTGCTGTTTCATAAAGATTATTTCCCTTACTGTCAATGACGACAATAACCGGAAAATCCTGAACCTGGAGCTTTCGTATGGCCTCTGTGCCTAAATCATCAAAAGCGATCACCTCTGAGCTGACAATGGCCTTGGAAAGCAAAGCTCCGGCACCTCCCACAGCCGCAAAATATACCGCTCCGCTGCGCACGATGGCTTCTTTCACAGCCTCCGTCCTTCTTCCCTTTCCAATCATTCCCTTCAGCCCAAGCTCCAGCAGGGACGGTGTGTATTTATCCATTCTGCTGGCCGTGGTGGGGCCGGCAGAACCAATCGCACGTCCCTCTCTTGCCGGCGAGGGCCCCATATAATAAATCACCTGATCCTTGATCTCAAAGGGAAGGCCCTCCCCCCTGGCCAAAGCCTCACACATTCTTTTGTGCGCGGCATCCCTGGCAGTATAAATGGTTCCTGTGATATATACATAGTCTCCGCTGCACAGCTCTCCTGCAGTCTTCTCATCATAAGGCGCTGTAATATGTCTCTCTGCCATAATCTCCTCCCTGTCATCAAAGCACTCTGACGCAATGCCGGTTTACATGGCAGCACATATTCACCGCCACCGGAAGGCCTGCAATATGCGTGGGGTAGGTATTGATATTCACTGCCAGAGCGGTAGTGCTTCCTCCCAATCCGCCAGGGCCGATTCCCGAGCGATTGATCCGTTCAAGCAACTCCTCCTCCATCTCCTTTACATAAGGAACACAGGAGCGCTCATTGACCGGTCTTGTAAGAGCCTTTTTGGCCAGCAGGGCGCACTTTTCAAAGGTGCCTCCAATCCCGACTCCCACCACAACCGGAGGGCAGGCATTGGGCCCGGCCTCCCTCACCGCCTCAAGAACGGCATTTTTTATTCCCTCCGCCCCGTCTGCCGGCTTCAGCATAAAAACACGGCTCATATTTTCACTTCCGAATCCCTTGGGGGCCACAGTGATCCGAATCTGTTCCCCTTCCACTATATCATAATGGATCACCGCAGGGGTATTGTCCCTGGTATTTTCTCTGAGCACCGGATCTGCCACCACGGATTTGCGCAAATACCCTTCCCTGTATCCCTGTCTGACTCCTTCGTTCACAGCTTCTGTGAGGAGCCCCCCTTCCACATGGACGTCCTGCCCGATCTCCATAAAAATCACGGCCATACCCGTGTCCTGGCAGATCGGTATCATATCCTGAGAGGCAATTTGAAGATTCTCCTCCAACTGATGTAATATCTGCTTCCCCAGAGGTGATCTTTCTGTCCCCTCCGCTTCTTTTAGCGCCAGCTTCATGTCCTCTGTCAGGTAATGATTGGCCTCAATGCACATTTCTTTTATATTGCTGACGATTTCCTCTACCCTGATTCTTCTCATGCTTCCATCAATCTCCGTAAGGCGTTTATTCCGTAAGTGTTTTCTTAATGCGCTCCAATTCCTCCGGCCCCGGATCTCCGGCAATATACTTTAAAATTTCCCCGTCATTTTTGTAGCGCGGTATGAGATGCATATGAAAATGAAATACTGTCTGGCCTGCCGCCTCTCCGTTATTCTGCACGATATTAAAACCGTCGCAGTCTAACTTCTCCGTCATCTTTCTCATCATTCTCTGTGCCAGCTTCATGGCGTCTGCCGCCGTCTCCTCCGGCAGCTCATAGAGATTCGCATAATGCTCTTTCGGAAGAATCAGGGCATGTCCCTTCGTCGCCGGATTTACATCAAGAATCACCTTAAACTGCTCATCCTCATATAAAACATGGGACGGAATCTCCCCGTTAATAATTTTGCAAAAAATACAATTATCCTTTCTCAATCCTCTACCTCCTTATTTTGGGGAAAAATCGAATATTTGATCCATGGTACGCAGCACTCTGAAATCACCTTTCATTTTCATTGCGCCGCTCATAAATGCCCGTTGAAAGGTCATTCTGGCAAATACTATATCATCCATTGTCTCTCTGCTCACCTGCATTTCCACATCCGGGCTCTCTGCGTTTCCATAATAATAATTTTGGCCCGGCCCGTCTACTTCTATGATGAATGGCTTTTTCTTCCCTTCTATCAAAATCCTGTAAACTGCCTTAAACCCCGGCTGCGGTAAAAAGTGTTCCCGGAACTCTTTGATATAAGCGTCTTCTCCTTCTTCCTGCTGCTGATCTCCCATCAAATCCCTGAACAGGCTGGTAAGCTCCTGAATGTCTTCTTTTTGTCTTTTTACGTAACTGTCATCCGACGCATACTGAGAAAGCTGCTCCGATTCCTGGGGTGTGAGATCCGTGTTTTTGGTGATAGCAATCTTTTGCTTTACCGCCTGATTGCTGGCAGGAAGACATACCATTTTCTGATTGATGGTACGATACATATTCTCCGCCATTTTTTCAATAATTTTAATATACTCCTGGTTGTTCTCAAAAATGGAAGGGTCGGCGATATAACCGCAGATACCGCTGCAGGGAAGTCCTCCCAAAATCTCCCAGGCGCTGGTCAGCGCAAGCTTCCCCTCCCCTTCGCCATAGGTTGTGGACATCACAATGGGACTCATATAGGTCGCCGCAATTTTCTCCTTATCACCGTAAAGCCAGCAAGCGTCAAGAAATTGATACATACAGCCGCCTATCCCGAACCATTCTATCGTAGACGCAAGTATAATACCGTCCGCCGTCTTAATGGTCTGAGGCAGCGTAGTGATCCTGTTTTTCAGTTCATAAAGATTAAACCGCTCAACAGTAACATGGAGCTCCTCCAAAACCATCTGTACTCTGTTAATCACATACAATGTGGGATCATCCATCAGCCCCCTGCCGCCGTAATAAATATTTATCTTCATACCGTCCCGCCTTTCACTCAACTACATGGTATAAGTATAAGGCGGTTTCTTTCATCTGTAAATAAATTTTAGCTTTCCCAACCGAATTTCATCGCCCGGCTCAATTATCTCAGATGCGTTAGGCAAAAGGCGCATTCCGTTCCGAAAGGTTCCATTGGTCGAATTTAAGTCGGTAATGTAGACACTGCTGCCTGTCCTGGAAAATTTTGCATGCATCCGGCTGATGCTTTTTTCGTTAATCACCATATCTACGGCCCCTGCCAGCTTTCCCACCGTAAGAGGCAGTCTTCCAAGGTCGATGTGGCACTTATTTTTCCTGTCCATACTGTAGAGCTTATTTTCACAGTTCTCCGCCCACGGGATATAAACCGTGTTTCCGGCTTCCGATGCAGGCGTCAAGATTTCATCTTCACAGGTAAATATGTACCGTTCCTCCTCTTCCCGTTCTCTCATCTTCTGTTCCTTTTCAGCCCTTTGAAAACAGCAGGCATAAAAAAACCACACAGCCAGCCCGGCCATCATTATTGCTAAACCGGCCAGCCCAAGCATAACATAGGTTTCTTCCTGGTAGGAAAACTCATAAGACATTTTTAGATACAGCAAAAGGCACATCCCCAGCAGTCCCGCTCCCCATATGGGAATCAATTTTTTCAGCATTTCTGCTTTATCCCTTTTTTTCTTTTCCCCTTCTGCAGGCAAAGGATTTAAGCCTTCATATGCATTCTCCTGCTCCCTGCTGCCGAATGAAAATTCGTTTTCCTGATTCATTCCGGCATCAGAGTTTTCCTGCCGCTGTTTTTTGCTATTTACTGTCGCATCATCCTGAAACCACTTTAACACCTCATCCAGAACAAATTGCTCTCGTCCCACCAAATCGGCGATCCTGTACACGGTTTCCACCGCATCTGTATCCTCATTATCCACACGTTCCATAAGAAAATCCAAAAACCGGGAAAAGCCCGCCTCCTCCGGATCCGGATAATACAAAAAGGAATATTCTCCCGTCTCAATATCCTGAAAAATATATTCCGGCTGTAAAATCAGGCAGCCTGCGTCCAGCAAATACTTTTCCAGCAGATCATTCACCAGCTTGAGCTGAAGAAAAAATTTCCGAAGCTGCTCCATTCCTATTCTTTTGCCGTCATAAATGCTGAAAAGGCTCTGCCTGGAAGTGATCTCATAATACAGCAGAATTTCTCCGTTAATGAATCTTTCCTGACAGCACAACATACCTTTCATCTTATTTTCCGTTATCATCTTTCTCTGATAGATATTTTCCGACAAACATCCATTATCCTTCAAAATAAGATAATTATGTCTGTAGTCCTTATAATATTTTATTTCAAGCATTCTGATTTTTCCTTCCTTCCCTGATGATTTTCACCGGATTTAATCGCTGCACATTTTTGCCGATCTTACCGGACAAAGCCCTCTGCCTGGTCCGGACCAAAACCGTTTCCTCATTTATCCTGCATTCTCCTCCCACCGAAGGAAAAAAGGGATAGAATTCTCTTTTATAGCTCAATCTCTCCATCACGTACGGTTCTGCCTGCCAGGAACCTTTTTCTGCCTCTGCAAAAATAACTTCCCCATAACCGTCCCCTCCCTTTGTAAAGCTTCCCGCCCGCATTCCCAGAAGAAAATTGTCCTGTGAAATTGCGCATCTGCAATACAAAAACAGTGCCGCAAGAATGATCAGCAAATACAAAAAAAGTACAATCGGCATAATAAAAGAAGCCTCCACCGTAAAATATCCTTTCCATTTCTTATGCATAAAACAACACCACCTCCATTCCCAAGAGCAAAAACGGCAAAAAGGGAATCAATTCTTTTCTTTTTTTCAAAAGGCAAAAAACCCCATAACCTCCGGCAAGCATGATTCCTGCCGCCGCTGCCATCATAGCAAACCATCCGTTTGTCCATAGCCCCAATACCGCTACCGCCGCACCGTCTCCGTATCCAATTCCTTCCCGGGTAAGAAATGCCAGAAGGAGCAGCAGTACTCCCGGCAACACCGCTCCTGAAATTCCCCTCCAGTCAAACTGTTTTGATAACAGGAGATATACGACGGCAGCAGCGGCAAAAAATAATATTTTCCATACGGATACCCTCTTTTCTTTTATGTCTTCTGCCGCCAGCAAGGCAAGAAACAAAAGACTGACACAATAAGCCGCCATTTTTAATCTATCATCCTTTCCCTATCCTGCGCATTTGCTGCACGCTCCGTATCCGTCTGCTTCACTTAACGGAATCATATAAACGGTTCTTTTCAGCGCGGAACAGTCCGCTTTTCCATGGTAGCTGCTCCCGTCTCCCGTGATATAAACCGTCCCCCCCTTTCCCGGCCTGCAGCGCTGACAGGCATGATACCTTCCCCCGGAGCCATTGCGCAGGGAGGAAACCGAGTCGTAACTCACTGTCTGCACCTTTACTCCAAGATAAGTGCAGTTATAAGATAAGTGATATTTCCTTCCCGTTCGGGTCACATAAACATAAGTGTCCTCCTTCTCTTCTTCCTGCCGATTCCCTGCCTTGGTATAGCCGGTCCATGCATGACCAACGAACCGGTCCCTTATCCTGACCTGCCCAATGGGAAGCCACCCGATAAAAGGTTTGATTCCATATTCCGCCCAGAGTTCAATGCGGCCCTCCCCCTCTGCGGAGGCATCCTTAAAAGCAATTCCGCTCTCCCCTCCCGCCACGCAGAGATAGGGATAAAGCTGACTGCCCAGATATTCCTTTATCTGTCCAAAGGCATCGGCTCTTTCTCCATCCAGATACCGGACCTGATACTCCGAGCAGGCACGCCTGTTTCCGGCCTGGTGCAGCGCTTCCTGCACATTGGATTGAAACCGAACCGCTTCCAGGCCAAGCAGTACTGTCATCATGAAAAACAGGAAGATCGGAAGCGCCAAAGAACCCTCCAGCGCCATGCCCGCCACCGGCTTTTTAGAAGAAAGAAAAAGCACTCTCTTACAAAACGTATTTATATTGTTTTTTGCTTCTTTGAGAGAAGGGATTTTTACCATATTTTTTTATCCTCCTGGAAAAGAGAGTGCTTTTCCTTTTTTCCGCAGTCCTTTATCCTGTAAAATTTAGAAATAGCCATACTTTCGCCTCAGAACATATCTGTCGGCTGCGCTTCCTCTCCCTACAATCTGCGCTTCCAGCCTTTCTATACACCAATCCATACAAAAATTTTCATTGCCGTCGCCAAATCGAATATCCATTTCCATAATATCCATTGCACGGAAATTTAAAGTTTCTTCCCCAAGCAGCATAATCATCCCTGCAAGATATTGCCGATAAGTCAGGCCGCTGCCGCCCTCACTCTGATAAAGGCTGCCATCCAGCACATGGGATACCGACATATGGTGTCCGGACTTTCTAAGAGGAACGGCTCCTCCCCGGTAAAGGGCTCTGACATCGCCAACGCTCTCAAGAAAAGCGCAGGCATACAAAATACTTTCCGCTACAGGCTGTTTAAACTCCGCCTTTAAGATCACGGCCAGCAATTGTTCCGCCGCCGCCAGCGCCTGGGATCGCAGATCGCCGTCGGCCAAAGCGCGGGAAGCATTATCCGCAAAGCGCCATTTTAAAAGCTTCGCTGCCGTGCTTTTCATATTTTCAAAGTCAGAGTCCTTTCCGTGGGCTAGATATTCCAACTGGCAGGATAGAAGCGCGCCTTCCTTTCCATTCCCAAAGCACCCCATTGTGTCATACAGATAAGAGAGAAACAGATCATCCTCTCCTCTGTACTCTCTCCCGATACCGGCCGTATTTTCCTTCTGCCTGTGGGAGATATACTTTTGCAGATTGACCTTTGCCGGGCTGATATACCCGGCATCTACTCTTGCCAGATAAAGAATATCGCTTCCTGCAAGCCCAAACACCCAGTCTGCGGGATTGGAAAGCGGAACCTCCTCCCAATCCCCTTTTTCATTTTGAATCATAGGCAGCTCCATTCCTGCAAGCTGCTCCATAATCCCTATCCAATGCTCCATAGGGTCCGCCCTTTCCAGGGCGTGTATCTCATCCATCTGTTCCAGGATTTCTCTCTCGCTTCCCCCAAGGCCGCAGTCCTGCGCATAGCAGACAGCCTGATTCCGCATGGAAGCTCCCTTATCTGCTGCTGCCGTCTCAAAAGACAAAACATGCGTCCCTGCAATTTTCAGATTCCCCCAGGGGGAATTTCTTCCCCCAAGCAGTTCCGATGTGTTTTCCTCCACATAGTACCTCAGTCTGTTTTCCACATTACTGATTTCCGGCTTCCTTTCCAGATAGGAGGCATCCACGTAAATCAGCCCATATCTCTCGAAAAGCTCTCTGTGAAACTCTGACAACACTGCGTTCATCCCTGTATCTGCCGCACATTCCAGCCTGACCTTTCCCGCATTCCTGACTGCATTTCCCGTTAACAGCAGCACAAATCCTGTCATAAAAGAAAGTGATAATGCCAGAAATACGGTCAAATATCCTTTCATCAGGCAAGGATTGCGGAACTGTCCGCCGAGATCTTTTCAAAAATTGTTCCCGCAAGCTCCTGAATCTGGGTTTTAAAGATCAGCACCAGCCCGATCAGCACTACGATAATCAAAATCATCTCCACCGTTCCCATTCCGCAATTATTTGTTCTCAATTTTCCGTTCTTATTTTTTCTCATTTTTCCTCCATTCCGGTATACTTCATACCTAATTTATTCCTTTTTTATATACTGCCAAAATTTATGTAGGCCGGCAAAAGCACCAAAATCATAGCCACCACCATCATGAGCATCATAGGAAGAAGCAACTTGGTTCCTGCCTCCTCCCCGGCTTTTCTTGCCATGCTCATCCTGTCCTCCTGGGCGCTGTCCGCCTCCTGGGACAAAAGCATAAGAAGCTGCTGATTTCCCTGTTTCAAATGAACCGAAAGCAAAAAGCTCAGCCTCCTGTAGCGCATCTGTCCGCATCGCCTGCCAAAATCCTGATAAACCTGCTCTTCTGACATTCCGTTTTGAAGCTGATGACAGGCAAGCTTTATTTCTTTATACAGATAGTGTTCTTTGCCCTTTGCCTGCTGCCCGAAATAATCCGACGACATGCGGAATAATGCATTTTTGACCGTGAGCCCGGCCGATAAATAAAGCCTTAATTTACTGACAAACTCCGGATAATCCGCAAGCAGCTCCCTGCTTCTCCTTTTACATTTTTGTTTCAGGTCATTTTCGGCTCCTTTGCAGACCAAAACTCCGCAGAGCAGTGTCAGCAAAAGCAAAAGCCATCTTGTCTGCCCCACTGCCCCGTCCGTCTCTTCCCAGCTCAAAGCTTCCCCCTGCAGGCGCTCCGGAAGCGTCAGCTCCTTTTCACTTCTCTGCTCCTGCTCCCTGTCCCGCAGTTCTTTCTCCAGCCCTCTGAAAAATCTTTCTTCTTCGCTCAGTTCCTCCGGCAGAAGGAATACGTCGTAACTGTAATTAACGCTGCTCTCCCCGTAAGAAATTTTTACGGACAGCCTGACCCTCTCCCCTTCCCCGCCGATTCCGGTTCTGTTTACCCTTCCGCTTCGATCGACTATCTCACCGTTTTCACTGCTCCAGGCCAGACGAAAGGGATATCCTTCCACCGACGACGTCAGATTCAAATCGCCGGTTACTGCGGATAAATCCAAATTATTTCCTTTGATCAGGTCGGGCAGAATTACGGAAAGTTCCTCAAACAGTTCATCTCTTTCCTCCTCTGACAATTCCCTTTCCTGTACCAGATAAGGAATTTCCCTGCTCCAGGCTTTTGTCTGCACCTGCAGCTTCACCCTGTAATCCCCTGCGCCCCATTCATTTCTGATCAGACGCCCCCCGTCCGCCAGCCTCTCTTCTCCCCGGCTGCACAGGGGAAGGAGTACTGCAGACATCACCCCAATCATTACGACACTGAGCAGGGATGCCAGCCTTTTTGTCTGAAAGTGCTCATAGGCCTTTTCCATATTTTCCGAGGAATAAAGCTGTGACAAGGCTCTGCATATCTGAGGATTCTTTTTCCTGCCCGCCGACGGTTTCGTTCTTCTATAAATTATTTCTGCAAAAGAAAGGATCGGACTTCTCATTCTGATACCTCCTGCCTGTCTAAAAATTTTTAAATGCCTATAGAAACTATTTTTTCCGATAATGCGTAAGCCCCCAGATAAACCAAAAGGCAGGCACTCATAATCAACACCCCCAAAAAAGAATGGTACAGCCCCTTAAAATACCCGGGCGAGGTCAGTCCGATATAGAGCATAATCAGAAACGGCATGAGATTCATTATCCTCTGTTCCAGTCTTCTGGCGCTGAGCAAAACGGCAATTTCTTTCTCCGTCTCAATCTTATGAATAATAATAGCCGCCGTCTTTTCCATCAGCGAGGCAATATTTCCGCTGCTTTCATGAGAAATCTCATAAACCTGGGCGAACTCCCGGACTTCCGGAATCTCCAGCTTATTCCCAATCTGCTTCCACAGCTTCGGAAAGGGGATATTATTTTCTCTGCCCGACTTCAGCATCTGGATAATCCTGCATACGCTGCTGTCCCTGCCATAGAGCGCTTTCATATCCCCATAACCGGACAGAAAGGCGTTTTCTGCCGAAAATCCGGCTTTTTGTCCGGCAGACACCAGCAGCAGCAATTCCTTAAACTGTTCTCTTGCCTGTTCTTTCTTTTTTTGCCACAGCGCCCCTTCCTCCATACGGTAATACAGATACCCCACGGCAGATAAAGGCACCAGCGCCCAAAGGGATTGATAGAAAAAATAATCCAACAGAATAACGATTCCTATGCTTTTTACGATTAAAAGCCTTCTTTCCGCCCGGGTCACCGGCAGAAGCTCATTTTCTTTTTTCATGCGCAAGCTCTCCTGCCTTTCTCAGTTCGCCCTGTATCTTTCCATCCTCCGAGACTCCCACACTCTCAAACCGATAAATCGTACGCATAAGGACCTCCCCCTCCGCAAATCCAATCGGCTGTGCAATTTCCAGGATTCTCCTGCTTCCGTCCTTAAGCCTTCCCAGATGAATCATTAAGCCGAAACCGGAGGCAACCTGCTTACGTATTGCCGAAAGAGGCATATCCATCCCCATAAGCACCATGGTTTCCAGACGGCTGACCACATCCCGGACACTGTTTGCATGTACCGTTGTCATGGCGCTGTGTCCCACATTGACGCTTTGCAGCATATCCACCGCTTCCTTTCCCCTCACCTCTCCCACGATGATCCGATCCGGCCTCATCCGCAGGGATGCCTTTATCAGATCCCTGATGGTAATTTCCTTACACCCTTCCACATTGGCGTTTCTGGTTTCCAGGCTGACGAGATTGGGAATATTCCTGATCTGCAGTTCTGCGCTGTCCTCGATCGTGATTACCCGCTCCGTCTGTGGAATAAACCCGGAAAGGACATTCAGAAATGTGGTTTTTCCGGAACCAGTGCCCCCGCTCACCAGAATATTGCACCCTGCCTTTACCAGCTCCTTTAGCTGGTCTCTGCACTCCCCCGTAAGGGCACCCATGGCCAGAAGCTGTTCCATGGTAATGGGCTTAGGGGGAAATCTCCTGATTGTGAGGATCGGCCCATTGATCGCAACCGGATCCAGTACCACATTTACCCTGGCCCCGTCAGGCAGCCTGGCGTCCACAATGGGCGACGCCTCGTTTACCACTCTGTTGCAGCCTGCGGTGATCTGCCAGATAACCTGCCTGAGCTTTTCCTTGGAATCAAAGCAAATTTCCAGCCTTTTTAATCTTCCGCCCTTCTCAATAAAAATACCCTCGGTTCCGTTTACCATAATTTCCGTAATTTCGGGATTTTCAATTAATTCCTGTAAAATTCCAAGCTGTCTGATCGAATGAAAAATTTCCCGCCGAAGCTGCTCTCTGGCCATCACCTCCAGATTGCGCTTCTTGCTCTCCTGTCTGATCTGCTCGTCGATCAGCTCCCTAATTTCCTCCTCTGTCATTTCCCTGGACAGATCCAGCCTCCCGATAATGATTTCCTGCAGGCTTTTCCCGTTATTGTTATTCATCCGGCTCCTCCCTGAGCAAATCCGGAAAAACCTTAGTCTTAATGTATTTTGCCAGTTCGCCGTAGGTCAGTTCTTCCATCTGACGGGGAAGCTGTTTAAAAACAGGAAGCTTCCATCTCGTTGTCCTGGCAGTAATTTCCCCATACTCCATTTGCTCTAATACCTTTTCATACTGCTCTATCTTTGCCATTGCCATCCCATCGTCCCTGGAAATGGTATAGATGTGATCGCACCCCTTCAAAACCTCCCACAGATCCATAATGCTGTCTGTCAGATCCAGGATCAGATATTCGTATTCGCTGCTCTTTTCAATTTCCTGAAATAAATCCATCCACTGGCTTCCCCTGATCCCCGCCAGGTTCTGATAAATTTCAGCGGGCGGGATAAAATCCAGCCCGTTCACCGTCTCCACCATACTCTCCATCCGGCAGGCCAGCTTTTCGCGGGCACAGGCAAAATAGTACATGAGATCTGAAATATCGCTGTCAAAGGTCCTGCTGAGCAGACGCGAAAACCCGGAGTAAACCTCAAAATTCAGATACAGGGTTTTAAAACGTCTGGCCAGCATCTGGCCCAGCGTCAGTGAAAATGTGGTCTGCAGACACCTCCCTATCGGGGTATAAATTCCGATAATCTGCATTTTCCGAATACCTGTGCGCAGGGCTGTAGGCACGGCTTCCGATTTTTCCGTATAATATTCCATAACCTCGTGGAGAATATTTTCACAGGACTGATACTTATTGATGTGATGCAGAGCTTTGTTCAGATTTTCTCCGTTCTCACTGAGAATAATGATGTGTGGTATTTTTAGGACTTCCACTTCCTGTCCGTAAACACTTTCTGAGACGAGAAGACACTCTATGTCCTCTGTTTTGGCACAGGAGTAAAACTTCTTTTTATCAGTAAAGACATAAACCCGAAAGGGCAGATTCCTCTTCTCACTGATAAACTCCATAAGCCGATAGGCATAACTCTCCTCGCCATCAAAAATCGCAAGGATTCTTTTGTCCAAAATAACCCCCTTTCCGACTAAAAACAAATTTCAGGTGCTGATTGATTCAAGTTGGTTTTCGGAAGGATTCCTTCCAAATGAACTTAAAGTGAATGTAGAAGCAAGTCCCTTCTGCTCTGCAGAGGTTCCTGCTAAACTGATACATCAGAACGTTCTGTTTGTAGAATGAATTATATAGAAAAAGAAAAGGATTGTCCAGTAGAAAATGGCAAGTTTTTCAAGTTTGGTACTATTTCACAATAACATATAAAAATTGATCCCATAAAGCATTGCAACGCCCGGAAATCCAAGGATTCCGGATGTCAAAAAGGTGATTGGGTTATAGCCCAGCTTCATACCGGGCATGGAATTTGCAAACATGAGATTGACAAAATAGATCGACATCATGCCAAGCACCCCGCGAAGCACAAAATTCACAATCCACTCTCCCCGGTTTTTCATTGCACCGATGAGCAAAACCAAAACCAGCGCTCCTATGATAAAATACACTCCCATATTATTTTCCATACAATACCTCTCCCCTTCCCGCGCCGCTTAAATTTTTCCTTCCGTTTCTTTAATATATGTCCAACTATTTTGCCATATACCGGAATAAATGGAAATTTTTTGTTTATACTCAATAACAAAAGGTAATTATTGGATAATAACGGAATATGATGTAATAAGACGACCCGCTGGAAATGAGGAACGCTATGAAAATGTATTTTAGTCAAAGCTCCCGCGAAAACCGAGCCCTGTCAGAAAAAGAAATCGAACGCAATGCTCTGCTCTCCGATCTGGAAAAGACGAAACGGGCTCTGGAAGTTGCCTACGCCGGTTTCGACAATGTGGTTGAGCCGGATTTGATTGATTGTTATATCTACGAAGTAAATTCTGTTTTAAAACGCTACAAGTTTTTAATGGAACAGGCAGCGGCTTTAATCCCGCTGCCTGAAGAAAATACGCATTCTGCTTCCTTAAATCCGGAAGCCTCTCTCACTTCCCTGATTGGCTAGATTTTCCGTCAGAGAGTTCTTTCCATAGGTGAGGCCCGCATATACGGTCTGAGTGTTGGCCATCACAGGGGCGGAAGTGTCCGCCGCCGCAATTTTTTCATAAGCTTCATGGAGCTTTTCCATCATCCCTTTTACATGGTCAAGCTCCTTTTTGCTGTTCCGCACTCTTGCCCTGGTCAGCTCCTGATTGGCAAACACATACAGCTGCAGTAAATTTCTGGCCGGTTCATATTCAAAGTGCAGAGAAGCGATTAACTCCTTGATGCATCCCCTTGCCTTCCGGATACTGTCCTTAAAAGATGCGGTATCCCCCTCGTCATAAGCCCGGGAGGCTTCTTCCAGATAGGTGATGGTCATCTCGTAAAGAATCACTGCCAATTGTGTTTTATTTGCCTGGGTGATTCTAAGCGTATACTCCTGCTTTAATTCCTTCGTCATTGCTTATATCCCCTTTTGAAATTTTATTGCAAAAGCTGCAGCACCTGGGCCGGCCTCTCGTTTGCCTGAGCCAGAATGGAGGTGCTGGCCTGAGAGAGTACCTGAAGGGTGGTATATTCCGTCATTTCCTCCGCCATATCCGTATCCATAATGCGGGAATAGGCAGCCGTTACGTTTTCGTGGATAATATCAAGGTTATTGACCGTATGGTCCAGGCGGTTCTCATAGGCTCCGAGGCGGCTGCGCACGGAAGAAACATACTGAATGGCTCCTTTTACCTTTTCGATGGTTTCCTGGGCTCCTGTCTGTGTCGTGAGATCAATGGTGGAAATCCCCATCAGTTCTGTGGATACCTTGGGAATCCGGGCGGCAAGCTGCTGGCCCTCGTTGGAACCGATCTGCATATCCAAAGACCCGAAGCCCGGTATCTGAACATTGACCGGCGCGGCAGCCGTGGGCTTCGTATAACCGTCCTTCACCTCAAGCTTAATCTCCGTCCCCTGGTTCCCCTTTATGGAAACGATATTGCCGTCCCACTCAACCGTTGCATTGGAAGCAGCCGGGTCATTTACATCATATTCCAACACACCGGGAATAGAAACCTTACTCACTCCGTCAATTTTGCCGTTATTATCAAAGGATACATCCAACGTCTCGATAGAATAATCCCCGCTCTTCATCTCGTCGCTGTAATAAGCCACCTTCACATCCAGATTATCCGTATAGGCGTTTAAGTCAAAGGAGCCGTCCAAAAGCTTCTGGCCGTTAAATTCTACCTCCGCAGCCGTCCTGTCGATCTCCTGGGTAAGCTGCTCCACTTCCTGATTGATAATCTCCCTGTCGTCGTCCGTCAGGGTTCCCGTACTTGACTTCACCGCAAGCTCGTTGATCCTCTGAAGCATTTCGTGAATCTCCGACAAAGCCCCGTCTGCAATCTGCATCACGGAAATTCCGTCATTGGAATTCTGGGTTGCCTGATCCAGACCTTCAATCTGGGCATTCATACGCTTTGCCATAGCCAGCCCCGCCGGATTGTCCTTGGCATTGACAATCTTAAGCCCTGAGGAGAGCCTTGCCATAGATGCCTGCAGCTTATTGTCAGACTTATTTAAATAATTGTTGGCAACCACTGCTGATACATTGTAATTAATTCTCATCTTCCCTATTTCCTTTCTTTCACTCTGTTCCGCTCACGTCACCTGCGGACATCTCCCGGACATATCCTATAAATGCTCTGGCTGTCCTGTAAAGCAGCCTGCAATCGGCGTCCCTTTGTGCTCTGTTATTTTTATCGGAAGCGTTTCTTAATGAGGTTTCTTTCAGGGAGAACTCTGCCAGATCCAGTTTTTCTCCCGCCGCAAAATAAATGCCGCCTGCCTTAAGCTCTTCTTCTCCAAGCTTCTTCTCCAAAAGCCCCTGACCTTCTCTGAGAAGTCCGGCTGCTTCCTCCCTGCTGCAGACACAGAAGCCTTCTATCTCCTGGCCTGTAAGCTTAAACTCTGCCGCCGTCTTCCCAAGCGCCTGGGTTTCAAAAGTAACCGTGGCCCTGCTCTCCTGTTGCGCGGTATGCACAATCTTCAGATTGATGGAGGTCAGATGCCCGTCTATGTTGGCCGGAATCTCGTAGTTCTCCTCCCGGGCCATACTGCCCATAAAGGCAAACTGCTTATAAAGGGTACTCATGGCCTTTACATCCAGCGCCTTATTCTGTGCGGAAAAGGCCATCCTTTCCACCATACTCTGAAGCCGCTCCTGCAGGCCCTCATAGGCGCTCCGGGCCTTATCTCTGTCCTCCAGAGCCTGAATAACCTCCTCCCCGGCTTCCTCCAGAAAACTCTCCGAAACTTCCTCTGAACGCTCCGCCTCTTCCGGCTCCTTTCTTCTGAGCCGGTTGAATTCTTTCCAGATCCCCCCGGGATTTTTAAGGAAAGCCTCTGCCGCCAGAAGATGATCCGCCGTAACCGGCTGTTCATAGTCGGAAAGATGCCTTAGTACATCCTCCTCGGACTTCATGGTGCTGCGGATCTGTTCATACAGCATATGGTCAAATTCCCTTCCCGCCTGCTCATCTCCGGCTTCCTCCAAAAGCTGTTCCAGCGCCTGCTGATCCAAAGCGGCATCGGCGGCAAAGCCTTTGGCAATCTGACTGCTGATACTCTCCCGGTGGGTTTCCTTAGCGTCCACGCCGCCAAACCTCTCGTCCACCGAATAATCCATCTTCCCCCGCTTACTGCTGCGCAGAGCGCTTAAAAGATTCCCCAGGGTAAACTCGGCCCCCGTCTGCCAGAGAGCGCCCACCGCCGCGTCATCCGCCTTTTCAATCTGGCGTACCAGCCTGTAAATACCTATGTAAGCGCTTCGTTCTTCTTCCGTAATCCCCTTTTGCTTCTCCAGCTTATAAAGGAAACGGCTGTAGGATTCCATCTGCTCCGGGGGATCCTGCTCCTGTCGGTTAAAGTAATTTCCCAACTCCTCCAGAGGCATAATCAGAGGGTTTATTCCCTCTCGAATCATATTTAAAACCCGTCCCGGGTCCATCTGTCCGACCACATCCCTGAGCAGTTCATCCTTTTCCTTGATCTGCGCTATATTTTCTTCTGTAACTTCCAGGTTGTTATATCCCAGAATTCGGACTGCCCTTCGGTTTTCCTCCGAAGTCTCCAGTTTCATGCTCTCAAGAATATCGTCTACATTCCGGAATGCTTTTTGTATAGAATCCCCCATATCCCTGCGGGGCTGTGTCATCATAGCCTCATAATCCTGTCCTGCCTTTTCATAGGCGAGACGTTCTCTGCTGCCATGTTCATATACATCTTTTAAAGTCTCTGACCCTGATACCTTCGCCACGATAGCAGCCGGCGCAAAGCGTATTCCCTGCAAAACATCAAGGGTTTCCTCATACAGGGAAGCCTTCTGCCTGGCCCCTGTCTCATCCACTTCTCCGGTCAGCGCTCTGACATAGCTGTTCTCTGCCTCCCGAAGCTTTTCAATCAGCTTTTCCAAAGGAGCCGTATCGATTTGAAACCCCCGCCGCAAGAGCTTTAAATTGGCTTCCACCGTCATGGTCAGTCTGACCTCTTCCAAAAGCCTGCGCCCCCGCAGATTTTCCGGAAGATCTGTCTGCTCCGGAACAGCTTGGCCCTGGGCGCTTCCCTGCCGGGAGCCTGCTTTGTCCTGACCGTTTCTCTCTTTCGGAGCGGTCAGTTCATTTTGAACCGCCAGAAGATTTTTCAGGGTAAGAGGCAGATCTCTTGCAAGAACAATATCTGCCGCCTCATCTGCAAGCCCTGCGGTCTGCTCTGCGATCGCCGCCGCCTGCTCCACATAAGTTTCCCTCCGGCATAAATCCGCCCTGGCCGGATGTGTTCCGTCTGCCAAAGCACAGGCGGCGGACGACATGAAGTCCTCCAGAGATACCGGGAAATGATGGCTTCTGATGTCCTTTAAAAGGGAAAAGGTTTCTTCATTCAGAGGAATTCCCTTCTCCACCAGCCACTCTGCATCCTTCAGATTTTCCTCATTTACCCGATACCCGGCCTGTTCAATCACCCGCTCCATCTGAGGCCGCAGCCTGTCAAAATCAATCTCCTCCGGCTTCTTGGCATAATACCCGGCTACCGATCCTGCCTCGTAATATCCTCTGCCCTGGCGGCCTGCGGCGCCGGCCGCAGAATATTTCGCGGTATACAGGTTCTCCGGCGCAGGGGCAAGGTCATTTTCTACCATATATTTTACACTGCTTTCCGTAGGCTCGCCTGCCTGAGTAAGCAGCTTCCACGCCTCCGTTACGGCGGCAATATTTTCCTGGGTAAGAGGGATGTCTTTTTCGGCAAACTGCCTTTTCAGTTCGTTTGCAAAGGCCTCGCTGCCCGTAATATCCTTAAGAACCTCATCGTCTACAGTGTCCGTATAGCCCGCAATCTCTGTCCCGCCTTTGGCAAGGGCAACCTTAATTTCGTCCACAATGGTAACCACAGTCTCTATATCCGTACTTCCGGGATGAAAGCCTTCCTTTTGGAGCCTGGCAAAATCCTCGTCCGACACAGAATTGGACATCACCGCCATATAGTTACGGCGGGCGGTCACATCCTCCTGCCCGATCTGCCGTATCAGTTCTTCTGCGGTCCGTCCATGACCTGCATACGCGCTGTTATCCATAACTGTGCCAGAAATGTCCAATACAAACCCGCTTTTGCCTGCCGGGGCAGATCCCTGCGGGGCCCGATATGAAATTGTCTCCCTGCCTGCATTTACATATTCATGGGCGCCTCTCGTCTCGACACCCTCCACCAAAACATTCATACATCCTCACATTCCGTAACTTCTATTCCCGATCAAAGAATTTATTATCTGAAAAGGGCGAATGCTCTCACATTCACCCTTTATTTCGGCATATCTTTTCTTTTTCTTAACTGTACTCAAAAAACAAATATGGCGGCAGTGTAAGCGGGCAAATCCAGAGTAATACTGTAATCCCTGTAATCGCACTGACCCTTCACGGCCGTAATCTCTTTCGGAATCACTCCTCCGGCTCCGCCGAACCGCTCTTCTGCGCTGTTCAAAAGCAGTTTGTATTTTTTCTTTTTGGGTACCCCCAGCTTATATTTTTCCCATGTAATCGGGGTCATATTAATGATAAATAACAGGTTATTCCTGCCGCTGGCCGTCTTTCTGAAAAAGCTGTAGGTGCTCCTGTCCTTATCGTCGCAGTTGAGCCACTCAAATCCGTCCCAGCAGTTATCAAACTCATACATACACGGATACTTCCGGTAAATCTTTAAGAGCTCCTTCATATATTCGTGAAGGCCTTTGTTCAGGTTTTCTCCAAGCAAAAACCAGTCAAGCTCCCGCTCCTCGCTCCACTCTCTCTCCTGCCCGAAGTCCTGTCCCATGAACAGAAGCTTTTTCCCGGCATGGCCAAACATGTAAGTATAGCCGCAGCGCAGATTCGCGTATTTATCTACCTGATAGCCCGGCATCTTGTTCAGCATGGAGCATTTCAGATGTACTACCTCGTCATGGGAAAGCGGCAGGATATAATTTTCGTATTCATTATAGGACATGGCAAAAGTCATGGCATAGTGGTTATCTTTCCTGAAATAAGGATCCAGCTTCATGTACTCGCAGAAGTCATGCATCCATCCCATATTCCACTTAAAGGAAAATCCAAGGCCGTCCTCCTCTACCCTGGCCGTTACCTTGGGCCAGGCAGTGGATTCCTCCGCTATGGTCAAAAAGCCCGGATAGGTGCCGAGCACTACGGAATTCAGATGCTTGAAAAATTCAATCGCCTCCAGATTCTTGTTCCCGCCGTATTTATTTGGCACCCACTGCCCTTCCTTCTTGCCGTAATCCAGATAAAGCATGGAGGCCACCGCATCCACACGGATGCCGTCCACATGGAATTCTTTAATCCAGAACAGCACATTGGCAATCAGGAAATTTTTCACCTCTGTCTTGCCATAGTTAAAAATTTTGGTTCCCCAGTCCGGATGCTCACCCTTGCGCGGGTCGGGATGCTCAAAAACACACCGGCCGTCAAACCGCCCCAGCCCGTGGGCGTCCGTGGCAAAATGGGCCGGTACCCAATCCAGGATCACGCCGATCTTATTTTTGTGGAGTTTATTCACAAGATACATGAAGTCCTCCGGTTCTCCGTAGCGTGAGGTAGGCGCATAATATCCCGTCACCTGATACCCCCAGGAACCGTCAAAGGGATGCTCCGCAATACCCATCAGCTCCACATGAGTATACTTCATTTCCTTTAAGTACTCTACGATTCTGTCCGCGAACTCCCTGTAATTGTAAAATCTTTTTTCCTCCGGCCTGGGATGGCACATCCAGGAACCGATATGGCATTCATAAATGGCAAGAGGCTCTTTATTGTAATCCTTGCCGCTGCGCTCCTTCATCCAGACATCGTCCGACCACTCAAAGCCCGAAATATCCACAGTCCTTGAGGCCGTCCCCGGACGCAGCTCCGCGCTGTTGGCAAAGGGATCTGCCTTATAAAGCTTTTCCCCTTCCGGAGTGGTAATCAGAAATTTATACAGCTCATGGACTCCCACCCCCGGAATAAAGGCGGTGTGAATCCCTCCCTCTCCCAGCTTCTTCATCGGATGGGCCGCTTCGTTCCATCCGTTAAACGTCCCGACCACATGGACGCTGGCGGCATTGGGCGCCCAGACGCCGAAAAACATTCCTTTCTCTCCGTCCTGAATGCTGGGATGGGCTCCCAGCTTCTTGTAAATGTCATAGTGCGTCCCCTGGGCAAACAAGTACTGGTCTGCCTCCGAAATAAAAACTTCCCCTTCTGTCCTTTTTTCTTTCATTGCTCTAAACCCCCAATTTAATAATGCATAAAATCATTTTCCCTGAGAACGATCATATCCTCCTCGTCATATCTTTTTCCGAGAAGGACGTCAAAGAAATGCTTCGGCGTCTTTTTGTCCGCATAATAAATCGCCTCGTCCACAAGTTCTTCTATTTCCGCCAGAGTGACCTCATGATCGCTGGTCTGCATATCTGCAATTCTTGTATGCAGCGCCAAAACCCCAAGCTCATCAATGGCATATTCCTGCTCAAGGGCATATTTTCTCGCATATCTGACAAGCGTCTGGTCATCTAACGCCTCCACATCCACTCTCAGGTTAAATGTATTTAATAATTCCGGATACGTCGCCAGAAACTCCTCCATTGCGGCCTTCGTATCCTCCAGTAAAACGATCAACCCCTTTCCTTCCTGATTCAGCGCCTTCAAAAGCTGCTCTACCGCCGCCTTCTTCATGAAAGATGCCGCTTCCACAATCAATGCCCCGCCGGAAAGCTTTCCTAAGGTGGAGGCCACATCCTTCCTGTTCATGGTGCTTCCGGAAATTTTAGCAACCTTGCCGGAAAAATTACTGTCGGAAAGCTGTACTTCCTTCACAAGCAGCTTTGCAAGGGCAATGGTTCCCGTCCCTTCCTCCCCGGTAATAATCACATTTCCGGTAAATGACGCCATGCTGATATTGTCAATTGTTTCCACAATCTGTCTTCTTGTCCGCTTGTGGTGGATAAACGGAGCAAACAACTCTCTTTCACTGCCGGTCATTTCCCTGACCGCATGCTTATCCTCGCCCTCTTCCGTTTCCGGAGAGCCCTCCGCAGCGTTTTGTTTTCCTGTTTCTAGTTCGTCAGACATCTGCTGTTCTGCATCTGCCGTCTCTTCCTCCCGGGAAGCCTTCCCATCTTCCTCCTCACCATAATCCCCCTCTGCGTTTCCTTCCATCTCGGCCTCCGCTTCCTGCCAGAGCTTTTCCTCAAGCTCTTCCAAAGTAAGGTTTTCCCTGGTCCAGAGTGATTCTGCCTTTGGCGGTTCCTCCTTTTCCTTCTCGGGCGCAGGCTCTTCCTTTGCCGCCTCTGCCGCCGTCTCTTCCTCTTTCTCCTCCGGGAATTGAGTCTCCTCCTTTTTCAGGGACTGGGATTTTTTATTTTTGGCTCCGTCCACCGTCTTTAAAAGCCCGAGACGCTCTTTGGCAATCTTCAGCTTTTCTTCTTTCATGGCGGCCGTCACCATGGCTTTTTCTAATTCCTCTAAAAGCCCGGACCTGGTGGACTCGTCAAAATCTGCAAAAAGCGTGTCTGTCTGCTGCTGAACCCGTTTGCGGATATCTTCCATCCGCTTGCGCTCATTGTCCTGCTTCATTTTTTCCCACTCAGCCATAATATCCTCGATGCTGAGCTGCCCGGTAATCTGTTTCTCCACCTTGTCCTGCTCGGGAACAACCAGGGAAAGCTGTCCGTCATATTCCTGGGTCAGCATATTGTCATATCCCGAGGGCTTATGAAAGGTCCTGATCACTCCGGTATTGCTGAGCGCCGAATCCGTGCTTGCAGGAGGTTCCTTTCTCTCCTCCTCCTTTTGCAGCTCCGATTCTCCGATGGGCGTAAACAGGGTTTTCGACCCGTTTTTCTGCTCTAACTCAAAAACTACGTCCTGGATATTGACCTCTTCCGTGTTTCCGAAAAAAACCTCCTCATTGGAATTGCTTCCGGCAAAATTCTGCGGCCTGAGCCGGGGCGCTGTCTTTGTCGCCTGAACCTTCTTTTCAGAACCGGCATGATCGTCCAGTCCGTTTACCGGTTCGTATATCTGAGTCTTCTGATTGCTTACGGTTTCCTGCCTTACGGGTTCAGCCCCCTGATCGGCTTTTGCAGGCGGCTCATTTGGGGCCTCAGGCCTCTTATGGTCGTCTAAAATTTCTTTCATGCTTTCCGCCAGTTCCTTCTGGAGATTCAAGGTATTATATTGGCTTACATCCACTGTTTTTACTTGTATATCAAGTTCATCCTTCCCCGGTACCTCCTGGGTATCGTCTGTGAGGATATTCTCCTCCAGGCTGAACTCATCATCCTCTTCCTCTTCCGTTTCCTTTTCGGCAGCCTCCTGGATGGCTTTCTGATCTGCAGCAAAATCAGAAGTAATAAAACCGCCTCCTTGTTTCATCTGCTCATATTTCGTCTGCTGCTCCTCGCTTAAAGGCTCATGGAGCATCTTAAGCTCCAGGGCCTTTACCACATAACGCCCCTCTCCGAACCACAGCGCCATCTCATTACATTCTTCCACACACTTCGAGGCCAGGCCTACCCTGTGATAAAGATATGCAAGCTCATAAGCCCATTTCTCACGGTAATCCCGCTTTTTAAGCTCCTCCAGCACCTCAATCCGCTCTTCCAGGCTTACCTCCTGCGCCTCGTATAATTTATACTGCAGCACATACCTTCCGCTGTCCTTGGGCGCCAGATGCACGAATTCTTTGTAGTATTCCAGGGCCTGCACGTACTCGCCCAGCTTGATGGACAATTCGCACAGCGAATAAACAATCAGCCTTCCTCCCGCATGCCTCTCGTAAGCAAGCAGAAGAATGTCCCTGCTGTCCTCATATCTTCTGTTGATTTTATATAAATCGCTGATGGTACACAGCATCATGGTACTCTTGACCCTGCGCCAGTCGATGGAATCCGCCACTTTCACGGCATCCGCGTATTTTCCTTCGGAAATCAGTGATTTTATTTCATCCACCCGCACTTTGTATTCATATTTATCCAAGGTAGCCACCTCTATATCTTTTTTAAGGCATAATTATCCTATTATCATCTGTTTAGTTTACCATATGATTTTTGGTATGTAAAATACAATTTCGGGAAAATTCGGCAAATTGCTCCAATGTAAGGGCCTCTCCCCTTATTGTTCTGTCAAGTCCCATCTGATCAAGCGCATCCTGCACATCCTCTCTGGTCAGAAAAACCTCTCTTCCCTTATCGTCTGTAAGCGGCGATGCGTTGGCAACTGCATTTGCCAGGGTTTTTCTCCTCTGGTTAAAGGCTGCCCGAATCACGGAAAAAAGAAACCTTTCATCCGCCGCCTCCACCGGCCTTTCGCCTCGTCTGCTCAGGCGGATGACGCTGCTCCCCACACCGGGCCTTGGCATAAAACAGGAGGGCGGGACATTCATGACGATTTCCGGCACGGCATAGTACTGCACTGCCAGGCTTAACATACCATAATCTTTGCTGCCGGGGCCTGCCTGCATCCGCTGCGCCACTTCCTTCTGAACCATGACTGTCATATCCGAAATCGGCGCCCGGCCTTCAAACAGCCCCATAATAATGGGCGTGGTAATATAGTAAGGAAGATTGGCCGCCACCTTGAGCGCCTGTCCGTCATTTTTTTCTTTTGCCAGCTCTTCCATATCCACCTTCAAAATATCTTCGTTCAAAACAATCACATTGTCATAATCCGAAAGGGTTTCTTCCAATATAGGAATCAGCTTTTTATCGATCTCCACCGCGATTACCTGCCTGGCATTCTCCGCCAGATGCTGGGTCAGCGCGCCAATTCCGGGACCGATCTCTATGACACAGTCTCTTTTGGTAATGCCTGCCGAGGAAACGATTTTTTTCAGGATATTTGCATCGATGAGAAAATTCTGTCCGTACTTTTTCTGAAAACTAAACCCGTATTTTTTAATGATTTCCGCCGTTGCCGTGGGCGTCCCCAGATATGCCATCCGTGTTCTCCTTCCTCTCTTTACTTATGGAGTAAAAATCCAGCCCGTTCTGCAGTGTCTGTGCCAGCACCTTTTCTTTCGTGATCCCCTTGATCTGCGCCAGTCTTTCGGCCACAAGATCAATATATGCGGATTGATTCCTCCTTCCCCGATATGGCTCCGGCGCAAGGTAGGGACAGTCCGTCTCCAGCAAAATACGTTCCAGCGGAAGATATTCCGCCGTCTCCAAAAGCCTTCTGGCATTTTTGAAGGTGAGCACTCCTCCTATCCCGAAATAATAATCCATGTCAAGATACTCCCTGGCCGTCTCCTTCGTGTAAGCGAAGCAATGGATGACCCCCTTCGTCTTTTGCCCCTGCCAATCCTTTAAAATATCCAGGGTATCCTTAGCCGCATCCCGGGAATGAATAATAACGGGAAGGTCCGTTTCCCGGGCCAGGGCAAGCTGTCTCTCAAACCACTTTTTCTGGATCTCCCTGTCCGGCGTGGGCCAGTGATAGTCAAGACCGATCTCCCCGATGGCCACCACCTTGGAATCCGCCGCTTTCTCTTTCAGCCATTGTATATCCCCCTCCGTAAGGTTCTCCGTCTCCGAGGGATGGACTCCAACCGCACCATAGATAAAAGGATATTCCTCTGTCAGCGCAAGCACCTTCCGGCAGGACTCCATACTGGCCCCCACATCCACAATATAGTCTACTCCCTTTTCCGGCATACCGCCAAGCAGCGCTCCTCTGTCCTCGTCAAACGCCTCATCATCATAATGGGCGTGTGTGTCAAATATCATTGTTATGCCTCCCGCTTCCGGCAGTCCCGGAAGCATTTCTGTGAAAAATTTATTTTTTCTTAAAAATTTTCAAAAAAACACTTGCAAACTAAAAGACATTATACTATAATAGGTTTCGCGTTGTAAATGAATTAGATGATAAATCTTTCGCGCCTTTAGCTCAGTTGGTAGAGCACCTGACTCTTAATCAGGGTGTCCAGGGTTCGAGCCCCTGAAGGCGCACGCGAGTACCATTTTTGAGGACGTATGAGCCTTGGGGATGGTGCTTTTTTTGTACAAATCCTATTTTCAAGGCAGCTATTTCATCAAATGCCTGTCCCGTTTCGAGGACTTGCCTTGACCAGGAAACAAGAACAGGAGGAAACATTCTATGCGTGAAAAAATCAGTATTCCAGTGACGGAACCGACTTATTATGCCGCAACAGGCGTTGCCTTTTCACAGACAGACGCCTGGTTCGGACATACCAGGAGGGATTTAAAGATGGACATCATCTATCCGGAGGATTCCGAAAAGACTTACCCCTGCATTGTGTGGATCTGCGGCGGCGCATGGCTGCAGATGGACCGTTCCGCTCATCTGCCCTACCTGGCCGGACTTGCCCGGCAGGGCTTCGTGGTGGCAAGTGCGGAATACCGCACCAGCAACGAAGCCCTCTTTCCCGCCCAGCTTATGGACATTAAATCCGCCATACGTTATCTGCGCGCGCACAGCAAGCGCTACCGGATTGACTCCGAACATATCGGCGTAATGGGCGAATCCGCCGGCGGCCATCTCACGGCCATGGCTGCGCTGGCAGATGACCCTGCCTATGATGCCGGGAGTTATCCGGAGCAATCCAGCAAAGTACAGGCGGCATGTCCCTGGTATCCGCCCACGGACGTGGCCACATTCCCCTATCCCTCCCCCCTGGAGGCGGCGGCTTCCCCGGAATCTCTTCTTACGGGAATGAATGTCATGCTCCATCAGGAGGAAATTGCAAAGGTCTGTCCCGTATCCTATGTATCCAAGGATGCACCTCCGTTTATGATCATCCACGGTATGGACGACCATACGGTTCCCTTCGCCCAGGGAGAACTACTGCACGATAAGCTGGACGAACTGGGCTGCGATGTAACGCTGGTGGCGATCGAAGGGGCCGACCATGCCGACCGGCAGTTTTTTCAGCAAGAAATCTGGCAGCGGATCGCGGAATTTTTCCACGAGAAGCTGGGTTGACAAAAATTCCGGGAAACCGGAACTGACGCTGAGTTTAATGAAGAGCAGGAGGAGTAAATCAACATGATACTGCCCGTTATACAGGATACCCTGACGGATGCGCTTAAACTGCTTCCGTTCCTTTTCATCACCTATCTGGTCATGGAATATATCGAGCACAGAACCGGCGAAAAATCCCGGCTGCTTATGAAAAAATCCGGGAAATGGGGCCCTGCCCTGGGGGGCCTTTTGGGAATGCTTCCCCAATGCGGTTTTTCTACAGCGGCATCCAACCTGTATGCGGGCAGAGTCATTACCCTGGGAACATTGCTTGCAGTATTTTTATCCACCTCCGATGAAATGCTTCCTGTGCTGATTTCCGAGCAGGCCCCTGCAGGCACAATCCTTAAAATCCTGGCAGTCAAGGCGGTAATCGGCGTCTGCGCAGGTTTTCTGACAGATCTGTTCTGCCGCAGGCGCAGGGGCAAAGACCGGGAGGAGCTGCGCATAGAGCAGATGTGCGACCATCACCACTGCCATTGCGGGGAAGGAAATTTTCTTTCCTCCGCCCTCAGCCATACCCTCCAGGTCTTCCTGTTTATTCTTGTAATTTCTTTCCTGCTGAACCTCCTGGTAGCATTTGCAGGAGAAGACAGACTGGAGGCCTTTCTTACCGGCAGGGCCATCCTGGGGCCGCTTTTTGCAGGCCTGATCGGTCTGATTCCCAACTGTGCCTCCTCCGTGCTTCTGACCAGACTGTACTTGTCGGGAATGCTGGGCGCAGGATCCATGCTCGCCGGACTGCTGGCGGGCTCCGGCGTAGGGCTTCTAGTTCTTTACAGGGTAAACGATAATATAAAAGAAAATATCAGAGTCACTCTGCTGCTTTACGCTGTGGGCGTCCTCTGCGGTATCGTGTTCGAGGCAGCCGGAGTTTTTTAGGCTATGTCTTTTGGAGCGTTGCTTCGGGCCGTCCTCAGCCTCCCGCGCTTTGATATCTGCCCAGAGCAAATTTCCAGAATAATCCCGCAGCGGTCACTGCCACCGCAGCGGCCGCCAGGGGGCCAAGCCAATAGATCAGGCCGTTGTCCATCCCAAGAAGAAAGGCGGAAGGGTAATATCCGGCGAACCCAAAGGGAACCGCATACGTTAAGAGCATCTGTAATTTCCTCCCATAGATCACCATGGGATATTTGCCAAATTCCGAAATATTCTGGGTCAGGATCATTACGCTGGTGCTGTCCGTCACCCAAAAAGCCAGCGCGGCACATATCAGATTCACCGCAAAAAACAAAAGCGAGCCGCAAACCACAGCCGCCGTCCAGAATAGTATTTTCCCCAGCGAAAGCGCCATATGCAGCCTGCTAAAAGACACAATGCAAACAGCCAACCCGAACAGTACGGAGCCAAGCCCATGCAGCCCCACATCGTCTGTCAGCACAGAAAACAGGGTGCCCACAGGCCGGAGCAGGATACGGTCCAAGGTTCCCTGATGGATATGCATTTTTACCCTCCATGTGCCTGCAAACAAAAACTCATTCAGCCCAAGAGCGGCCGCCGACATGCCGTACACGAATACCATCTGATAGAAATTCCAGCCGTTCATCTCAGGAATTCCCTGAAAAATCGCCCATACAAACACAAAGCCCAGGGACTGCATCAGGATCGATGCCGTCACCCCCAAAATAAAATCGCTCTTATAGGACATCTTTGCCTGTATGCTCCTGACCACGCAATACGGATACAGCCGAAGATAGAACCACAGACGTTCAGCCCCCATTGATGCTCACCCTCCTTATCGCCAGATAAAACAGCCCCTTTGCTGCCAGCCACATTACTGCAGCCCAGAATATCTGTATCCCAATATAAGCAAATGTCTCTCTCCTGTCGTACTGTCCCATATAGATCATAGTGGGAACATAGACGATATTCTTAAACGGAAGCATATTCACAATTTTCTGCAGCCATCCGGGAAGCACCGCAATGGGCACCAGAGCGCCGCTGAAAAAATTCACGATGGCTGTCTTTGCGCTGCGCAGTCCCCAGTTGTTCATCAGCCAGAACGCCAGCAGGCCGCTCATGACCGATACGGAAAACATGATGAAAAATCCTACGCTGACACTGACGGCAAACATCAGCCCACAGAAGAGAGAGGGCGGCCCCGAAAGCTCCGGGAGAAATACCCGAAATCCAAGCAGGGCAAGGATGGCAAAAAACACCTGCAGAATGGTCTGCCCCACATTCTCGGCGAGACGGGCGTTTACAAATTTCACAGGCCGGAGCAGATCAAAGACAATGGTTCCCTTCCGGATCTTCTCGCTGATGGGACGCTCCGCGTCATTCCGAAAGCCATAAACGTTGTTGACGGCCTGGGAAACCAGCAGATAAGTAACCATCATGGAATAGTCAAATCCGGCCACCGTACTGCGCTGTCTGTACACCGCCATCCACACCTCCAGCATGACTATGGTTTTCACCACCTCCGCTAAAAAATTGGTAAAAAATGCGAAGCGGTACACCATGGCCTCCTGCAGGTTTGCGGAGAAAAGCGCATAATACCTTTCCAGAGTCCTTTTCATGACTTATATACCTCCATGACCACATCCTCGATCTGCGGCCCTTTGATGTCAATATCCATCAGCGCATACTTCTGCACCAGGCCTGCGATCAGATCGGAAGAATCCACGTGACTGTCATGTCTGATCTTCACATGCAGGCCCTCCCGTTCCACAATAGAATGTCCTGCCATCCCCTCAGGCAGTATGATCTCCGGTATGTCCTGCCGCAGGGTAAAACTGACGCTCCTTTTGCCGTCTGCATATTTCTTTGCCAGCTCGTTCATGGAGCCGTCGAAGCCCACCTGACCATGGTTGATCACTACAATCCTTTCCGCCAGCTCTTCAATGTCCTGCAGATCATGAGTCGTCAGCAAAATCGTAACCCCCCGCTCTTTGTTGATCTTCTTCACAAACTGCCTCATGCTTACCTTCACATTAACATCAAGCCCTATGGTGGGTTCGTCAAGAAACAGCACCCTGGGATTATGTAACAGAGACGCCGCAATCTCCGCACGCATCCTCTGTCCCAACGATAATTGCCGTACCGGCTGTTCCACAAAAGAGCTCATATCCAGATAGTCCATGAACTCGTCTATGTTCCTTCGGTACTGTTCTTTGGGTATGTTATACATTCTCCGAAGCAGCTCAAATGTCTCCTGTACCGGCAAGTCCCACCACATCTGCGTCTTCTGCCCAAAAACCGCACCCACGTTCAGGGCATTTTGAATCCTCTTTTTCTGCGGGTCGATACCGCATACCCTCACGCTTCCCCCTGTAGGAGCCAGAATTCCCGAAAGCATCTTGATGGTGGTTGATTTGCCTGCCCCGTTGGGGCCGATGTATCCCACCAGTTCCCCCTCATCTATCTTCAAATCCACATCCTGTACCGCATGAACAAGCTTCTTCTCGGAATGAAACAGGGACTTCGCCATGCCCTTTAAGCCTTTTCCCTTCACATTGATTACATAGTCCTTTGCCAGAGCGTTGGCTTCTATTATCATGGTTTTCTCCTTATTTCTCCTCACAAATCTGCAGAATATAAAACTTAAGATAATAAGACTCCTGCGCCGCCCACAAAATCGGATGATCCGGTGCCTGGGTACGAAACTCCACCTGTCTTAATCTCTTATGGGCGTTTCCTGCCGCCTGCTGCAGGGTCTGGGTAAAAAGCTCATAAGTCATGAAATGGGAGCAGGAGCAGGTAGCCAGAAAACCGCCGTCCTTTACCAGCTTCATGGCCCGGAGATTGATCTCCCGGTAACCCTTCACCGCATTTTTCACGGAATTGCGGGATTTGGCAAAGGCCGGGGGATCCAGAATCACCACATCAAATTTCTCTCCCTTCCTTTCCAGCTCCGGCAGCAGCTCAAAAACATCCCGGCACCAAAACTCTGCCCTGTCCTCCACTCCGTTTAAGGCCGCGTTTTTCCGGGCCTGCCCTACCGCCGTTTCAGAGGCGTCCACGCCGATCACCTCCCTGGCTCCGGAGATCGCGGCATTTAAGGCGAAGGAGCCTGTGTGGGTGAAGCAGTCCAGCACTCTGGCGCCCCGGCAGAGCTTCTGAATTGCCAGGCGGTTATATTTCTGGTCAAGAAAAAAGCCGGTTTTCTGCCCTTCTTTGACATCCACAAGATACCTCACCCCGTTTTCCTCTATTTCCACATCGGTTGCAAAGGATTCCCCCAAAAAGCCCTTCACCCGCTCCATGCCTTCTTTCTGCCGGACCTTGGCATCGCTGCGCTCATAGACCCCTTTTATGGAAATGCCGTCCTTAAAAAGCTCCTCCTTTAAGAGCTCCACAATGGTTTCCTTAAAGAGGTCAATTCCAAGAGCCAGCGATTCCACCACCAGCACATCCGCAAACTTGTCCACCACCAGCCCCGGCAAAAAGTCCGCTTCCCCGAAGATCACCCGGCAGCTCCTTACGTCCACCGTCCTTTTGCGGTACTCCCAGGCATCCCTCACCCTTTGGCGCAAAAAGTCTCTGTCGATCTCCTGGCGGACATTTCTTGTCAGGAGACGGATCCTGATTTTGGAATCCTGATTCATGAATCCCTTTCCCAAAGGGTAGCCGTCAAAATCATGCACCGTCACAATGCCGCCATTCGTAAAAGATCCCATAACGCTTTCGATCTCATTGTCATATATCCACATGCCGCCTGCTTTTACCGTGCGGCCTTCTCCCTTTTTCAGGGTTACAATCGCGTTTTCCATAAAAATAATCCTTTCCTGTGTAAATCACTACCAAGTATACCACAGAAAAGGATTATCGCGTTGAAAATATGTTATTTTTAATCCAGAAGCCCCGAAATTCCCTCATTCACCATAGCGTACCCCCGCTTATAAGGGCTTTCAAGTACGGCAAACCGTCCTTCCTTACAGCTCTTCTCAAAGGCCGTCATAATTTCCAGCACGTGCAGGGTCTGCTCACAGCCCGCCCTTAAGCCTCTGCCTGTACGCAGCGCTTTTGCCATATCCGCAAGGCCCAGCCCCCGGCTGTTTTCCTGGTAGTCAAATACCAGGGGAATCTCCTTAAAAACCCCTTCCTCGGGACGAAGCAGAAGCACCTCTCCTCCAAATGTATTGGGATCCGGAATCTTAAGCGTCCCCCTTGTTCCGTATATTTCCAGACAGGCGGAATTATCATAGTAGACATCAAAGGTGGTAGTGATGGTGACCACCGCGCCCTCCTCAAACTGAAGAATTCCGTTCACGTGGGTGGGAACCTCCACCTGCACCGTCTGTCCATAGTGCGGCTTGCTGGTAACGGTGCGCGTCTCAAAACTTTTGGAGGTGATGCCGGTAAGCCCCCGCACTCTGCCAAGCATGTTCACCAGAGCAGTCAGATAGTAAGGCCCCATATCCATCATGGGCCCGCCCCCGAATTGATAATAAAACTCCGGCGCCGGGTGCCAGCTTTCATGGCCGTGGCAGATCATCCTGGCGCATCCGCCGATGGGACGTCCGATAAAGCCATCGTCGATCAGCTTCCGGCAGGTCTGGATCCCCGCCCCTAAAAAGGTATCCGGCGCGCCTCCGAGCAGCAGCCCTCTTTCCATGGCCAGTGCGGCAAGCTCCTTCCCCTCATCATAGGTGGCAGCCAAAGGTTTTTCACTGTAAACATGCTTCCCGGCAATCAATGCCGCCTTGGTAGTCTCATAATGCTCAAAGGGTCTTGTGAGATTTAATACAATCTCAATTGCCGGATCCTCCAAAAGCTCTTTCATGGAAGAGTAGCCTTTTGCAATTCCATATTCTTTTTTTGCCGTCTCGATTTTTTCCGGAACCAGATCATAGACTCCCTCCACCTCTACCTCTCGAAATAATTCCGTGAGATTTTTAAGGTAGATTCCGCTGATCGCTCCTAAACCCAGAATTCCCACTTTTACCTTATCCATATGACATTCCCTCCTGTTCAGACCTTTATGATCAGTACATCTTGGCAGTATTTTCAAACCGTTCTGTGGTCAGCTTATGATCCAGGGCGTATTGCTTTCCCTCTGCCGCCCAGCACATCCCCTGCTCCATCAGCTTCTGCGCCTGCGGGAACTTTTCAAACACATCATCGTGATGTCCCAGGGAATTATAAAATACCCTGCCGTTTCCCCAGAACTTCGTCCAGGCCACCGGCATATCCACCTGTTTATTGGAAATATGATAATAGGGCACTGCCGGAAATCTGGTCGTTGCCAAAACCTCAACCGCCGGATCCACATGCAGATAATAATGCTCGCTGCAGACCTCGAAGTCCTCGATTCCCTCCACGATGGGGCTCGAGCCATGGCGGATATTTACCTGATAGCGCACGCCGTCTCCCCCCGGATGGCTGACCCACTGTCCGCCCGTCATAAACTGCCACTCCACGTCCTCCCGAAAAGCATCGCACATACCGCCGTGACAGCCCGCCAGGCCGCAGCCGGCAGCCACTGCCTTTACGATATTTTCCCTGGCCTTTTGCAGGATGCTTCCCATAGTCCAGCAGGGTATGATCAAATCCATCTCCATCAGATGCCCTGCATCAAGCAGCGCCTCCTGATCCCCATGAATTTCACATACATACCCGTGCTTCTCCATGATCCGGGCAAATCTTGCTGCCACCTGTGCGGGCTCATGGCCATCCCAGCCGCCCTGAAAAATCAGAACCTTTTTTTGTCTTTCCATAGTAACCTTCTCCTTTTCCCTTGGTTCATTACTTTTTTTGGTAATTGCATCATAGCACATCCTGCTCTATAATGATTGTCATATTACCCGTATTTTTGGCCAAAAATTGTTATATTAAGGAGGTATGCCCATATGAATCCTTTCTATGAAAACAAGGACGCCCCCCTGCAGATTTCCTCTTCTTTGAATATGGAATTTCCCGAACATCTGCACGGCCACACGGAAATCCTTTTTGTCCGCCAGGGGCGTATCCGGGTAAACATAATGGGAGAATCCAGAGAACTGAAGGAGGGTGACTGTGCCGTCATTTTTCCTCAGAAAATACACAGCTACCATTCCCCCGGCGGTTCCCTGAGCTGGCTTCTCATTTTCGGCAGTACGCTGGCCGGTTCCTACCTGCACTCCCTTCAGGAATACAGCCCCTCTACCCCTTTTTTGTCTGCCAGGAGCCTGCACCCGGATGTGCCCCTTGCCTTTGAGCGATTATACGCTTCCTCCGGCGACATTCCCCTTTGCAGCGCCTGGATCCAGGTTTTACTGGCGAATATCATGCCCCTCTTATCTCTCCAAAAAGAAAACCAGCCGGAGAGCATGGAACTCATTCACCGCCTGGTCCACTATGTTATGGAACATTTTCAGGAGCCCCTTACTCTGGAAGTGCTGGCAAGGGAGCTGCATATCAACAAATATTATCTCTCTCATATTTTTTCTTCCCGGCTGCACATGAACTTCCGCGGGTATTTAAACCGTATCCGGCTGGAATATGCCTTACAGCTTATCCGCTCCACCAGACAGCCCCTTACCGACGTGTGGGAGGATGCGGGCTTTAACAGCCAGCGGAGCTTTAACAGAGTTTTTCAGGAAACCATGGGCATGACTCCCCTGGAATACCGGAAATCAATTTTGTAAGGGGACGCTCCCCTACACCGGCGATCCCCCCGGCGCCTTGCGGAACTGAGAGGGAGTCATCAAAAACTGACTGCGGAACTGATGACAAAAGGAGGTACTGTCCACAAAACCGCAGGAATTGGCCACCTCCGACACTCTGAGGCTGGTGGTGGTCAGCATCTGCTTTGCAACGGAAAGGCGGTAACTGATCAGATACTGCTGAGGAGACGTGCCGAGCTCCTGACAGAACAGCTTATACAGATAGGTTCGGTCAATCCCCACATAGCGGGCCACATCCCGGATTTTTATATCATAAGCGTAATTATTCTGTATATAATCTATGGCTTTCTGTAAATACCCTGTCGAATCCTTATTGCCTGTAATGCTTCCCGGCTGAAGCAATGCAAAAAAACGGTAGAGTAAGGAAAGATGCAGATATACGTTTTCGGGCTCTTCGTGCAGCACATCATTGATAGAAAGCAACACTCCGCCAATTCCCATATCCTTTTTTTCCGGCTCCTCCTCCCTCGGCTTTTCTTCTTTCTGCCGGAGAGAACCTGCAAAGAACACCGGATTATCTGCGTTTACCCCGCAGGTACTCAATGTATTTTTGGCATCCCTTCCGTCAAACCCGATCCAGCAGTATTCCCAGGGCTTCTCCTCGCTGGCCCTGTAGCTGGAAACCACGCCGGGTATAATCAAAAAGCCGTCGCCCGCCTTTAGATGCCAGGTACGCCCTCCGCTGGTAAAAGCGCCTTCCCCGGCAAGCACATAATGTAATAAATAATGCGGCCACACCCCCGGCCCGCAGGCGTGGGAGGGCGCCGTCTGCTCATGGCCGCTGAAAAAAATCCGGACGGGAAGTGAAATAGACGTATTCCCCCGAACGCCAGATAACTGCATAAAAAACTCCTTTTCAATTATTTAGCAAAAGCAACATAAATACAATAACAAGAAACAAGAAATGCTGTTCTATTTCCAAGTATAAAGTATAATAGATCAAATTGCAAAATTTTTGGCACAATCCCAATTTAGACAGTTACGGAGGGAAATACAATGGGAATTAAGGTAAATGAAGAAAAGAAAATCTTTCAGCTTAACACACCGAACACCACCTATTTGATGGGGGTGGCCAGGGATCAGTATCTCGGCCATATGTATTACGGAAAAAAGATGGACGACTGCAACGGCCTTTATCTGCTGCGTATGCCGGAAGGGAAAGATGCGGAGCATGCTCTTGTGAAAGATAAAATCGGCCTCATGGATCGTTTCAGTTTTGAATACCCGGTATGGGGCACGGGAGATTTCAGGGATACCTGCCTGCAGGTGCGGAGCGAAAGCGGACACAGGGTCTGTGAATTGACCTATGAGGGCTACGAAATCATAGACGGAAAGCCGGCCATTGCCAATATGCCGGCCACTTTTGAAGGGAAAGCGTCCGGCGGGAAAGCCCAGACGCTTGTTATCACTCTGGCCGATCGGCTCCTTGGGCTGAAAATCCTGCTTCGCTACAGTATTTTTGAGGACTCTGACGTCATTGCCCGAAGCGTTGTGGCTGTAAACAGCGGATCACAAAAGCTGTATCTTGAAAAAATCCTGAGCGCCTGCCTGGATATGGATGACGAGGGCTTTGATCTCATCACCCTTCATGGAACCTGGGCGAGAGAACGCCATATCGCCTCCCGCAGGGTAACGCTCGGAAAACATATTGTGTCCTCCTTAAGAGGAGAGACCAGCCATCAGGTACAGCCCTTTATGGCTCTTACCACGGCCGGAACCAGCCAGAAGGAGGGTGAGGTTTATGCCATGAATTTTGTTTATTCCGGCAACTTCATCGCGGAGACAGAGTTAGACCATCAGGACGGCATACGGATGAGCCTGGGGATGCATCCCGATACCTTTGAGTGGGTTTTAAATCCGGGCGAGCAATTTGAAACCCCCGAGGCGGTAATGACCTATTCCGACAAAGGCCTTGGAGCCATGACCCGCTCCTTCCATAATTTGTACAGAAATCACCTGATCCGCAGCAAATACCTGCATACTAAGCGTCCCATCCTTGTAAACAACTGGGAAGCCACTTATTTTGATTTTGATGACGACAAGCTGGTTGCCATCGCAAAAGAAGCAAAAAAAGCCGGAATTGAAATGCTGGTATTGGACGACGGCTGGTTCGGTAAAAGGGCAAATGACGAGTGCGCTCTCGGAGACTGGCTGGTCAATGAGGAAAAGCTTAAGGGCGGGCTGAAAGCTCTGGTAGAACGCATTAACGGTGAAGGGCTGAAATTTGGCCTCTGGTTTGAGCCGGAGATGATCTCTCCCGATTCCGATCTCTACCGCGCCCATCCCGATTGGGCCATCCAGGTGCCGGGCAGGGAGATCAGCATGGGAAGATTCCAGTATGTGCTGGATATTACCCGGCAGGAGGTCGTTGATTATATTTATGAGAGCGTTGCCCGGATTCTGCGCAGTGCAAATATTGAATATGTGAAATGGGACATGAACCGGCAGATCACGGATATTGGCAGCTTTGCCTTAGACAGCGAACATATGGGAGAATTTTCACACCGCTACGTATTGGGGTTATACCAGATGCAGGAAAGGCTTCTGCAGGAATTCCCGGATTTGCTGCTTGAAAACTGCTCCGGCGGCGGCGGACGTTTTGATGCCGGAATGCTTTACTACAGCCCCCAGATTTGGACCTCGGATGACATGGATCCCATCGAGCGCCTTTCCATCCAGGAGGGTACTGCTCTTCTCTACCCCCTCAGTACCATGGGAGCCCATATCTGCGCATGCCCCAACCATTCCGTAGGCCGCACCACACCCATGGAGACAAGAGCCCATGTAGCTTTGGCCGGAACCTTTGGCTATGAACTGGATCTCACCAAGCTGACCGAAGAGGAAAAGAAAAAGGCCACCGCTTTCAATCAGGAATACCATAAATACAATGATCTGGTTCGGGAGGGCGACTACTACCGCCTTGCCTCCTACCGTGAAAATAATATGTATGACTGCTGGCAGGTGGTAAGCCCTGACAGGAGCGAAAGCCTTGTCACCTATGTCCAGGCCCGTTTTGAGGTGATGCGAAAATCAAGACGCTTACGGTTAGAAGGCCTTGACCCCAAAGCAACCTATCGGCTGGAGGGAACTGACCAGGTATTTTCCGGGGAAATGCTGATGAATGCCGGATACCTTCAGGAAATGCTCCGGGGCGACTATGGCAGCGTCCTGCTGCACTTTGTCAAAAAAGATTAAGCTTATTCATAAGAAACGGATGGCCTGCGCCGGGCAGACCATCCGTTTCTTATTGTATTTTACCTTCCAGGATTTCGATTGCCTTTTCTACCTGGTTATCGATTCCTTTTTCCTCACTGCCTTCCTCGTCATACTCCAGCTCAATATCAGGCTCGATACCAATCCCGTGGATATTTCTCCCTGAAGGCGTGAAGTATGCGCTGATCGTCAGCTTCACGGCAGTGCCGTCGTCCAGCCTGTGTATCTTCTGTACAATGCCTTTCCCAAAAGTGGTGGTTCCGATCAGGGTTCCCTTATTGTAATCCTGAATCGCCCCTGCCAGAATTTCCGATGCGCTGGCTGAATATTCATTCACCAGCACCACCAGCGGAATGTCAAGCTCTTCCTTATCATCCCTTACATACTCCGTCCGGTTGCCATTTTTGTCCTCTGTGTAGACGATCAGCCCTTTAGGCAGTATCTTTCCGGCTATATCCACCACCGCCGTCAAATCGCCTCCGGGATTGCTGCGCAGGTCGAGCACCAGCCCTTTCATATCATATTCCTTCAGCACCGCCATGGCTTCCGTATACTGATCCACCGTCACGCCGTCAAACTCACGGATCCGCAGATAACCAATATTATTTGTATTTTCCAGCATACCGCTCTCCACGGTGGTGGTTTCAATCTGCTTTCCCCTTTCGATCTCAAAATCAAGGAAATCATTCTCTCCCTCCCGGTAAATCGACAAGCGCACCGTGGTTCCTTCCCGTCCCTTTACACGGTTTACCACCTGGGTCAGGCTCATTCCCTGGGTGGACTCCCCGTCCACCTCATAAATAATATCCCCTTCCTTAAGCCCTGCCTCCAAAGCCGGAGACTCCTCCATAACGCCGTTGATCATGGCCAGATTCATCTGCTTGCTCATGGAGATATAAGCGCCGATCCCATAAGAGATGCCCTGATTGCTGTTTACCGCCTCCTCCAGTTCCTCCCTGGAGTAATATTCGGAATAAGGATCACCCAGAGCGTTTATCATTCCTTTATAAATACCGTCCTGAAGCTCCTGTGAAGATACCTCGTCTTCATAAAAGAAATATTTTCCGATGGCATCCTCTAAGGTTTTCATCTTCTGGATGGTATCTGTACTGACCACACTGCTTTCCTCACTGCCGGCGGCAGTATTGCTGGCGGTCTCACGAAGCTTTAGGAGCCGGTATGTCATCCCTCCGGCATACACCCCGGTCAAAATCAGAAGTGCGCTCAGCACTCCCATAATGACTCCGTTTCGGAAGTATCTGGAGCGAAGCCTTTTTTCCTCTTCCCCGCCCGTACCTTCTGCTTCTGCCGGTAATCCGCTTACTACCTCTTCTGATCTCTCCACTGACAATCTCTCCTATCTGTTTTTCCGTTTCTCTTTCCCGGCTTCTCTTATGGGAAACATCAAGCTTACCGTCCCGGGACGGTAAGACGTGTTCTTTACCGCAGATAATTCCACGGGCTTGTATAGCTTCCGTTCAAACGCACGCTGAAATGCAGATGATTTCCTGTTGAGCGGCCGGTGCTGCCCACAGCGGCTATTTTCTGTCCCTTGGACACCTCCGCGCCTTTGGAAACGTACAAGGCAGAAGCATGCATATAAACCGTATACAAACTGTCCCCATGATCTATCATAACATAATTCCCCATGGAACTGCTGTAGTCCGCCGCCACTACTTTTCCGTTATAGGCGGCATAAATCGCCGTTCCCCCGGGAGCCGCAATGTCAATTCCATTGTGAAACTGAGGAACCTTCAAAATCGGATGAATCCTGTTTCCATACTCCTCCGAAATCCTGGTATAGGACGCTACCGGGAAGGTAAAGACACCCCCGTCGTACTTGCGCCTCTGCTCCTCCGCCAGTTTTTTGCGTTCCTCCGCAACGGCAGCCTCCAATGTCTTGATGGTACTGGTCTGAGCGGCAATCTCCGCCTCATATTCCCTGATGGCTGCTTCCTGACTCTGAATGTCTGAGGATACCTTATAAATTTCCTGTTCCTTTTCGGCAATCAGGGCGTTTAAGGAGGCTTCCTCCTCCTCCACCGCTTCCTGTGCCTTGCTCAAAACGTCCTTTTCTTCCTCCAGCTCTTCCTTACAAAGACCTACGTATTGCGCATAAGCTACGTATTCGTCCAGCTTTTTCCTGTCGTAGGCCGAAAGCTTCTCGATATACTCTGCTTTATTAAGCATATCCCCGAAACTCTCTGATCCCAGAATAAGCTCCAGGTACATGGTATCGCCCTTTTCATACATAAACTTGATCCGGGTTTTCATGGCTTCGTACTGCTGCTGCTGCACGGAAATAGCTTCCTCCAGCTCGATCCCCTTCTGCTCGATCTCTTCTTCCTTCTGAGTAATCATCTCTTTGAGCTCGTTGATCTTTTCCTGGATATTGGTTAAGTTGGCATCCAGCTCTTCCACATAGCCGGCCAGCTCCGCCTTTGAGGCTTCCAACTGCTTTTTCAGCGCCTGAACATCGGTCAGCCCGCTCTGCAGAGCCTTCTTTTCTTCCTTTGCCCTGTTGATCTCCGCTTCCTTTTCCTTGATACTGTCATTCGTCAGTTCACTGGCATAGGTAACCGTTTCATATTTCGCGCAGACTCCAAAGACAAGCAAAAGTCCCAGCGCTATAGACAATACTCTATTCCAACGTTTCATATCTTCCAACCCTTACACTCTCAAATGCTTTCTTACGGTAACGATACTGCCCAGAAAACCGATTCCCACACCCAAAATGACAGAAGCGGGAAGGAGTGTCTTGAAAATTGTTTCTACGGGTAAAAAGGCTAACAATCGCGTTAAAATGGAAAATTTTATCATAATATATTCAATAATCTTGTTATAAAGAACATAGATAATCCCAACCGGAATCAGCGACCCGATCACCCCGATCATCATCCCCTCAATCACGAATGGAGAGCGGACAAAAAAATCCGTGGCGCCGATATATTTCATAATCGCAATTTCCTCTTTTCTGACGGAAATCCCGATTGTTACCGTGTTGCTGATCAGGAAAATAGATACCGCAAATAGAATGACAATGATTCCCACAGAAATATATGCCACCAGGGCATTGACACCGGTAAGCGTAGTCGCCGTAATCTCGGATCTGTTCACCTCTCTGACCCCTTCCACCCCTTCCAGGTAGGTCACCAGGGCAGGCTGCATGGATACGTCGTCAAGATAAACCTCATAGCTGTCCGATCCGATCAGCGGGTTTTCCAGGAAACCATCCTCGTATCCCTTCAGGTAATCTCCCTTAAACTCTTCCCATGCTTCATCCGCCGACTTAAAATTAATCCGCGATACCTCCGGACGCCTCTCGATCATGGCTCCGATCTCTTCCATTCTTTCCAGGCTCACACCTTCATCGAACAGCACCGTGACACAGATTCCCTCCTGCGCCGTTTTCACAATATTCTGAAAATTCATGATAATTGAGTAAAAGAGACCGAACAAAAACAGGCAGGCGCCTATGGTGGCAATCGATGCCAGCGAGAACCACTTGTTTCTGAAAATATTGATAATCCCCTGTCTGATAGTATAAAAAAATGTACTAATCCTCATCGATATATCCACCCTTTTCTTCGTCGCTGACGATAACGCCCTTCTTCATTGTAACCACTCTCTTTTGCATGGCATTGACGATCTCGCGGTTGTGCGTCACCACCAGCACCGTCGTCCCGTTTTCGTTAATCTGCTCAAGCAGCTTCATAATTTCCCAGGAATTCTTGGGATCCAGATTTCCGGTAGGCTCGTCCGCAAGTAAAATAGTAGGACGGTTCACCAGCGCCCTGGCAATGGCCACCCTCTGCTGTTCCCCTCCGGAAAGCTGTTTGGGCTTTGCCTTATACTTGCCCGCCAGGCCTACGGTCGCCAGTATGCTGGGTACATTCCTTTTGATCTCTTTATTTGACACCTGTATGATTCTCTGGGCAAAAGCCACATTTTCATACACATTTCTGTCTTTGAGCAGACGGAAATCCTGAAATACAATGCCAAGATTCCTTCTGAATTTCGGTATTTTCCTGTGACGGATGCGTACCAGGTCATATCCCATCACGTTAATCTCGCCGGATGAGGGAACCAGCTCCCGCAAAAGAAGCTTGATCATGGTTGACTTACCGGATCCGCTGTCCCCTACTATAAATACAAATTCCCCTTTGTTGATATGTAAATCCACTCCGTTAAGCGCCGGCGCGCCTGTGGCATATGCCTTGCTCACGTTTTTCAATGTGATTATTTCATGGTTCTCAAAGTTCTGCCGCTTTCTTCTTTTGGTTTTTACATCACTTCTCGCCAAATCGTCCACCACCTGTATCTTTCTTTTAATATTCAAAGCTTTCCATGTAATTCATATATTTCACTACCATAAGGGCAATCCTGAAGGTTATGGCATCCTCAAATACCCGCAGATCCAGCCCCGTGCTTTTTTGCAGCTTATCCAGCCTGTAGACCAATGTATTCCTGTGGATAAACAACTGTCTGGAAGTCTCGGAAACATTCAGGCTGTTTTCAAAAAACTTACTGATCGTTATGAGTGTCTCCTCATCAAAATCATCCGGGCTTTTGCCGCCGAAAATCTCCTTGATGAACATTTTGCACAGCGGAATCGGAAGCTGATAGATCAGACGGCCTATTCCCAGCTCGCTATAGGCGATAATATTTCTTTCGTCAAAGAAAATCTTTCCTACGTCCATCGCCATTTTTGCTTCCTTGTAGGAACGGCTCACTTCCTTGATCTCCTTCACCACCGTGCCATAGGCGATGCGTATCTCTTTCATTCCCTCCTTTGCAAGGAAGGCCTCCACATTCGCCGCCACCTTCTCGATTTCAGGGGAAACGTCCCGCCCTCCCTCGCTGTCCAGCAAATCCTTCACCAAAATGACATTGTTTTCGTCTACCGCCGTAACAAAATCCTTGCTGCTGTTGCCGTAAAATCCCCTCATAATCTCTAATACATTATTGTCCCTGCTGTCCGCTGTCTCGATGATCATCACGATCCTCTTTACGTCAGTCTGTATGTGAAGCTTCTTGGCCCGGCTGTAAATATCAATCAAAAGGAGATTGTCCAGCAAAAGGTTTTTAATAAAATTATCCTTATCAAAGCGCTCCTTATATGCTACCAGAAGATTTTGAATCTGAAAAGCCGCTACTTTTCCTATTGTATAGACATCTTCTCCCGTTCCCTCTGCAGCCAGGATATATTCAAGCTGCTGTTCATCAAATATCTTAAAGTACTGACACCCCCGTATTTCCTGGGAATCTGCCGGGGATTTGGCAAAATCTGCCGCCTCCGTTCCCCGCCCGGACAGACCGTCCATCGTAGTTGCTACTTCCTTTCCATCCGTATCCATAATACAGAAATCTACTCTGACAATTGATTTAAGTCCTTCGATTGTATTCTGTAATATCTGATTAGAAATCATTCGCCCCTCTCTTTCCCATCAAGCGCTATCCCGCTCTGCGGATCAGCTTATTGATCAAACATTCCCACACCCTTCTTTTTTCATTTTAATACAAATGTATAAATAAATCTACCGTCTTCCCTTTTTTTCAAAATATTGTATAATAAGAACTGATAAGCTTTTTGATTATGCCGGAAAGGAGTGGTCAAATGAACATACCTGAATTGTCTATGGCTCTTGCCAATGTGCAGCTTACCAATCAGGTAGGGATCGCCGTACTTGATAAGGCTCTGGAAAGCTCTGAGGTTTCAGGCGAAAGCCTCATCGGCATGATGGAGCATTCCATGGAATTATCTGTAAATCCTGGCGTTGGCGGCAATATTGATATTTTCATCTGATAAGTTTTTATCTCATAAAAATCAACAGCAGCACGCCGGACATAACTCCTATACAAAGGAGTATGGAGAGGATCAGGGGTAAGGTAACCACCTTATCCCTCTGTTCTTTTCTCTCCCTCCAGATCCGCATAAGCTTCCCTCTTCTTCCCTCGTTATTACTGATCCACACAAGAACCGCCCAGGAAAGGGTTAAGCCAATGGCCGTCAGTACCACATAAACCGCAATCCCATACAGCAGAATATCATTGGTAACCACTGCCGCCTGCGAGCTGTACGATTCCGGGTCTGTCCGAAGAATGCCATACATAACCAGCGCCTGACTTCCGTTGATCAGACCATGATAAAGTATACCGGCCCACAGACTCCCTGCGGCCTCCACCAGCAGCACCGCAAGCATTCCCATCACGAAAGCATAAGCCGCCTGATTAAAATTCATATGCATCAGCGCAAAGAGAAGGGCCGATAAAAACAACGCCTTAAACGCGCCCCCTGACCTTTGATAGGCGCGATAATAAAATCCTCTGCAGGCAGTCTCTTCAAACACCGGAGCGATCACTCCCACGGACAAAAACAACGCCCCAAAAGAAATTTGTCCCTGGCTCTCCAGCATTGCCGCCACTTCATTTTCTACCCAAAGCTGTGAAATTAAATTAAACAGGGACAACGCAGGCAAGCTCAAAAAAGTAAACAACACGATCATCAGCACCGTGCTTATTTTTATTTTGTGAAAACCCAGGAAGGATTTCAGTTTTTCCCCCGAAAGAACAGTAAAAAACATAACAGGCAATATCACCGCCAGCTCACAGAGCAGATTGCTCAAAATCAGACTTTCCGAAACGGCAGGAAAAAATCTTGCCAGGACATAAATCAGGCCTATATAGCAAATTGTCGTGATCAAAAACGCCAGGTTTGCTTTCCGTCCATTCATATAACCGTTTACTCCTATCCATGTAGTCAGGCCGCCGTCGTTAGAGCTTTCTTATTTCATCCGGCTCTATGGCGATCAGCCGCTGTTTGTACAAATTTCCCGCTGCCCTTTTAAACTCGTTCTTGCTCATCCCGGTTTTTAACCTGATCAGTTCCGGGTCAGACTTATCGCCAAAGGGAAGACTCCCTCCCTCCCTTTCCAGCAGCTTTAGCAGGGCTTCTGCATCCCTGCCCATCTGAATATAGGCCTTTTCCCGAAGGCTTAAGGTCAGCTTACCGTCCTCCAATACCTCGGTCACCCGGGCAGTCACCTGATCTCCTATGGCAAGTCCCTCTGCCGGCTCGCTTTTGGGAATCCGCGCGGAATACTTCTCATCCACCGCCACAAAGGTTCCGAACCGTTCGCTGGTCTCATAAACTCTGCCCTCTACCCGGTCGTCTTTGTGATAGGGACTGTCCGTGCGCAGATAAGGATATACCTTCATTGTGGTACAAAGCCGCCCGCTCTTATCCACATACAGGGCAACCAGGCACTCTTCTCCCGCCTTCAGGGCTTTTGTCTGCTCCTTAAAGGGCAAAAGAAGGTCTTTCTCCAGCGCCCAGCCTAAAAAAGCACCTATCCTTCCTACCTCCTTCACCGTAAGCACCGCTGTCTCTCCCACCGAAAACTCTGTCTGTCTGACGGTGGCTATCATCCGGTCTTTCGAATCCCGGTAAATAAAAACATTGACCTTATCCCCGATCTCAGCCTTCTCAGGTACCTCTTTGCCCGGAAGCAATACCTTCTCCTTATCCTCCTCTTTTTCAGAGGAAAGATAAACTCCAAAATCAACCTTTTTGACAATCCACAACTCCTGCCTCTTCCCCAGTTCAATCATCGTCTATCCTTCCTCTCTTCCTGCAGCTCCACGATACAGCAGACTGTACCGTCCTTATCTTTAAGCGCCACCACGCATTTGCCATCCCCGGCGTCAGCCTCATAAGGAATCAATACATCCCCCAGCACCACCTGCTTCTTATACTCCGCCCGAAGCTGTCTCACCGGATAATTTCTCCCAAGGCTGTCCAGCGCGATCCTCACAAACTGGCCGTTATTTACATGGTGGTTGGTGTCCAGATGGTGTGCCCTTATCTGTATCTCTTCTCCTGTCTTCCCGCCTTCCGGAATTACGATTCTTCTGGGGGCATAATCCATCTCCAGCTTCGGCTCCAGTACATATCCCTTCAGCATTTTTTCCAAAGGCTTTGCCGGCTTACCCGTCTGCGTGTCAAGAAGGCTCCACAGGGTATTGGCATAAGCCAGCCTGTTTCCCTTCTCATCTGTCATCAGAAAATTTCTGAACCCGATAAATCCTTTAATCTCATAAGGCACCGTGCCAATCACAACGCTTTCTCCCAGCCCGGGATAACGCTCCACCACAATCTGCCAGGAGGAAAGCACCCAAACCAGATGCTGTTCCCTTAAATAATCCACCCCAAGTCCAATATCTTCCGAATGAAACGTAGAGCAATCCTGAAAATAATCCAGCAGAGATTCCAGTCTCAAATGCCCTGTTTCATCCAATTCGCTGTATCTGATCCTGCTTTTATAACTGTACATATTTTTCTTCTCCTACTTCAATGTGCCACCTATTATATCATGAAGTTTCACAAAGAACAGTATTTTAATCCATAAAATATTTCTTAAAGTTTGCCGTGGTATGTGGTATAATAAGAAATACAGATGCGCCAATGCGCGCGCAGATCAGGTATTGTGACATCGTGTCGCAGAAAGGGAAGGTACAAATTTATGTTGTTAGAAGGAAAAGTTGCAGTTGTCACCGGCGGAACCAGAGGCATCGGGTTTGAGATTGTCCGCAAATATCTTGCAAACGGCGCAAAAGTCGTACTCTTTGGTTCCAGATCCGAAACCGTAGATAAAGCCCTTGCAAAGCTGAAAGAAGAAAATCCGGCATGGGAGGCAGAGGGCATGTATCCCAGGCTGACGGATGCTGCAGAGGTGGAAAAGGCCATTCTGTCCGTAAAAGAAAAATTCGGGAAAATCGATATTCTGGTAAACAACGCCGGAATTTCCCAGAGCACGCCTCTTTATGATTATACCCCGGAGGAATTCGACAAGGCCATCGACTTAAATGTGCGGGCGCTGTTTTATGCCATCCTGCCCACTGCCAGAATTATGAAGGAGCAGGGCGGCGGATGTATCCTCAACACAAGCTCCATGGTAAGTATTTCCGGACAGCCTGCCGGTGTGGGCTACCCCACCAGCAAATTCGCTGTAAACGGTATGACCATCTCCCTTGCAAGAGAACTGGCCAAAGACCATATCCGGGTAAATGCCGTGGCTCCGGGCGTGACCAAAACCGACATGGTTGCAGCCCTGCCTCAGGCGGTGGTAGACCGGATTTCCTCCACCATTCCCCTGGGAAGACCGGGCGAGCCCGAAGAGGTTGCCAACGCATTCCTTTTCCTGGCAAGCGACATGGCCAGTTATGTAACCGGTGAGATCCTCTCCGTGGACGGAGCCTGCAAGGCATAAAGAAGGAGCCGGGCCAGGTTATAACCTTTCAGTATAAACTGATAAACAAAACGAGACTTCTCTTAGGGTCTCGTTTTATTTATAATCTGTCATGTAACCAACCTGTATACAGCCGCAAACCTGTCATGCGCAAAAAGCCGCGCAGAAATAAGTAGTAGGAGAATTATGGACAATTATCAGTCAGCCAAACGTTTAATGGAGAATATCAATCAGGTTTTCGTGGGGAAAGAGGCGGTAGTGGAAAATCTTCTGACTGCTTTCCTTGCAGGGGGCCATGTGCTTTTGGAGGATGTCCCCGGCGTGGGCAAAACCACGCTGGCTCTTGCCCTGGCCAAAAGTATGGCCTGCCGTTTCGGGCGAATCCAGTTTACGCCGGAAAAGCATTAAGGGAACAGACGGAGCTCTTGCTGATGCTGAAACAGAGCAAAAGATGGGCGTACATTTACTGCCGAATCTGCGGCTGAATCCACATTCTCTCTTGCAATCGCCAATCACTTCTTATATTATTAAGATAACTATTCACGGACTTATAACAGCCCTGTAAGTCCACCGCAAAATACAGGAGGGACAGGAAATGAAAATGCTATCTCTGGCAAACGAACTCTCGGAAAATGCTTATCCGGGCAGAGGTATTGTGATTGGACGATCTGAGGACGGCGCAAAGGCTGTAATCGCATATTTTATTATGGGAAGAAGCACCAACAGCCGCAACCGCGTTTTTGTGACGGAAGGAGAGGGAATCAGAACCCAGTGCCATGACCCGGCCAAAATGGAAGATCCAAGCCTTGTGATCTATGCGCCGGTAAGAGTGTTAGATCACAGAACGATTGTCACCAACGGCGACCAGACCGATACCGTTTATGAGGGACTAAAAGCAGGACTGACCTTTGAGCAATCCTTAAGAAGCCGCGAATTTGAGCCGGACGGCCCTAATTATACGCCCCGTATTTCCGGTTTGGTAACCATTCAGGACGGCAGCTATGATTACTTCATGTCCATCTTAAAGAGCAATAACGGCAGCCCCGACGCCTGCCACAGATTTACTTTCTCCTACGAAAATCCTGCGGCAGGAGAAGGGCATTTCATCCATACCTATATGCACGACGGCAATCCTCTTCCCAGCTTTGAGGGAGAACCCAAGCCGGTAAAAATAGCGGGAACCATTGATCAATTTGCCGACCTGCTCTGGAAAAATCTGAATGAAGAAAACAAGGTTTCCCTGTTTGTGCGGTTCATTGACATTGCAGAAGGAAGCTATGAGACAAGAATCATAAACAAAAACCAATAACGCCACAGGAGAGATGATGATGAACGAAATTCAACTGAAATACGGATGTAACCCCAATCAAAAGCCATCCCGGATTTTTATGGAAGACGGAAGCGGGCTTCCCGTTACCGTGTTGAACGGGAAACCGGGATATATTAATTTTCTGGACGCCTTTAACGGATGGCAGCTTGTAAAGGAATTAAAGCAGGCCACAGGGCTTCCCGCCGCCACCTCTTTTAAACACGTTTCCCCTGCCGGGGCCGCAGTGGGCCTGCCCCTGACCGATACTCTCGCCAAAATTTACTGGGTAGACGATTTGGGAGACCTTTCTCCCCTTGCCTGCGCCTATGCAAGGGCCAGAGGAGCTGACCGCATGTCCTCTTTTGGCGACTTCATTGCTTTATCGGACGTATGTGATGAGGATACCGCCCGCCTGATCAAGAGGGAAGTATCCGATGGGGTGATTGCGCCGGGCTATACAGACAAAGCATTAGAACTGTTAAGAGCCAAGAAAAAGGGAGGCTACAACATTATCGAGATCGACCCCTCCTATGAACCTGCTCCTGTTGAGCGAAAACAGGTATACGGAATTACCTTTGAACAGGGCCGGAACGAACTGGATATTAACGCAGAACTGCTATCAAATATTGTAACCCAAAACAAAGAGGTACCGGACTTTGCGCTGATCGACCTGAAAATTTCCCTGATCACCCTGAAATATACCCAGTCCAATTCTGTCTGCTATGTGAAAGACGGACAGGCCATCGGTATCGGCGCAGGACAGCAGTCCCGTGTACACTGTACCAGGCTGGCCGGACAGAAAGCCGACAACTGGTATCTGCGTCAGGCTCCCCAGGTACTTGGCCTGCAGTTCATAGATAAGCTGGGCCGTGCCGACAGGGATAATGCCATTGACGTCTATATCGGAGAAGAATATGAGGACGTCCTAAGGGAAGGCGAATGGCAGCAGCGCTTTAAGGTAAAGCCTCCTGTCTTTACCAGAGAAGAAAAGAGGGCATGGCTGGACGGAAATCAAAACGTGACTCTTGGCTCCGACGCTTTCTTCCCCTTCTCCGACAATATCGAAAGGGCTCACAAGAGCGGCGTAAAATATATTGCCCAGCCCGGCGGTTCGGTGCGGGACGATCTGGTGATCGAATGCTGCGATAAATATCAGATGGTGATGGCTTTTACGGGGATCAGGCTGTTCCATCACTAAAAATGGGGGAGCTTTTTATGGATCATGTGGAAGATATAATTCAGATGCTTGACTCCATGGCTCAGGCCGGGGTCAGCCGCATCAAGTTGGAAGCTTCGGATGAGATAGCGGAGGGAACTGCAAAAAAATCCTATCACCATGGACGCTGCGATGTGGGAAGCCCCTTTGCAACCGGGAAGCTCTTTGATTTGGATGAGGAATCTGCCTGCAATTGATCTTTGCAGGCAGAAATACTTAACAGCTCCTTACTTACCCTGTTGTTCCAATGCCAGTCCAATCAGGCGCTGCGAGTGATCAGCCATAAAAAGCGGGATATTTAATACATCCCCGTCCAATTTCAGATTATTCAGAGAGAACCTGATGCGCAGCTTCACTCTATCGCCAAATAACTCTTTAAATTTTCTCAGACTCTTACTATCCGTATTAGCTTCGGATTTCACCTCCACAGGAAAAATATCGTTATCCCTTTGAACCAGAAAATCAACCTCATAAGGCGGATTACTCTGGCTCCAATATCTGGCAAGAACTTCAAACTGCATGACCAGCGCCTGCAGTACATAGTTTTCCGTCAAAGCGCCCTTAAATTCTGTAAAAAGGCGATTTCCTTCGCCAAAGGCAGTGGGTGAGAGCATTGCCAGACGGCGGAGCAGACCCACATCCACAAGATAAATTTTAAATGCCGATAAGTCGTCATAAGCGCTGACCGGAAGCCCCGGCGCGCTGCTTCGGTATACTTTATGCACTAATCTTGCATCTACAAGCCACTGCAAAGCATTCTCATATTCCCGGGCTCTGGCTCCTTCCTTTACTACCCTGTATAAAAACTTTTTATTTTCCCTGGCCAGTTGGGAGGGAAGAGACCTCCAGATCATGGAAATTTTCGGAAATTCGCTCACATCAGGATGTTTGGCAAAATCTCTTTCATAGGCGCCGATAATATCCGACAAAGCTTCCTGCATTGCCCCCACATCCCGCGCCTGCGTCCACATTAATACAGGCTCCGGCATCCCCCCTGTGATATAGTACATTTTCAGTTTTTCATATAAAGGATTAAAAAAGGCGTCCGGAAGCGGCTCCAGCGTATTGATCTGATCCAAACAGACAGCGAGATTTTCATCTCCGTTCGCCATCAGAAATTCTGTGAAGTTCATAGGGTCGATCTGCATAAAATTTACTTTACCAACCGGAAAGGAGGACGGCCTGGCTAATGCAATCCCGAGAAGCGAACCGGCACAGGCAATATGATAATCCGGAGCATTTTCACAAAAATATTTCATAGAATTAATGACTTTAGGGCAATCCTGAATTTCATCAAAAATAATAAGCGTTTTCTCTGGCATAATTTTTTGACCGCTGGCAAGAATCAGATTTTGAAGAATACGTTTTACATCCTTTGTGGTCTCAAAAAATTGCCTGTACTCTTCATTTTCATCAAAATTGAAATATGCCGTACTTTCATAATACTGCCTGCCAAATTCTTTTAGGATCCAAGTTTTTCCTACCTGCCGAACCCCTTTCAATATTAATGGTTTCCGATAGGGGGACTTCTTCCATTTTACTAATTGTTCCATTATAAGCCGCTTCATAATAACCCTCCTTCACATTATTCTAAATAAAAATGTGATTTTTATCACATTTTTATTGTAGTTTTGTATCTTACAAAAATCAACCTTTTCTTTGTAATCCTCAGAAATTTTTAAGATGCACAATTTCATGAAATGTAGTATAGTAAATATGGAAATTTTAACAGACTATACTATATGTAAGGAGTGAAAAAGATGGCCTTTTGTATTATTACCGACTCTGCTTCCGATGTCCCGGAAAATGTGATAAAAGAATACAATCTACATGTGATCCCCACACCTGTTACCATAGAAGGAAAAGATTACTTTGACGGAGAAACCATTTTTCCCGATGATTTTTATGCGATACAGGCTTCCGGCAAAAATATCATGACCTATCATGTCAGCCAGTTCATGTTTTACGAGCATTTTCTTCCTTTTGCCCAACGCGCGGATGAGGTGCTTTATCTCTGCTTTTCTACCGGAATCGCCGGAACCTACAATGCGGCAAAGCTTGCCTATGAAGAAATTCTTGAAGAGTATCCCGATTTTAAGCTTACCATTATCGACACCAAGTGCGCTTCCTTAGGCTATGGATTAGTGGCTGAACGTCTTTTGCATATGCAGAGAAACGGCGCACCCAAAGAGCTTTTGATCGAAGCGGCCCGCTTTTTCTGTGAGCACATGGAGCACTCCGTCACCGTCTCTGAGCTGGACTATCTCTTTAAAGGGGGACGGCTTACCAGAACCTCCTTCCTGGCCGGTACCGTGCTGGATATCAAGCCTATCATTATCGTGGATGAAAAAGGCTCCTTAAAAGCGGTGGAAAAAACAAGAGGTTGGAAAAAGGCCCAGAAGAGAATTCTTGATATGGTAGGAGAAAAAGGGAAGAATCTGGAAAATCAGGTGATCGGCGTCTGCTATGGAATGGATCGGGAGGCTTTCGAGTATCTCAAAAGCGAGCTGAGAGCCAGATACCACGTAAAAGGCATCTTAGAAGGCAGAGTGGGATGTGCCATAGGCGCACACACAGGCCCCAGCATCCTTGGAATCGTTTATTTAAACGAAACCGACAGCAAATATGAAGAATATCTGAAATAATCAGGAGGAGCTATGCTTGAAGTTAAAAATCTTGTATTCCACCCACTTGAAAACGGCCTGGAAATCAGTATCATAGAAAATATAAGTTTTACCGTGGAGCCGGGAGAAATGCTGGTGATCACTGGGCCTAACGGCGGAGGCAAATCCACCGTCGCACGGCTTCTTATGGGGATAGAAAAACCGGACAGCGGAAATATTCTCTTAGACGGCGTGGATATTACGTCCTGGAGTATCGCCCAGAGAGCAAATGCGGGAATCGGCTTTGCCTTCCAGCAGCCTCCCAGGTTTAAGGGGATGACCGTAAAAAGGCTGCTTTCCATTGCCGCCGGTTATGAGCTGCCGGAAAATAAATGCTGTGACTACTTAAGCTCCGTAGGACTGTGCGCCAGAGAATATTTAAACCGGGAAGTGGACAATACCCTCTCAGGCGGAGAGATGAAACGCTTAGAGATTGCCACGGTTCTGGCCAAGCCCCACAAGCTCTGTATCTTTGACGAACCGGAGGCAGGGATTGATCTCTGGAGTTTTTCCATGCTGGTAGACCAGTTCGAAAAGCTGCATGAAGAAAAGAAGGAAAGCCTGATCCTCATTTCCCATCAGGAAAAAATCATACGGATGGCCGACAGCATCATGGTAATCCGGGACGGCAGGGTGGACTCCATCGGCCCCAAGGATCAGGTTCTTCCCAGGCTTCTCTCGGGAGAAAAAAACTGCAGTTGTATGAATCCGCCCTGCAGGGCGTAAAAGTACAGGTATCAACAGAAAGGCGAGGAGAAATCAGTGGCTAATTTAGATCAGATTACGGAGTCCATCCTTGAACAGATAGACACAGAGGGCTTTCGGCAGGAAGGTGCATATAACTTAAGATACAACGGCTATTCCCTGTGCCATGGAAACACGGAGCATATTACCATCAAACGAAAAGAAGACAAACAGGGAATCGATGTTTATATCAGCGGCCAGGCAAAGGGAGAGCAGGTTCACATTCCGGTTGTTGTGGCTGCCTCGGGAATGGTGGATGAGGTCTACAATGATTTTTATATCGAAGACGGCGCAGAGGTTACGATCATTGCAGGCTGCGGGATCCACAACAGCGGATGCAACGACAGCCGCCATGACGGAATCCACTCTTTTCATATCGGAAAAAACGCCAACGTGCGTTATGAGGAAAAACACTACGGCGAAGGGGAGGGTACCGGCGCCAGAATATTAAATCCTGTGACAAAAATTTACATGGACGACCACTGCGTTTTCACCCTGGATACGACACAGATCAAGGGAGTGGATTCCACCAAACGGGAAACGGAGGTCGTAATGGGAGAAGGCAGTAAGCTTTTTGTGATCGAAAAGCTCATGACCCATGACGGTCAGAGCGCCGTCTCCGATATGGATATTTACCTAAACGGAACGGGAAGCTCCGCCCAGATCATCTCCCGGTCGGTTGCCAGAGGAAAATCCCGGCAGGTCTTTCATCCAAGGGCTATAGGCAATGCCCTCTGCCACGCCCATATCCAATGTGATTCCATCATTATGGATCAGGCTCAGGTCTGCTCCATTCCGGAAATCGATGCAAAGCATGTGGACGCGGCCATTATCCATGAGGCCGCTATCGGAAGAATCAACAGTGAACAGCTCATTAAGCTAAACACCTTTGGACTCAGTGATGAGGCGGCAGAGGCTATCATCATTGAAAACTTTCTAAATTGAAACAGAATACAAGAGGTAGAGGTCAAGATGAAAAAACTTCTGATTTATTTAAGAGACTACAAAAAAGAAAGCGTACTGGGGCCTCTTTTCAAATTATTAGAGGCTTCCTTTGAACTGATCGTCCCACTGGTAGTGGCGTCCATGATCGACGTGGGCATTGCCAACCACGACAGGGGATACATCCTAAGGATGTGCCTTATCATGGCCGCGCTGGGACTGATCGGCCTGATCTGCGCCGTAACCGCCCAGTATTTTGCCGCCAAAGCGGCAGTGGGCTTTGCCACAAAATTAAGACACGGGCTTTTTTCCCATATCCAAAGTCTTTCCTTCTCCCAGATGGATAAAGAAGGAACCTCCACGCTGATCACAAGAATGACAAGCGACATCAACCAGGTACAGTCCGGCGTTAATCTGGTGCTGCGCCTGTTTCTGCGCTCTCCCTTTATTGTTTTCGGGGCCATGATCATGGCCTTTACCGTGGATGTAAAGGCGGCGCTCATTTTCGTGGTGGTAATTCCCATACTTTCCGTGATCGTTTTTGGTATCATGCTCATCAGTATCCCCATGTTCAAAAAGGTTCAGGGAGGGCTGGACAAGGTGCTTGGCATCACAAGGGAAAATCTCACCGGCGTCAGAGTGATCCGCGCCTTTGGGGAGGAAGAACACGAGATCCTGAAATTTGATGAGGAAACCGACCGCTTAAAACATTTACAGGAGGTGGCCGGTAGAATCTCCGCCCTTATGAACCCTCTTACTTATGTGGTGATCAACGGCGGACTGATCGTCCTGATCTATACAGGCGCCCTGCAGGTAGAAGCGGGTATCCTCACCCAGGGGCAGGTGGTGGCTCTTGTCAACTATATGTCCCAGATCCTGGTGGAGCTTGTGAAGCTGGCAAATCTGATCATCACCGTGACCAAAGCCTTTGCCTGTGGAAACAGGATACAGAATATTTTCGAGATTCCTGCCGGAATGGAAACCTCCTCCACATCTACCAATACTTCTTCCCTCGAAGCACAGAGCGGTAGTTCCTCCCCTGAAACGGAGAAGGGAACGGTGGAATTTGACCATGTAAGCCTGCGTTACTATGAAGGCGGAGAGCAGGCTCTGACCGATATTCATTTTAAGGCCAAAAAGGGAGCCACCATCGGCGTAATCGGCGGCACCGGCTCCGGAAAGTCCTCTCTGGTCAATCTGATTCCCCGTTTTTATGACGTGGAAAAAGGCTCCGTAAAGGTGGACGGCAGGGATGTGAGAGAATACCCTCTTGCGCTGCTTCGGGATAAAATCGGCGTGGTCATGCAAAAGGCCGTTTTGTTTAAAGGAACCATTCGGGAAAATCTGCTTTGGGGAAATGAAAATGCCAGCGATGAGGATCTTTGGGACGCCATAAAAGCCGCCCAGGCAGAAGAATTTGTGCTGCAAAAACGAGATAAACTGGATGAAATGATCGAACAGGAGGGACGCAACCTCTCCGGCGGCCAGAAACAGCGTCTGTCCATCGCAAGAGCTCTGGTGAAAAAACCGGAAATCCTGATTCTGGACGACAGCTCCTCCGCTTTGGATTACGCAACAGACGCCGCCCTGCGAAAGTCCATCAAAGACCTTCCCGGAGAAATCACCGTGTTTATTGTTTCCCAGAGAGCGTCCTCCATGCTTCATGCCGATACCATCATCGTCTTAGACGACGGCAATGTAGCAGGAATGGGAACCCACGAAGAGCTTCTGAAAGGCTGTGAGGTATATCAGGAAATATATTACAGCCAGTTTGAAAGAAAGGAGGGGACAAAGTAATGAGCAAAAAAACAAAAAGTTCAAAACAAAAAGAAACCCTTCTGAAGGTGCTGAAATACATTAAACCTTACCGTTTCCTGATGACGCTGACCATTCTGATGGCAGTCATATCCGTTGTACTTACGCTTTATCTCCCCATTTTGACAGGAAAGGCTGTGGACTGGCTGATCTACATTGCCGACCCTTCCTCCCTGGATGTGGACAGTCCCTGGCCCGCCTTGTTCTCTGTTTTGCAGAAAATGGGCGTTGTCATTTTGTTTACGGCTTTGAGCCAGTGGATCATGAATATCTGTAATAACAGAATTGTATACAATGTGATTCAGGACATTCGCAAGCGAGCTTTCCGCAGATTGGAGGAGCTCCCCCTCAAATACCTGGATGCCCATTCCCATGGAGACATTGTAAGCCGGGTAGTGGCTGACGTGGATCAGTTTGCAGACGGTCTTCTCATCGGTTTTACCCAGTTATTTACCGGCGTGATTACCATTTTGGGTACTCTGGGATTTATGCTTTCCGTGAATATTGGGATCACGGTAGTGGTTGTGGTCATCACTCCCGTTTCCCTTTTTGTGGCAAGCTTTATCGCCAGCAGAACCTACAGCATGTTCAAGCTCCAATCGGAAACCAGAGGAGAGCAGACCTCCCTGATCAATGAGATGATCGGCAATCAGAAGGTCGTGCAGTCCTTTAACAGAGAGGCTCAGACTCTTGAAAAATTTGACGAGATCAACGGCAGGCTGGAAAAATACTCCCTGCGGGCAATCTTCTTTTCCTCCCTGACCAACCCCTGTACCCGCTTTGTAAACAGCCTCGTTTACACCGGCGTAGGCCTTACCGGAGCGCTGGCCGCCTTAAGGGGAGGGCTTTCCGTGGGGCAGCTCACTTGTTTCCTCTCTTACGCCAACCAGTATACCAAGCCTTTCAATGAGATTTCCGGGGTTATCACAGAGCTTCAGAACGCACTGGCATGTGCCGCCAGGATTTTTGAACTGATTGAAGAGGAACCTCAAATCCCTGACAGCGCAGATGCGGTAGTTTTGAAGAATGTGTCGGGAAAAGTAAATCTTTCGGATGTTTCTTTTTCCTATACGCCGGATAAAAAACTCATAGAAAACTTAAATCTTGACGTAAAGCCCGGTCAGAGGATCGCAATCGTAGGCCCTACGGGCTGCGGCAAGACCACCATCATCAACCTGCTCATGCGGTTCTATGATGTGGACGGCGGAATCATTTCCGTGGACGGCAGCAATATTAAGAATATTACCCGCAAATCCCTGCGCACCTCCTATGGCATGGTTTTGCAGGACACCTGGCTGAAACGGGGTACGATCCGGGATAACATCATTGTAGGCAGGCCTGATGCCACAGAGGAAGAAATCATAAAGGCAGCAAAAGCCTCTCACGCCCACAGCTTTATCAAGAGACTTCCAAACGGCTATGATACCGTAATCGGAGAGGACGGAGGAAGCCTTTCGGGTGGCCAGAAGCAGCTTCTGTGTATTACCAGGGTAATGTTAAGCCTGCCCCCCATGCTGATTCTGGATGAGGCAACCTCCTCCATTGATACCAGAACGGAAATCCGAATCCAGAAAGCTTTCGCTACCATGATGGAAGGACGGACCAGCTTTATCGTGGCCCACAGACTTTCCACCATTCAGAACGCGGATGTGATTCTGGTAATGAAGGACGGGCATATTATTGAGCAGGGAAATCATGAAGAGCTGATCGCAAAGAACGGGTTTTATGCAAAGCTGTATAATAGCCAGTTTGCCATTGCGTGATTGGAAGAAAAAGTATGTTTTACCCCCACAGATTGCTGTGGGGGTTTTTATGTGCAGGGAGTCATACCACTGCTTCTATCAGTGTTTTTTCTCCTACCTTGATTTCATGAACACCGATGTTCTTATTTCTACTAAAATTGAAGCTGACCATATAGCCTGTTTTCACATGATAATCATCCAGATAACCAGTAAGTTGTCTTTCACCGCGCATATGGTATTCATTCCCATGCCATATTCTCATTTCTATTACATATTGCTCACCTTGATAATCAACAATAACATCGGTTCGACGCAATTCCCTGGTTCTGGATTCGATATAAAAATTTCCGGTACCATTTATGATTGGTCTCAGGTATAAAAGAAAAAAAGAAGCCTTATATATTTCTAACCTTTGCATTTCCGTTGCCGAAAGATATAAATTATAAAGCCTTGTCTCAAAAATGCGGTTTGCAATAACCACACTGCCCTTTTTATTTCTGATAAATCCAAACATTGTTGCCATATCAATTGCAGGCTCATCAGGGTTATATGTTATACTTTTGCCGGTAAAAAGCAGTGAATTAAGCATATTGTTCAATTCAGGGTAAGCCTTCAGCTTTCCGATCAAGGAATCAAATAAAGTATTTTTTTCCATTAAAAGCATTCTGACGGCTTCCAAAAATCCTTCTTCTGTCCAGCTTTTTGATTTTGATTGATATTCAGCGTTTCTGCAAATTTCTTCATCAATCAGTTTACAGAGCCGGGACACAAGGAAAGGATATCCGGAGGTATATTCGTAAAGCAAACCGGCAATTTGGGGAATATCCATTCCCGTAAGATAATCATTTTCATACTCCTGAAGCATTCCGGCTATATCATAGGCAGAAAAACTCATATCGATGTTAAAATCCGCAGCAATGTTCCACGGACTACTGGTTTTACTGTTTTCATCCGAATTAATCCTATCTTTCAGATTTTTAATATCATATACCCCTGCCAGTATTACGGACTGAAAAGTTCCCTGTATATCCCTATAAATATAACAGGCACGGAGCTGGGCAAGAAAATCGATAAATACCTGTTGATTTGTTGCGCTGTCAACTTCATCAATCAGCAGAACAACAGGCAGGTTGGAAGCATCGCAGATATTGCTCAGTTCTTCGAAAAGTTCCTTTAATTCAAAATGCTTTTATCTGTCATTTATATATCCTTCCAAACGGACAATTGCTTCCCGAAAGGTACTTTTATCTGAAAGCGCATTTCTTTTTAAGGCACGTAAAAAAGAATGGGCGAAGGCCAGAGAAAATGTATTTTCACTTTTGAACTTTGCATTTCCGAAGGTTTGGAAATCTATCAGCACCACATAATATTCTGCCTGGAGAAATCTGTTTAAAGAGCGAAGCGTGGTTGTTTTTCCATATTACCTTGCTCTGTTAATGGTAAAATATTTTCCGCTGTCTACCAGTTTTTTAATCTCCGAAAGCCGTTGGCTCAAATTTATCATGTAATGTTCTTCCGGACGGCAATCTGCAGTCACATTAAATCCCTACTTTCTATTTTATCCGATTGAAAAAGAACAGGCAACAGGTCTTTTATTAATACTATTTCTTCACCACAGGTATCCACACTTCATATTGCGCATTTTGTGGGTCAGGATTTAAGTAAACCTCCACATCCGGCGCATTTCCGTATTCATACCCGGAGGTCGGAAGCCATTCCGTCACGATACGCCTTTCCAATTCCTGGATCGACTGGTTCGTTCCCTCCCCGGAAAATATTGCCCAGGTAGCTGCCGGCACAACAAACTCTTCCAAGTCATCCTTTTCCTGTGAGGTTGATACTGCAATATAATATCTCCACGGCTCCGTGTCATTACATGTGCTGATGCCAAGCACTCCCATAGGAGGCCTGTCCATCATACCTGCCAGTCTCTGCAATGTCCCGTTTGTTGCTACTTCCTGCCACTTCGCGGGAATGACGGTAAAGTTTTTCTCAATATCCTTGTCCAGAGGTACAGATACCCCTACGATACGAAAAGCTTCTTTTGTCTCAATTCGATAATTCATTTCTTCCACTCCTTTAACTGTGATTTTAAATTGGATAGGCGGGAAGGATTTCACGGATACTCCTTCATTTTTTACGGCTGAGGGGGCGACTCCGTGGACAGACTGGAAAGCTCTGTTAAACGCAGTGGGAGAATTATATCCGTATTTCCCGGCCACATCGATAATTTTTACATTCTTGCCCTGCAAATCCACAGCGGCAAGAGACATTCTCCTCCTGCGGATATATTCAGACAAGGGAATACCTGCCATATACGTGAACATTCTCTGAAAATGATAAGAGGAACAACAGGCGATCTTCCCAAGCTGAGCAGCGTCAATCTCTCCCCTCAAATGTTCCTCAATATAACCAATTGCATCATTTAACCTGTCAATCCATTCCATAATCTGAAATCCTCCTTCTGATCCATAGTATATCTTGTTTACAAGATTTTTTCCTCTCAATCTCTGTACAAAAAAGAGAGGTTCGATTTTATTTTTAACTTTATTATACCGGACAATACCTAAAAAGTTAATTGTACTCTTAGTCTATTATAATTTAATTTATGTCAAATATAATTGACATAAATTAAATTATATTGTATATTCTTCTTACAGTAACGATAGAGAAAGGGGATCCCAGACAATGATATAATAACAGGCTGATGGCTTTGGGGAGGTGAGCATTGAAAAATAAAAAAATGAAGATAGCAAGAATTGAAAAAGATTTATCTCAGGAGCAGTTAGCAGACAAAATCGGCGTTACCAGACAAACGATCAGCATGATAGAAGCCGGAAAATTTAATCCTTCCCTGCAGCTTTGTATTTCCATATGCAGAGCCCTTGACAAAACGTTAAACGATCTGTTCTGGGAAACGGAAGAAACTGCGGAATAGGAGTAAATATTTAACCGTCATATTCCTGCTTACAGAAAGGTATAGGTACTGACATGAAATTAAAGGGAAAGTGGTTTGAAAAAAAGGTTGACGAGCGTCAGGAGATGGATCTGATGAAGGTGGAGCATATTGGTTTTTGGCTGATGTACTATATGCTCCTTGCAGCGATCCTGGTCCAGTCCTTCTTCTTTGAGGACGGCTTTCGTCTGGCGGCGGCAGAATGGATCATATTTATGCTGACCAGCATTATCTGTGTAATCGGATGGATCAGAAAAGGGGTCTGGAATTACCAGACAAGGAAAATACCCGGTGTGCGTTCTTATCTGCTCTACAGCATAATTACCGCGTTGGGATTTGGAATTCCTTTTGCCCTGTTTTTCGCTTTCAAATGGAATGATACCAGCTTAAAAGTGATTGCCATCCGTATCGTTATAATGGCAGCTTCTTTGTTTGTAATCACATTTGCAGCCTTTTTAATTGCAGGGACAATCGCAAAGCGGAGAGAAAAAAAGCTTGCGGAACAGGACTTTGAAGAAGATGAGGAGGAGGATGTCTAAAATGAAATGGACAAAAAAAGAACAAAAGCAGTTGATTATATTTTCACTTACAGCCTTTGGGCTTCCTGTCTTGATGGGATGCCTGATGGGGTATAGCTTCTATCAGGGGAATGACGTATCTGTCTTTGCCAATGCACATATGTTTTACCCGGCATCCGGGGTTATGCTGGCCCTGATTTCAACCAGAGAGAAGGGACAAAAGCTTCCTCTTAAATTTTACTTTGGTTTTTTAATTTCGGGTATTGTTATGATCGGTTCCTGCCTTGCAAGTATTTTTATTCCTGAATATCCCTGGGCGCTGCTGTGTCAATATCCAATAATTATTTCCAGTATTATATGCCTGATTCTGTTGTTTCTTGAAAAAAAGGAGGTCCGCGCCGCTTACGGACTTAAATTTACCGGCAGAAAAAAAGCGAAATCCTGGTGGTATGTGCTGTTGTTTTTTATTCTCTATCTCTCAAGACTTGTAATTGCATGTGCCATAGAGGGACAGATGGAGGGACTGGCGGCCATCGTTACAGACCCTTTAACTTACACCACCCTATTTACCCTGCTCGTCCTTTTCTTTCTTACATATACTGCATTTTTTGGAGAAGAATATGGATGGCGGTATTTCTTCCAGCCCCTGCTTCAAAAACGCTTCGGCCCAAAAGGCGGGGTGATTCTGCTGGGCATACTCTGGGGCCTGTGGCATTTACCCCTTAATATTTTCTTTTACAGCCCCGATACCTGGGTTGCCAGTGTGATACTGCAGGTTATCAATTGTATCGGTTTTGCAATCTTTTTTGGATATGGTTATATGAAAACAGGAAATATTTGGGTCGCCGTGATGATGCACTACATCAACAATAATATGATTGCTGTGATAAGCGGCGTGGAAGCTGTCAGCAATCAGGTGATCCGCTGGGCAGATATTCCGCTCTCTATCCTTTTAAATCTGGTATTTATGGTATTTATCTTTTCTAAAGTATACAAAAAGGAATCTCCGGCAGCCTCTGATTCCGTATCTAACTAAAAACAGGCTCTAACAGGGAAAACGGCGGGGCCCGACTTACTAAAACGTCAGGCCCCGAAAAAATATCTATAATTTCCTATATTTTGTAGTCAAAATTCATATACAATGCCGATAAATATTCTCGTGAAATGTTATTTCTTAAACAACCTAAAAATAGGTATTCATTTGTCATTTTACTTATTCCGCAATGAAAATCGAAATCCTTCAATATATCCATACCTATAAAGATATTACTTGTTCTGTCATAATTAACTGCTATATCATGCACAATCCTATACCCATTTAACGACATTGGTATACTTTCATGCGTAAATTTCAGGGCAGTACACTCCAGTAGTCTACCCTCTTCTATTAATGTCTTGTCTCTTTCTTTTATACTTTCAGTATCACTTGCCCCATAACTTCTTTGACACTTAAGCCCAGAAACAAGAGCCTCCCTTTTATATTTTAAGGCTGTATTGTGTGAAACATTACACAATACTCTATATGAAATCGTAGAATAACTACATCCTGTATCCAATTTAAAATTACTGTTTATTGTTTTTCCATGCAGACATATTTCCGCCTGTACAAAAAAAACAATTATCCTTTAAAGTGGAAACAAGATAACTACTCATCGTAAGTCACCTCACCCTCTATCTCTGCACTGTCATGATATATAGCACAAATATTATCATTTTCTTCCACAACTCTATCGGATTCATCACCGAGTTCTTTACCGATAAATGCTATTTTGCCGATAATATCTCCATCAATAACCTTTGAATCTACAAGCGTAATATATACATTAAAAATATTATCCAGACTGGATTTAGTCACTGTATCACCCACCTGTAAATCTTCTAATCTTAATCTCATACCTTCCATATAATCTCTCCAAAATATAATCACACATCCTGCTTCTGCAAAAAGCTCACTGTCAACACCCCATCCTTCACCGTCGCGTTGATTACAATCGCGAAATCAAAATTATTGGTAAAGGTCAGATCCTTATATCCCTCCACAATAGCAGAGTCAAGACCCTTTGGCACATAATCCACCGGAAGGGAATGGGCATATCTCTGAGTAGGCGTAATACCTGCAAGCAGCATTGCCACATGAATTGTGGAGGATACCTGACAGATTCCGCCTCCCACGCTGGAAACCACCTTTCCCCCTGCAAAAGAGGGCGCTACCACATAACCGTTGGCAAGCGTTCTGCTGCCGATGGAATTGCTGAAAGAAAATCTGTCTCCCGGTTTAATTTCCATTCCATTGATCATGGAGGCAGCCAACTCTACATTGACGGCCCGATCCTCTGCCACGTCATAAGAAGTTGAATAGGTGGAGAGCACACCTGCCTGGGGCTGCGTTCCCTCTTTGTAGATGCCGCTTCTCCCTTCCTTTTGCCCGCAGGTAATATAATGAAGATAATAACTGCTTAAATCTTTAACGCCATATACCGGAAGAAGATCGAGATTATTTATCATGTAAGCCTTTACATTAAAGGAAGCATTGCCGTTTCTTCCTTCCTTCATTCCCACATTAATAAAATGTTCTAACAAAGCCGCCGGATTATTACCAATCGTCTCCCTAAGATCAGGATATGTATTATAATAATATTCCACATCAAATACGGAAGAATAATCTACCGCCTCTGTCTCAGATGAAACTGCTGCCTTCACGGGAATCACAGGGTCTGCGAAAGCACATGAAGCTGTCAGGAGTAACGCAAGCATTCTCTTTCCATTGTTTTTCATAATATCTTTTCCTTTCGTTAAGAAATACTTAATAAATTTGGGCATCACAAAAGCGGGTGATGGGAATCGAACCCACGTGTCCAGCTTGGAAGGCTGGTGTTCTACCATTGAACTACACCCGCAATATGTGTTTATTTTACATTCCTAAGATAAGGTTGTCAAGATTGAATTTTTACCTTAATATTTGATTCTGTAATAATCCAGGTAAGCCTTATATCTGTCCTGTGCCGTCAGACAGGTATCCATCAAATTTATTTTTTCCTGATCTTTTTACAGAAACTGAAAACCGCCTGTAAAGATGCCCGCAAAACAATGGGACACCCTTACAGACGATTACCCACTCACGCAAAAAATTCCTCCAGAAGACTTTCCAGCTCTTCCTGGTGCTGATTCATCACCGGCTGTAAAATTTCCCCTAAAATTCTGCTTTGCGGGTTCTTTGTCTCTTCTTCTTTTGCTTTCTCCTTTGCCTCTAACTCCTTCAACAGCTCTTTTCCGTATTTTTCCCTCTTTTTGACGCCTTCCTCCATAGCATTTTCTTTTTCCGTCTCTAATCTTGGAGCAAGATAATTCTCCAGATAGTCGGTTAAATTTATCCTTAATATCTCCTTTTTTTCCTGTAAATTAACCATACCCGAAATGGAAAAATACAGATACATGCCCAGTATACTGACCAGATAATAGGGTATAATCTGAAATAAAGTACTTCCTGATGCCAGGGAAAGACAAATCGACAAACCTGTGATCAGTATGGAAAGCATCATCATCTGTCCGGAAATGTGATTCAGGAATGATAACTTTATTCTGGCAATACAGACCTTTTGAAGGAACTTGTCCACAAACACGCCTGTATTGACCATTTTACCATTCAGCTTGTAATGGCCCGCATATTTTTCCTTACAGCTTTTTAGCTGCTTATTTTTCGTCTCGGCCATGTGATCCGATGCGGAAATCATTCTCTGATAAATCACACCCGGAATGATCTGGCATATAATACCAAGCAGTAAAGAAAAAAATATTAGGCCTGTAAGAATCTCGTGTTCCATTAATATTGTAAACATATTTTCTCCTTTCCTGATTATATTATAATAAAAGGAGATTTTTACCTCAATAATTCCGGGGCTGTAAGTCCTCGTCTTTTTTCTGCAAAAATTACCTTTTCCTGCTGGAAAGAGTACTTGTTTTCTGTTATACTTATTTTCTATAGAAGATAAACGAACATGTTATGGAAAGGTATTAGATGATTATGAAATATCAGACAAAAGGTACTTGTTCTACCTCCATCGATGTAGAGGTGGAGGACGGAAAAATCAAATTTGTACAGTTTTTTGGAGGATGCAACGGCAATCTGAAAGGAATCGCCAGTCTTGTTACCGGCATGGAGATAGAAGATGCCATTTCCAGGCTGAAAGGAATCCGCTGCGGATTCAAGCCTACCTCCTGCCCTGACCAGCTTGCACACGCTCTTGAGCAGATCAAAGAAGGTAATTGCTAAGTAGGAGGCTCTTTTTATGAGCGATACAAAAACAGCCAAAAAAATAGTTCTCACCGGCGGTGGTACTGCAGGACATGTAACCCCAAATATTGCTCTGATTCCCCATCTTCGGGAGTCCGGCTTTGAAATTTCATACATCGGCTCTTATGAAGGTATCGAAAAAAGATTAATTACAGATTTCGACATTCCTTACTACGGGATTGCAACCGGTAAATTCAGACGTTATCTGGATCTTAAAAATCTCACAGACCCCTTCCGTGTCATCAAGGGATATGCAGAAGCCAGGAAAGCACTGAAAAATATCCGGCCGGACGTTGTATTTTCAAAAGGCGGCTTTGTCAGTGTGCCTGTAGTGCGTGCCGCCGCATCGCTGCATATTCCGTGCATTATCCACGAATCGGATATGACCCCCGGACTTGCCAATAAGCTGTGTATTCCGGTGGCTGACAAGGTCTGCTGTAATTTCCCGGAAACCATTTCCATGCTTCCCAAAGAGAAAGCCGTGCTGACTGGATCCCCTATCCGTGAGGAGCTCACCAAAGGGGATAAGATCGCTGCTCTTAATATGTGCGGTTTTACTGCCAATAAACCGGTTATTATGGTATTTGGCGGAAGCCTTGGAGCCGCGTCGGTAAATGACGCCGTCAGGAAGGCTCTGCCCTCCCTTCTGAATGATTTTCAGGTAGTTCATATCTGCGGTAAGGACAAAATTGACGAAACCTTAAAGCGTCAGGCAGGATATGTCCAGTTCGAATATGTAAAGGCTGAATTAAAGGATTTGTTTTCAATGGCCGACGTGGTCATTTCACGTGCAGGCGCCAATTCCATCTGTGAGCTCTTAGCCCTTAAAAAGCCAAATCTTTTGATTCCATTGTCTGCAAACAGCAGCCGGGGTGATCAGATTTTAAACGCCAAATCCTTTGAATCCCAGGGTTTTTCCATGGTGATTGACGATGATTTACTTACTCCGGAACTTTTGGCCGAAAAGGCAATCGAACTCTACTTTACAAGACAGACTTACATTGAGGCTATGGGAAGAAGCAACCAGTTTGGCTCCATCAAAACGATCATGAAGCTGATCGAATCGGAAACTGCTGCCGGTCAGGCTAAGACAAAATAAAGTTCCATTGTCATATTGTATTGCACATTACAGAGAAATGCTTTAAAATAATTACTACCAAATATGGAAGTATTTGGAATAAAATCGCTTAAGGTTAAGGGCAAATGACAATAGACACTTTATGGCAGTTATTGGAAGAACACCAAAACGAAACCTTTTATACCATGAAAAAGCTTCCTTTTACATACACTGTGAAAGGCGGGGAAATTTTTGTAGACAGACGCTCCAAATCCATCACCAAGGCAACCTTCGGGCAGGCTTTGGACAAATTAAATGAAAATCCGGGTAAAATCACCGGTCCCAAATCCCTGAACGTTTTCGGGGCTCCTTATGTCTGGGCTATCCTTAAAACCTTTGAAATAGTATAAAGGCAATATTTTCCCTATTCATCATAAATATCCACCTTAATCCTGTCTTCATAGGGCAGTACTAATTTTTCTACTGTCTCGTAAGCCAGATCTCTCATGCTTCTGATCTCTTCGGCATAATTTTCCGAATTGACCTGACGCTTTCCGGCAATCAGGCTGTCACAGATATAACGGTTGATTTCCGGCGAAAAATGAAGAATATCCATGTAATTTTCCAAATCTGTGATAATCTCTCTGTCATTCTGAAAATAAAACATTTTCACATTCTCGTATGCAAGCAGGGTTTTCATTGCCTGTTCCATATTATAAAGATAAGCTTCCGTGTCGCCTTCCCGGTAAATATTATCCCACCAGAGCATGGAATAAGGGGGGACAAATATATAGAATTCTGTTTCCGGATGAGCTGTAATCCGGTCAGTTAGCATATCAAGATTTTTTCGAAGCAAATCCTCGTAATAATCCCTGGGCTTCATCTCCGAAACAGAGGGTTTGCGGATATACAGGCCCAATATCATATCCGAATTAAATTCCTTCCACTGAGCCCAGTTATAAGAATTATTTTCATCATAATCTCCCATCAATGAGTTGGCAATCAGATAAGGTATTTTCTCCATTAGAACGCCCTTATTGAGCCAGTACCGAACATCATTCACATAATTATCATCATACAGATACATGGGGCAGCCCGTAAGCTCATAGGTAGTTTCCGGGTCTGCCTCTAAGGCGGAAGGGTCAAGATTATAAAACACATATTTTAAATCCTGATGCTCAAATGCAATATCAAGCAGATAACACAAATCGGCCGTTGCCCCATAAGAACGAATTGCCTTAATGGACTTACAGCCAAAGCCCTGATCAAACCAGCCGTTATTATAGTTTTCGGATACGGATGACCCTGCGATCACGCTGTCATAATCAAACGTTTTCAGAGAACCCACACATTGATATTCCTTATCCGTAAGTACCGCTTTCAGCCCCTTCAGCGGCTTATGATACTGAAAAAAAGGATCAAAAACGACCACTGCAAGTACACATGCCAACAACAGAATAACGCTTGCTGTAAAAAATTGTTTCAAAAATTTTTGAGCCATAAATTTTTCCGCTTTCTATCCTTAAAAATTAAAATAAATAAAGGTACTTACCTGTGAAAAAGAAATCACAGACCATACAAAAATAATTGTCACGAAAAACGAAAGCTTTGAATTCAGCGGATGATTTTCTGCAATCCACACCGCATTTTTGCGGGTAAGAATCAATGCGCTGACCAAAAGAAGAACGATAAACAGGACCAGAAAAGCATATTGCAGCAGATTTGGCCGGGTTAAATTGATGATCTGCTTCATCAGATAAAATTCCGGTATATCCAGTTTGGCCGCCACCTTATAGATGTATCCTGTATTCTTGAAAGCAAAAATATTCCGAAACATCTGAAAAGCATCTGCCATACTTTCACTCCTGAAAAAATACAGGGAAAAGTTAAAAAATCCAAAGGTAAAAATCCACCCCAGCCATCTTGGAATATAGATTTTGGAGGAAGTATTCCCGTCGCTTCCCTTCACTCCCACAATTCCAAGATTGTCCCAGATTACCAGGAGTCCCTGCATGGTTCCCCAGGCCACATAAGTCCAGTTTGCCCCGTGCCAGAGACCGCTTAAAAAGAATACCAGAAAGGTATTCAAAATTGTCCTCAGCTTCCCCTTGCGGCTTCCTCCCAAAGGGATATAGACATATTGAACAAAAAACCGGGACAACGTCATATGCCATCTCTGCCAGAGCTCTTTTACACTGCATGCCTTATAAGGAGAATTAAAGTTCACGGGAAGCTCGATGTTAAACATCTTTCCAAGCCCCTTTGCCATATCGCTGTACCCGCTGAAATCAAAATATATTTCAAAGGTATAGGCAAGAATCACAAGCAATGTGGAGGGTGTGTCCAAGAAGGCAGTCTGGTCAAAACCAAAATTGACGGGAAGAGCCAGGACATCAGCCAAAAGTACCTTTTTTCCAAGGCCGATGGTAAAAAGCACGATCCCTCTCGCAAAATTGTCAGCCTTTGGTCTGCGGTTGCTTCTGTCCTCAAACTGAGGAATCATTTCTTTATACAATACAATGGGGCCGGCAATGAGCTGGGGGAAAAAGGTCACAAAAGTCAGATAATTAGTAAAGCTGTAGTGCTCCGCCTTTCCCAGGCATCTGTCAATAATAAAGGACAACTGTTGAAACGTAAAAAAACTGATTCCAAGAGGCAGAGCAATATGCTTTAAGTTAAAGCTCGTGCGAAAGACTGCATTGATATTTTCAAAAAAGAAATCATAATACTTAAAATAAAACAGAATGCCCATATTCAGAAGCAATCCTGATATAATTCCGATACGTCTCATCCTTTTCCTATGAAAAATTTTCAGAAACCAACTGATCAAAAAATTTCCCAGTATACTGACAACAATCACTCCGAGGTAATAAATATTGAAATATCCATAAAACCACAATGACATACCTGCCAAAAATAATTTGGCAGGTTCATAAGCTTTCATGTGATTCAAAATATACCAGCCAAGCAATGTAACCGGCAAAAACAGAAATATAAAAATATAGGAATTAAACAGCATCTTTCTTCTCCTTTGCCCCTTATCTTAACATACTTTTACATATTTTGTCTAATATATGGTAATACTTAGTACCAGATCACTAGTGTGAGAAAGGCGATTATTAATATGAAGAAACATAGCAGATCACTCCTGTTAATCAGTACCACCTTACTAATAATTTCCGGCTGCGGAGATAATCAGAGTATAACCAGAAATAACCAGGCTTATATCGTTGACGGCAACGGAGAAGAGATAGCGGTAAACACTCTGCAGGCAGGAAGCAAATACAAAATAGTAGGTCCCATGGATGATTTAAAAGATGCGGTGAGAGAAATTCTTGGCGAAAATTATTGGCCGGATACCCTGCTCAGTGCAGAGGAGCTGGCAGAGCGAACGGGGATTTCCTCAAATATGTATGAGGACTACCTTGCCGAATATCAGCATACGGAAGCCGGAATCGACATGATGATCCTGATCAAAGCCAATGAAGATGATGTTGAGAATGTGGAAAACTACCTGAATCAATATCGGGATACCCTTCTGAAAATATATGAGCAGCAGCCTCAAAACAAATCAAAGGTATTTGCGTCGAGAATTGAAGTCATTGACACCTATATTTGTTATGTCCAGTTAGGCGCTGACCTCACATCCTTTCAGGAAGAAGATCATGATCAAATGATTGCCCACTGTCAGCAGGAAAATGAAAGGGCGCTGGATATTATTGAAAAAAGAATCTTTGACAGCTAAATTTTTTCATTTTATCTCTGTTCTTCAAAGAAAGGTTCCTGTATAATGAAAAAAATACATGATTCATTTTTGCTTTGAAAGGATAGGGATATGAAAAAACTTATATCATGGAACGTAAACGGACTCCGCGCCTGTGTGGACAAAGGATTTTTAGATTTTTTTCATGAAATAAATGCAGATATTTTCTGTTTACAGGAAACCAAACTTTCGGAAGGACAAATTAAGCTGGATATTCCTGATTACCATCAATACTGGAATTATGCCGAAAAAAAAGGATATTCGGGAACCGCAATTTTTACGAAAGAAGAGCCCTTGTCTGTCCGGTATGGTTTGGGAATCGAAAAGCACGACCATGAAGGACGGGTAATTACCCTGGAATTTGATTCTTTCTATATGATTACTGTTTACACTCCTAATTCCCAGGACGAACTGAAAAGACTGGACTACAGAATGGAGTGGGAAGATGATTTCCGCAGCTTTCTGAAAACACTGGAAGAAAATAAGCCTGTCATAGTGTGCGGGGACATGAATGTGGCACATAAAGAAATAGATTTGAAAAACCCCAAAACTAACCGCAAAAATGCCGGATTTACCGATGAAGAAAGAAACAAATTTACGGATTTGCTTGCATCAGGATTTACAGATACCTTCCGCTATTTTTATCCTGATCTGGAAGGCGCCTACTCATGGTGGTCCTATCGTTTTAAGGCAAGAGAGAAAAATGCTGGGTGGCGTATCGATTATTTCCTGGTATCCCAATCCCTGAATTCTTCTTTAAAGGACGCCTTTATCTGCAAAGATATTTTTGGCTCAGACCATTGTCCTGTGGGATTACTTCTGGATTAGACAAAGGAGAATCCTGCCTTCGACTGCTTTTTAAAAAAACGTGCGCAAAAGCGCACGTTTTTTTAATCTTCTATCAGTCTGAGTCCTGCCGTATCCGTGACAGGAAGCGAGAAAACAATTGATTTGGCACGGCTGTCGAAGCCGGCATTCTCCATAATTGCTTTCATAATATTATTTTTTTGTTCCTTCTGTGCCACAATAAAAATCATTTCCTTTTCTGATGCCAACGAAAAACCAAGGAACTGCTCCGCTTTTTCCATTCCGGTTCCCCTTGCATGGATCACCGTTCCTCCATAGGCTCCGGCGCCTCTTGCGGCATCCATCACCAGTTCTATATTTCCCTGATTTGCAATCACTATAATCAGCTCATGTACCGTATCCTTCAAGGTCGATTCCTCCTCTTTCTGATAATTCTGTTTTTCCAGAAGAAACTGCAGTGACTTTTTGCCGCCAATACTGCTGAGCGGAATAATAAAAGCAATCCCCCCTCCGGGAGCATCGATCCGCAGCTTTCTTTGAAGCTGCTTTTTTATATGCAGCCACTTTTCTTCCTCCTGCACAGAAAAGATTACGGCCTTTTCCGTAGCCTCCAGCCCCAGATAATTCAGAATTTCGCTGGCTGCCGTACCGAATCCCAGGCTGGAAAACATGACATGGTGCTCATTTTCCTTATACAGGCTCTGATATTTTTTCCCGATTTTACGATCCACTATCGTAACCATTAAGTAAAGTTTACCCATAAATCATCCCGCTCCTACAATTCAATAATTTCCATATCCCCAAAGGCCTCAAGCGGTACATAGGACTTTTTGTGAAGTCCGCTTTCTTTCAGCTTAAATGCCATTCCCATCACCTGAATCGTAATCAGAGGCGTCATTGCAACCATAGCCACCACCCCGAAAGCGTCCGTAATGAGTGTTCCGCCAACCGCTTCGCAAGCCCCCATCGCCAGAGGGAGCAGGAAGGTAGCAGTCATGGGTCCGGACGCAACGCCGCCGGAGTCAAATGCAATCGCAGTGAATATTTTCGGTACAAAAAATGTTAAGATAAGGGCAATCGCGTAACCGGGAATGATAAACCACATAATTGAAATTCCCGTCAGGACACGGATCATTGCAATTCCTACCGAAAGGGATACGCCGACGGATAAACTGGTTCCCATCGCCTTTGAAGAAATTGCTCCGGAAGTCATTTCCTCTACCTGCTTGGTAAGCACGAAAACCGCAGGCTCCGCAAGTACGATAAAGTAACCGATTACCATTCCTATAGGTATGATAATCCACGCAAAACGAAGTCCCGCCAATGTCTGGCCCAGATAATTTCCTGCAGGCATAAACCCCACATTAACCCCTGTAAGGAAAAGCACAAGGCCTACATAAGTATACACCAGGCCGATTCCGATCCTGATCAGAGAACTTTTGTTGATGTCTCTTGAAATCAACTGAAATACTCCGAAGAAAAAAACAATAGGCAAAAGGGAAACCGCCATCTCCTTTATGTAGGTAGGAATTTCACTTGAGAACATCCTCCATAAATCTACCGTATTATCTATAACAGGTATGGACTCTGAAACACTTTCACTTTGTTCAGGATGGAATATCATTCCCAAAATAAGAACCGCCAGAATAGGCCCCACAGAGCATAAGGAAACAAGACCAAAGCTATCGTCCGACGCATGTTTATCGCTTCGAATTGCAGCAATACCGACGCCAAAGGACATAATAAAGGGTACCGTCATAGGTCCTGTTGTCACACCGCCGGAATCAAAGGCAACTGCCAGAAAATCTTTCGGAACGAAAAAAGTTAAAACAAAAACGATTCCATAAAAAAATAACAGCAAATAAGATAGTCCGATTCCGAAAAGCATTCTGAGAAGTGCAATCACAAGAAATACGCCCACTCCAACCGCCACCGATAAAATCAATGTCATATTGGTTATCGACGGAACCTGCTGCGCAAGCACCTGCAGGTCAGGTTCTGAGATCGTAATAATGAAACCCATGACAAATCCAATCAAAAGAATCACCAATAGCTTTTTGGATTTGGTGACTATGGTTCCCACTCTTTCACCCATCGTCGTCATGGACAAGTCCACACCTACATTAAAAAGAAGCATTCCCAGAATCAGCATAACCGCGCCGATTAAAAAAGCCATCAATATACTGGGCGGTATGGGAGCAATCGTAAAGCACAGCAGCAAAACAATTGCAAGGATAGGAAAAACCGCTTTTAGAGTTTCATAAAATTTTTCTTTTAATTTTGATCGACTAAAATGCAATATATCAGACGCCTTTCTGTAATTTTTTAATATTATTGTGGATATTATACCATAAAAAACCTTTTTTTAGGTTAAAAATTAAATATTTTTCAACTTTAACATTTTCTTAATATTTTCTATTCATATCGATAATCAAAAATAATTTATTGATATACAATAAAAATTTATTGACAATCAATCTCTCACGTGTTATAGTTCATCTAAACTATCAGATTTTAAGGAGGTTTCTATGAATGGAAAGATCACCATATTCACCAAAATACTTTTAGACTTCATGTACTATACGGGGATTATCGTCACCTGCTGCGTGCCCTTTATCATCACAGGCTATGGAAAATATAACAGTTACTTCAGGGAAAATATCCCGCAGCTCAGTATGATATTTATTTTTTCCGGCCTTTTTGCGGTACTCATTATCAAGGAACTCAGGAAAATGTTTCAGTCCGTTCTGGCAAACAACTGCTTTATTTTTGAGAATGTAAAAAGTCTCAATAAAATGAGTATTTACAGCTTTATAATTGCCCTGACCACCTGCTGCCGCCTCTTTCTTTATATTACTCCCGCAGTGGTTATCGTCATTTTGGTCTTCGTGATTGCCGGACTGCTCTGCAGGGTGCTCTCACAGGTCTTTGACAAGGCTGTCTCCTACAAGCTGGAAAATGATCTGACAATATAGGAGGGTGCTTATGGCAATTAAAATTAATCTTGACGTGGAAATGGCCAAACAGAAAAAAGGGCTGACTGAACTTGCCGGGGAAGTCGACCTGACCCTTGCCAATCTTTCCATATTGAAAAACAATAAGGCGAAAGCAATTCGCTTTACCACTTTAAATGCAATCTGCAAAGCCCTTAACTGCCAGCCCGGGGATCTGCTAGAGTATGTAGAAGATTCTGACCATGAAGAGGAGGTATAAAAATGGAAAAGAAAAATCCCCTGTTCCCATTCATGAGCATAGGAAGCCTGATCTATGCCTTATTTTACACTTTCTTTCTGTATAAAAACAGTTCGGGTATCACCTACCCTTTTTTCACAGGCGGAACCTGCTTGTTTTTCTTCTTTTATTTGAAAAAGTCAGGGATTACCGCCAAAAAAAGCGCTCTTTTTCCCTTGATCAGCCTTCTTCTGTTAGGCGTAAGCACCTGTATGACTGATTCCTGGGTATTAATTTTCTTAAATAAGCTGGGAATATTTTTTCTCTTTTTTTATCTGGTGATCCACAGCCTGTACGAAGACAGACAATGGGATTTTACAAGATATCTGGGAGGGATTATCAATATTATATGTACCAGCCTTGTATATATATTCAGGCCTTTTACCGATCTTGCCCTGTTTATTAAAAACAAAAGAGAAGAAGAAAACAAACCTGAAGGAAAAGGAAAATATGTTTTTTACGGCCTTCTGCTGGCAATCCCTCTCTTATTTGTAATCCTGTTTCTTCTCTATGAGGCAGATGCCGTGTTTTCAAATATCCTGGATAAAATATTTTATCTTGACTTTGATTTTCGGTTTAATACTGTTTTTCAGATATTTTTTCTCTTCCTGTTTGCCTTTGTGGCATCCTACAGTATCATGTGCAGACTTTCTCTTCACGATCTGAATGAGGAGAACAGGGAAAAGAAAACATTAGAACCTGTAATGGGAATTACCTTCACCGGTATTTTGTCTCTGGTTTATTTAATTTTCTGCTATATTCAGATCGTTTATCTCTTTGGAGGACTAGGTAGTCTTCCCGAAAACTATACTTATGCGTCCTATGCCAGAGAGGGATTTTTTCAACTGGTGGCTGTCTGTCTGATCAATCTTGTTCTTGTCCTGGGCTGCACCAAATATTTTCAGGATAATCAAGTTTTAAAAGGGATTCTTACCTTTATTTCAATCTGCACATATATTATGATGGCTTCAAGTACCTACCGGATGCTTCTGTACATTCAGGTATATTATCTGACCTTTCTGAGGATATTTGTATTGTGGGCTCTTGCTGTGTTATTTCTCCTTATGACGGGCGCTTTAATCATGATTTATCATAAGGAATTTCCTTATACCAGATACTGCATGGTTACGGTAACAATACTCTATCTCCTGTTTTCCTTTGCCCATCCCGATTACTGGATCGCCCGGTATAACCTGAGTATGGAGGAGGATATAGACTATTATTATCTGAAGCGTCTGTCCTTGGACGCCGCTCCTGTAATCTTTGATTACAATGATAAATCAGGATTAAATGAGAATTCCTGGTTCATAGAATATTCATCTAAAATGATCAAAAAAAGCTATGATTTCCAAATAGAGGAACTGGACAAAATATGGCTGGAAGAAGGAAATTGTCTCCCCAAAAAGCAATCTCTCAGAACCTTAAACTTCTCGAGATGGAACGCATATCGTCTTTACAAAAAATATTATGGCTCGCATTCTGATTTTGCAATGGACATAGAATATGATATCATGTGTTATACCGGAAATTATCTGGGAAGGCCATAGCAGATTTATCAAAAATCCATGTCTTCATTATCAGTTAAAAAGAGTGCTGAAACCGTGTATTTCAGCACTCTTTTTATCAATAACATGTGTTTTTATTTTTGACCGTAGTATGCGTTTGCCCCATGCTTTCTAAAGTAATGCTTATCCTGGAGTTCTACCGGAGCGGGCAAAACCTTTGGGTTAATGGTTTCCGTCCGATAAGCCATTTTGGCCACCTCCTCAAGTACTACCGCATTGTGGACCGCATCCATTGCATCCTTCCCCCAGGCAAAAGGACCATGATTCTTACAGAGAACCGCCGGAACCGCCATGGGGTCTTTTTTCATCCTGACAAATTCATTGACAATCAAATGACCAGTATTTTCTTCGTATGCTTCCTCTATTTCCTCTTTTGTAAGGCATCTTAAACAGGGAACTTCACCATAAATATAATCTGCATGTGTGGTTCCATAGCAGGGAATTCCTCTTCCCGCCTGAGCCCAGCTCGTGGCATAGGAAGAATGGGTATGGACAATTCCGCCTATTTCAGGAAATGCCTTATATAATTCCAGATGAGTAGGAGTATCGGAAGAAGGATTCAAACATCCTTCTATTCTGTTGCCCTCCAAATCCATTACAACCATATCCTCAGGACTGAGCTTATCGTAATCAACGCCGCTGGGCTTAATCACAAACAACCCCTTTTCCTTGTCGATAGCGCTGACATTTCCCCAAGTGAAGGTTACAAGTCCGTAATAGGGCAGTTTCATATTTGCTTCATATACTTGTTTTTTCAGTTCTTCCAGCATATATTTTCCTCCGTTTTTATAAAGCGTCTACAGCCGCGTGTTCAATGGACAGGCCTTTCCTGTAGCGTTCCATAAACTTTTCAAAACCTGCCGCGTCTTCTCTGTCCGGCTCCATCCGGCTCCCGATCTGTCCTGCAAAAATCTTATTTTTCAGGAAATTCTCCAGGCTTTCATTTTCTCCCTTTATCTGCATATAGGCAGCCAGCAGCGCCATTCCCCAGGGTCCGCCTTCTCCCGCCGTCTCCATGACCGACACGGAGGTATTCATCGCGGCCGCGGCTATTCTCTGTCCCACGCCTTTGGTTTTAAATAAACCTCCATGACCGAACATTTCATCCACTTCAACCTTTTCCTCTTTAAAAAGAAGATCAAGCCCCGCTTTCAGGGCGGCAAGAGAAGAATAAAGGTGTACTCTCATGAAATTGGCAAGGTTAAATTTATTTTCGGCTTTCCTCACAAACAATGGCGCTCCCGCATCAAATCCGGTCACAGGCTCCCCTGAAAAGTAATTGTAGGAGATCAGGCCTCCGCAATCAACATCCCCCTCCAGGGCTTTATTGAAAAGAACCGAAAACAGCTTATTTTTATCAATCTTTGCTCCGATATTCTCTGCAAATTCATCAAACAGATTTACCCATGCATTTATATCGGAGGTACAGTTATTGCAGTGAACCATTCCCACTAGGGCTCCGTCAGGGGTGGTGACAAGATCGATCTCCGGATAAACCTTTGAGAGCTCTTTTTCCAATACAATCATGGCAAATACGGAAGTGCCCGCGGAAACATTTCCCGTTCTTTTGGCAACGCTGTTTGTTGCGGCCATTCCTGTACCGGCGTCACCCTCCGGAGGACATACCGGGATTCCCGCCTGCAGATTGCCGCTGACATCCAGAAGAGCAGCTCCCTCTTTGGTAAGTAAGCCTGCATTTTCTCCGGCTGAAAGGACTTGGGGAAGAATATCTCTCAGTTCCCAGGAAAAACCTTCTTTTTTCACCAGGCGGTCAAATTTATCGATCATGGTCTGATCATAATCGCCTGTCTTCACATCAATGGGAAACATACCGGAAGCATCCCCCACACCGAGAACCTTTTTTCCGGTAAGCATAAAATGAACATAGCCTGCAAGAGTCGTAAGGAATCCAATCTTTTTTACATGCTCTTCCTTATTCAAAATTGCCTGATAAAGATGGGCAATACTCCATCTCTGAGGGATATTATAGTTAAATTCCTTCGTAAGCTTAGAAGCAGCCTCCTCCGTAATGGTATTTCTCCAGGTTCGGAAAGGCACCAGAAGCTTTTCCTCCTGATCGAATGCCAGATAGCCGTGCATCATGGCCGAAAAACCAAGGGAACCTATTTTGGTAAGGGTTACGTCATAAGTATTTTTAACATCCTGTACCAAATCCTTATAGCATTCCTGTAAGCCCTTCCATACCTCTTCAAGGGCGTAAGTCCATATCCCATTGATATATTGATTCTCCCATTCATAGCTTCCCGAGGCTAAAGGCATTCCCTTCTCATCAATCAATACCGCTTTGATTCTTGTGGAACCAAACTCGATACCTAAAGCTGTTTTCCCCTCTTCGATTAATAATTTTTTGTCCATAAAATACCTCCGTTTTTTATTAACATAAGGATGGCTGGCGAAGCCTGACATCCGTTGTTTTTTTACCTGTAAAATACTTCCCCAAGCATCAAATCTCTCTTGAAATCCCTGATTTTTGTATCTTTATCAATATAAACTGCCTCAATTCCCATGGCATTTGCCCATTCGCCCATCTGCTCTGCACTCAGATCGTAGGTGAAAGCCGTATGGTGCGCTCCGCCTGCCAGAATCCATGCCTCCGCCCCAACGTACATATCCGGTTCGGGCGTCCAGAAATTACTTGCCACCGGAAGGTTCGGCATAGGCTTTTCCACCTTTTTGCATTCTACGTCATTTATAATCAGACGGAATCTGTTTCCCAGATCAATCAGGGAGGTTGCGATACCGTGCCCCTCCTTTGAAGCAAATACAAGTCTTGCCGGGTCTTCTCTGTCACCCATACTTAAAGGCTGACACTTAATACTAATAGGACCGTCTGCAATGGAAGGGCAGATTTCCAACATATGAGCCTGGAGGATTCCTTCTTTTCCTTTCACAAGGTTATAGGTATAGTCCTCCAGCATGGAGGTTCCTTTGGCATTTTTCAGATCCGAAGTCATGATCTTCATCAGGCGTACCATAGCGGCTACTTTCCAGTCTCCCTCCGCACCAAAGCCGTAGCCTTTTTCCATCAGTCTTTGGATTGCAAGACCGGGAAGCTGTTTGAGCGCGCCTAAATCTCCGAAATGAGTTACGATGGCCTGATAATTCTTCTCTTCCAAAAATCTTTCAAATCCAAGTTCAATCTGCGCCTGGACTGCCACATGCTTCCTGAATTCCCCGGGATCTCTTCCCTCCAGGAGAATTTCATATTTATCGTAATATTCTTCCACAAGGGCATTTACATCCGCTTCCGAAACGGCGGCAACACTTTCCGCAATCTCATTGACAGGATAAGCGTCGATTTCCCACCCGAATTTAATCTGCGCCTCCACCTTGTCGCCTTCGGTAACGGCCACATTGCGCATATTATCCGCCACACGCATCACGCGGATATGGCTGCTTTCAATAATACCGATGGCAGTTCTCATCCACATGTCTATTTTGCCGGCTACAACAGGATCTGTCCAGTGACCCACAACCACTTTCCGCTCGATCCGCATCCTGCTTACAATATGTCCGTATTCACGGTCGCCGTGAGCAGACTGGTTTTCATTCATGAAATCCATATCGATTGAATCGTAGGGAAGCTCTTCGTTAAACTGGGTATGAAGATGAAGCAGCGGTTTTCTGAATTCCTGTAAACCCAGAATCCAGGATTTTGCCGGCGAAAAGGTGTGCATCCAGGTAATCACTCCGGCGCAGGTATCGTCTAAATTGGCTTCATTAAAGGTTTTGCGGATCAATTCATTGGTAATCAGAGTAGGCTTCCATACAACCTCATAGGGAAGAAGCCCCGAATTGTTTAAACCCTCCACAATTTTTCCGGAATGCTCTGCAACCTTGCTCAGGCATTCGTCTCCGTAAAGATCCTGTGATCCTGTACAAAACCAGAACTTGTACTCTTTTTTCCGTAACATAGAAATCCCTCCTGTTTTATATAGCTTGACGCTGTCTTCTATTTCCATGTTATAACTTGTATGCTTATCATTACAAGTTGTTTTTTCTCTCCCTGCAGGAATTTCCTTCTACAATTTCAGGTTCTATCAGTATCTTTTTTTCCTCCTTAATCTCATTGCCGTTTTGTATCAGTTTCAGCATCAGTTCCGCTGCCATCTCGCCCAGTTTCTCTTGAGGATGAAGTATTGAAGTCAGCTTCAGTCCGTTCACATTTGCCATATATGAATTGTCATAGCCGGTTACGGAAATATCCTCCGGAACCTTTAATCCCGCATCATTTAAGGCCTGGATCACCTGCATTGCAATCTGGTCATTATAACAGACAACCCCGTCCATTGGCTGCCTGCTGACTGCCATCTGATAAATGCTTTCGTAAGGGTGTACCTTCCGATCCTCTGTATAATACCAGATTACTTTGTCAGGATCATAGCTAATATCCGCCTCCTGCAGCGCCATTACATATCCTTTATGTCTGTTTTGTCCCTGAATGTCGTCTGATTTAAATACACCGATTATCTTTTTGTGGCCCTTTTGTATCAGGTATTTTGTGATTAAGTAACCCCCCTTGCAGTCATTCATGAGCACCTGGGGCTTTTCATTCATCTTTGCAAAGCAGCCCTGTATAAATACATACGGGATTCCATATTCTTCAAGCTTCTGATACAGATTCATGTGACGGCAGAAAATCTGGCTTTTGCTTGGCTCGATAATAATTCCTTCAATGTCCTTCTGCAAAAGCTCCTCTAAGCATTTTGCCTCCATGCTTCTGGAATTTCCCGTATTTTTTAAGATAATACTGTAGCCTGCTTTTGTCAGAACGGTATCAATCCCTTTAATCACTCTCGGAAAAATATAATCCGACAGGTATGTGGTTACTACCGCTATATTTCTGGAATTTCGATGTGAATGCACAAGCTCGGAACAAAAGGTTCCTCTGCCGTGTTCCGCATAGATGTAACCTGCGTTCTCCAACACGGATAATGCTTTTCTTACTGTCTGCCTGCTCACCTGATAGCTGACAGATAATTGATTCTCGGATGGCAGCTTATCTCCCGCCCTTATTTTTCCTGAAAGGATTTTTTCCTTTAATTCGTCCATTAATCTGACATACTTTAATTCCTTTTGCCCTATTTCCTGACCTGACATTTTCGTTTCCTTAAAATTACTATATTTTTTCCAGATACAAAAATCCCAAAGGACACTTTTTATGACCTTTGGGATTTGGCCTTAAGCCCTTCTATTTTTCATGGATCACTGAACCGGAAACAGCTGCCACCACGTCGCTTTTCTGTTCCTCGGAAAGTTCCGAAATATTAATATTCCTGTTCACCTTCGCATCATAAGTATCCGCCTTCACAATTTCAGACAGATCAATTCCAACCGTCTCCCTCATAGTCTCGAACAGCTTGGCCATTACGCCCGGCACATTGTCCGCCACGGTACTGACCCCATTGCTGTTGTCCCCGCCGATGATCGTAATTTTATCGATCTGGGTGAGAGGTTCCGCAATCTTTCCTGCAATCTCAGGCAATACCTTAATCAGCATTTCTGCCATGGCTGCATTATTATATTTCTGATAGGCAATGGCCTTTTTCTCCATGGCCTCGGCTTCCGCCACACCTTTGGCGTGAATCGCCTTTGCCTCCGCTTCTCCTACCAGTCTGATCCCTTCTGCCTCCTGCTCTTTTGCAAAGCGCTGGGCCTCAGCCGTAGCCTTTAAAGCCTCCGCTTCCTTTTCACGCTCGAACTTTTCAGCCTCGGCATTTTTCATTCTCTTATACAGCTCTGCTTCCGAATGCTGCTGAAGGGCAAACTTGTCGGCTTCCGCCTTTTTCTTAATCTCTGCATCCAGAGCCTTTTCTTTTACTTCCGCTTCCTTCTGCTTTAGGATAACTTCCTTTTCCTGCTTGGCGATGCTGGCTTCCTGGGTGGCAATTTCAATGGTTTTTCTCTGTTCCTGCTGCTGAATGCTGTAAGCCGCGTCCGCCTCGGCACGTTTGGTATCTTCTAATTTCTTGAGCTCCGCTTTTTGAAGGGCAAGCTCATTGTTCTTTTTGGCGATCTCACGCTCCGCATTGATCCTTGCGTCATTGGCCTGCTTATCCGCCTCGGCCTTGGCTACCGCCACTTCCTTTTCTGCTTCCGCCTTGGCAATCGCCGCCTTCTTCTTGATCTGAGAAATATTATCGATTCCCAGATCGTCAATGACTCCGTTGCTGTCTGCGAAATTCTGTACATTAAAACTTACAATATCAAGACCCATGGCCGCCAGGTCAGGCTCCGCATTTTCTTTTACCAGATTGGCGAATTTCTGACGGTCGCTTACCATCTCTTCCAGCCGCATCCTGCCCACGATTTCTCTCATATTGCCTTCCAGAACTTCTCTGGCAATACCGGCTATGTACTGGATATTCTGATTTAAGAAATTCTCCGCCGCAAGGGAAAGCTTACTCTTTTCACTGCTGATCTTGATGTTGACCGCAGCGTCCACCTGGATATTGATATAATCCGCGGTGGGAACCGCATTGGAGGTCTTTACATCAATGGCAATCAGCTTAAGGCTCAGCTTATCCATCCTCTCCAGAAAAGGTATTTTGACGCTTGCCTTTCCTATAATAATCTTTTTGCGCAGACCGGATATAATATAGGCCGTATCCGGCGGCGCTTTTTTGTATCCGGTTATCAATATAACTACTACAAAAATAATAACCAGTGCCGCAATGATTGCTCCTAACATTTTGTAACCCCCTTTTTTGTATTTTAAATATAGATGAAATTAATCCTCATCTTCCTCTTCTTCTTTTGGAAGCGTTACTTCTTCCTCAAAATCCTCCTCAGGAATTTCCTCCATAGCATCGTCAAGATCTTCAAATTCTTTATCCCCATCAGAAATCTTTTCTCTGACCTTGGCAATCTGGGCCACCGTCACTCCCTCATCGAGATTGATCAGTTTTACACCCGAAGCGATTCTTCCCAAGGTAGACACATCTTCCATCCTGATCTGGATAATAACTCCCCCTGTGGTGATCATCATAATCTCGTGCTCATCATTCACTGCCTTGACGCCTACCACATAACCGGTCTTATCCGTTATCTTATAGCATTTGATTCCTTTTCCGCCCCGTCTTTGAACCGTAAATTCATCCAAAAGGGTTCTCTTGCCCATTCCGTTTTCGGATACGATAAGAAGGGAGTCTCCCTGATGATCGAGCTGCATACCCACAATCTCGTCGTCTTTCCCCAGATTCATGCCGATCACACCCATAGAGGTTCTTCCTGTGGCCCGCAGATCGGTTTCCTTGAAGCGGACACACATCCCCTGCTTAGTCACAAGGAAAATTTCCGTATTTTCATCGGTAATCTTAATTTCAATCAGCTCGTCATCTTCTTTTAAGGTAATGGCTGCCAGACCGTTTTTGCGTACATTGCTGAATTCCACAATGCTGGTCTTTTTCACGATTCCTTTCTTTGTCACCATGAAGAGATTTTTATTTTCCTCGTAATCTTTGACAGGAATGATAGCCGTTATTTTTTCCTCCGGGTTCATCTGAAGGATATTTACAATGGCCATCCCCCTGGAGGTACGGCTTCCCTCCGGTATCTCATAGGTTTTCAGGCGATACACCCGGCCAAAATTAGTGAAGAACATAATATAGTGGTGGGTGGTGGTCATAAGAAGATCTTCTATAAAATCATCCTCTATGGTCTGCATTCCCTTAATTCCCTTGCCGCCTCTGTGCTGGGATTTAAAGTTATCAATGGTCATCCGTTTGATATAGCCGAGGTTGGACATGGTAATGATTGTATTTTCATTCGGTATCATATCCTCTCTGGAAATATCGAAATCGTCATATCCGATTCGGCTTCTTCTTTCATCCCCGAATTTATCGGAAATTTCCTGAATCTCTGTCTTGATCACTCCTAAGAGAACTTTCTCATTTGCAAGGATTTCCTTCAGCCTTGCAATCCTGGCAAGCAGCTCCTGATGCTCATTCTCAAGCTTTTCCCTTTCCAGACCGGTCAGAGCCCGAAGCCTCATATCCACAATTGCCTGCGCCTGCACGTCCGTAAGGTCAAATCTTTCGATCAGGCTGTCTTTTGCAATCTGAGTGGTACGGCTTCCCCTGATGATTCGGATCACTTCATCAATATGATCAAGGGCAATCAGTAATCCCTGTAAAATGTGATCTCTTTCCTCTGCCTTATTCAGCTCATACCGGCTTCTTCTGGTAACGACCTCCTCCTGATGGGCCAGATAAGCTTTCAGCATATCAAGGATATTTAAAACCTTTGGTTCATTGTTCACCAGAGCCAGCATGATAACCCCAAAGGTATCCTGCATCTGGGTATGCTTAAAGAGGTGGTTTAACACGATATTTGCATTGGCATCCCTGCGCAGCTCGATCACAATACGCATACCCTCTCTGTCGGACTCGTCCCGAAGATCGGTAATACCGTCCACCTTTTTCAGCTTTACCAACTCCGCAATTTTCAGAATGAGATTTGCCTTATTTACCAGATAAGGAAGCTCTGTCACAATAATTCTGGACTTACCGTTAGGCATAGTCTCTATGTCCGTCACTGCCCGGACTTTTATTTTTCCCCGGCCTGTCCGGTAAGCCTCCTCACTTCCCCTGGTTCCTAAAATAATCCCTCCTGTAGGAAAGTCAGGCGCTTTCACAATAGAAAGGATTTCCTGTATCTCCGTTTCCTTATCGCCCTCTATTTTATTGTCTATAATCTTTACAATGGCTTTTACTATTTCCCTTAAATTATGGGGAGGAATATTGGTAGCCATCCCCACCGCAATCCCGGTAACTCCGTTTACCAGTAAATTGGGGTACCGGCTGGGCATAACGGCAGGTTCCTTTTCTGTCTCGTCAAAGTTGGGCACAAAATCTACCGTATCTTTATAAATATCCTTTAAAAGTTCCATGGATATTTTGCTCAGCCTTGCTTCCGTGTAACGCATGGCGGCAGGATCATCCCCGTCCACCGAACCGAAATTCCCATGACCGTCCACCAGAGGATAACGGAAAGACCAGGGCTGGGCCATATTAACCAGGGCGCCGTAAATGGAAGTGTCTCCATGGGGATGATATTTACCCATGGTATCACCGACGATACGCGCGCTTTTTCTGTGGGGCTTATCCGGTCCGTTGTTCAGCTCGATCATGGAATAAAGAACTCTTCTCTGCACCGGCTTCAGTCCGTCTCTTACATCCGGAAGCGCCCTTGAAGCGATTACGCTCATGGCATAATCGATATAAGAGGTTTCCATGGTTTTCTTTAAATCGACCTCATGGATTTTATCAAAAATATTATCTTCCATCTTTACTCCTAATTAAATGTCCAGATTTTTAACAAACTTCGCATTTTCTTCAATGAATTCACGTCTTGGCTCAACCTTATCCCCCATAAGGGTGGTAAAGGTTAAATCAATTTCCGATTCCGCCTCCTCATTCATGGTGACACGGAGAAGGATTCTCCTTTCAGGATCCATAGTGGTTTCCCAAAGCTGCTCCGGATCCATCTCTCCAAGCCCTTTATACCTCTGTATTTTGTTATTCTGATCTCTTCCTACCTCTGACAGAATCTGGTTCAGTTCGTCATCACTGTAGGCATACCACACATTTTTATTTTTTTCAAGCTTATAGAGAGGCGGCTGCGCCATATATACATATCCCTGCTTGATCAGCTCCGGCATAAACCGGTAAATAAAGGTGAGAAGTAGGGTGGCAATATGAGCGCCGTCCACATCCGCATCAGTCATCAGAATAATCTTGTGATACCTTAATTTGGATATATCAAAATCATCATGGATTCCCGTTCCAAAGGCCGTAATCATGGCTTTAATTTCAGCATTGGCATAAATTTTGTCAAGCCTCGCCTTTTCCACATTCAAAATCTTTCCCCTTAATGGAAGGATTGCCTGGGTTGCCCGGCTTCTGGCCGATTTGGCGCTGCCTCCGGCGGAATTTCCCTCAACAATATAAATTTCGCAGTTTTCAGGGTTCCTGTCAGAGCAGTCCGCCAGCTTACCGGGAAGGGACGCCGTTTCAAGAGCAGTTTTCCTGCGGGTAAGATCCCTTGCTTTTCTGGCCGCATCTCTTGCTCTCTGGGCCAGAATTGATTTCTCACTAATCAGCTTGGCCACCACGGGATTCTGCTCCAGATAATAGGTGAGCTGCTCGCTGACGATATTGTCCACCGCGTTTCTTGCCTCGGAATTTCCCAGCTTCTGCTTGGTCTGTCCCTCAAACTGGGGATCTTCTATCTTGACGCTGATAATTGCAGTTAAACCTTCCCTTATATCCTCTCCGGTGAGATTAGGCTCGCTTTCTTTCAGAAGCTTCATGCCTCTGGCATAATCGTTAAAGGTCTTGGTCAGGGCGTTGCGGAAGCCTACCAGATGGGTTCCTCCCTCCGGTGTATTGATATTATTTACAAAGCTGTAAGAGCTCTCCGTATAAGAATCGTTATGCTGCATTGCCACTTCCACATAAACGTTATTCTTACTGCCTTCGAAGTACATAATATCTTCATAGAGCGCCGTTTTGCTCTTATTCAGGTATGTGACAAACTCCTTGATTCCGCCCTCATAGTGAAACTCTCTTACGATTGGCTTCCGGTCTTCCTCCACCCGCATATCCTTCAAAATGATGTGAAGTCCCTTGGTGAGGAACGCCATCTCTCGCAGCCGCTGCTTTAACACTTCAAATTCAAATTGGATGGTTTCCTGAAAAATAGTGGCATCCGGCATAAAGGACACTTTCGTCCCTGTTTTTTCTTTTTCACATTCTCCAACGATCTTTAAAGGGTAACACACGTGGCCCCTCTCATATCTCTGCCTGTAAACCTTTCCCTCAGAACAAATTTCCACTTCCAGCCAGTCCGAAAGGGCGTTCACAACAGAAGCTCCCACTCCGTGCAGTCCGCCGGATACCTTGTATCCTCCGCCGCCAAACTTTCCTCCTGCGTGAAGGATGGTGAATACCACCTCCACGGCGGGAAGCCCTGCTTTGTGATTGATTCCTACAGGAATTCCCCTGCCGTTATCGGTCACGGTCACAGAATTATCTTTGTTAAGTTCAACCGTAATCGTATCACAAAACCCGGCCAGGGCTTCATCCACGGAATTATCAACAATTTCATATACAAGATGATGAAGTCCTCTGCTGGATGTAGTTCCTATATACATGCCAGGCCTTTTTCTAACTGCCTCAAGCCCTTCTAATATCTGAATCTGGTCTGCTCCATATTCATTATTCATTCAAGTACCATATCCTTTCTATCTATGTACCCTTTAACTTCTATACCTTATTTAAATTTTCTTCTGTAATTAACTCTGCAGTTCCCTCTGTAACCTTAAAAATCCGGTTTATTTTAAATCTGTTATTGATAAACTCATCCAAACCCGTACAGGTAATGATGGTCTGTATATCTCCTATACTGTTCAAAAGATAATTCTGTCTGCTGCTGTCCAGTTCGGAAAGCACATCGTCAAGCAAAAGAACCGGAGTATCTTTTGTCATTTTTTTTACCAGTTCAATTTCTGAAAGCTTGAGGGATAAAGCGGCTGTTCGCTGCTGTCCCTGAGAACCATACTTTCTGATGTCAATTCCGTTTACGATAAAAGTAAAATCATCTCTGTGGGGGCCGGTGGAGGTTGTTTTGGAATGAATATCCCTCTCCTGACTTCCCTTCATCCTGGCCTCAAATTCTTCTATTGTTACATCCGGCTCATACCTGATCATTAATTCCTCTTTTCCTCCGGATAGTTTATTATGTATTTCTTTGATAATTTCACATAGCTGCGCTGTAAATAATTCTCTTCTCTCTATAATCTTGCTTCCAAAAGAAATCAATTGGGAATCCCATATATTCAAAGTCTCTTTGAGCTGCGGGTTAAAGTACATGTCTTTAAGGAGCTTATTTCTCTGGTTTATAATCCTGTTATAATGATTTAAGTTATAGAGGTAAAAATGATCAAGCTGACAAAGCTCCATATCAGCAAATCTTCTTCTTTCTGCGGGACCGTTTTTAATGATAGAGAGATCCTCCGGTGAAAAGAAAACTATATTTAATAGACCAAGTAAATCCGCTGCTTTCTTAATCTTCTGTCTGTCTATCGCTATTCCCTTTGATTTACTTTTGCGAAGATGCATATCGACTCTGTATTCCACATCTTCCTTTTCCAGATATGTTCTTATATGAGCTTCTTCTTTATCAAAATTTATAATTTCTTTGTCTTTGCTTCCCTTATGTGATTTCGTGGTAGCTGAGAGATAAATGGCTTCCAAAATATTCGTTTTTCCCTGGGCATTATTTCCGTATAAAATATTAGTGCCCTCATCAAAGCTTATATTAAGTTCCCTGTAATTTCTGAAATCAGCCAGTTCAAGAGATTTAATGATCATCTGAAATTTTCAACCTGACACCCTTTCTATAGGCAAAATCTCTGCTCCTGCACATTAAACGGTAATCTTGATCTGATTACCCTGAAATTCCACAATGTCTCCCTCATAGAGTTTTTTGCCTCTTTGGAGCTGCGTCCGGCCGTTTACCCTGACCAGACCATCCAGAACGGCATACTTCGCCTCTACTCCGGACTCCACCAAACCGGCGGCCTTTAATGCCTGTCCCAGTTTGATATAATCATCCTTTAATTTAATTATTTCCATTTTCTACCTCTTTAAACTTAACTCACTGTCGTGAAATTTACCGGAAGGATCAGATAAATATAATTTTCCCCTGCGTCTCTGATAAAACAGGGTGCCTTGGGATTTACAAGATAAATATCAATCTGTTCATTGTCTATCACCCGAAGGGCATCTATCATAAATTTGGGATTAAATCCAATCATGAGATCCTTTCCCTGTTTCGTAATGTCAATCTCTTCATTCATGCTTCCCATGGCGGAATTCATTTTCAGTTCCATCATATCTTCCGTTATATTGATAATAATCGGCTTCTTATCCCCTTCTTTTACAAGAAGAGTCGCTCTGTCTATACATTCAAGAAGCTCTCTTTTATTGATGGTGACTTTTGTCTCATAATCGCTGGAAAGCATCTGGTCAATCTTAAAGTATTCTCCTTCGATCAGTCTTGAAACCACTACCGTCTTATCAAATTCAAATACCACATGCTTGCCTGTAAAGAAAATATGTACATCCTTCTCCATATCGTCTGAGAGGATTTTGCTGATCTCATTCAATGTCTTTCCAGGAACAATTACCTTCCTTGCAGGGTAACTGTTTCTCAGCCCTATTTTTCGGATGGAAATTCTGTGCCCGTCAAGAGAAACGATCTTTAAGACATCTCCGCTTATATCAAACAACTCGCCTGTCATGAGTTTATTATTATCATTGTCCGCAATCGAAAAAATGGTCTGTCTTATGGTTTCTTTTAAGGTGAATTGAGAAATAACGATAGAATCGATTCTTTCAATGGAAGGAAGATAGGAGAAATCCTCCCCTGATTTTCCCATGATGACAAATTTGGCCTTTTCACAGGTGATGATTGTTTTAAAGGATTTATCCGATTCTATGGTTATGATGCTGTCCGGGAGTTTCCTTACAATATCCAAGAGGATTTTTGCTTCTAAGGCGATTTGTCCTTTCTCGGCAATCGTTCCTTCTATTATAGTTTCAATGCCAAGTTCCATATCGTTTGCAATAAGCTTAATGTCTTTTCCGGTAGCATCTATTAAGATACATTCAAGAATGGACATGGTTGTTTTATTAGGAACAGCTTTCGATACAATCTGTACTCCGCTCAGTAATTTTGATTTATTGCATACTAATTTCATTTTGCATTGTTTTCCTTTCTTAAATTTCGATCTGCCTGCTATGTTATTTATTTATAATAATTTAAGTAATATACTTAATAATAGGTGTAGATTTGTGTATAACTCCTTTATTATACTATTTATCAATAGAAAAAGGAATGTAAAACCTTGTGGATAAATAAAATTTATTTAAGGATAACTGTCAGATTATTCACAATGGCCCCTGAAGGTTAATCAGGGTTTATTTTTTTAGTGATAATATCAATTCGATTTTTAAGTTCCTCATTGACGGTTATCTCATAGGTTATTTTGTCAATTCCGTGGATCACTGTGGTATGATCCTTTTTGCCAAGAGCCTGGGCTATACTCTGCAGAGATTCCTCTGTCATATGGCGGCAGAGGTACATACAAATCTGTCTTGGCTGGACCAATTCAGAGTTTCTTCTTCTGGACACTATATCCTCCGGCAGGATATTAAAGTGCTCCGCCACAATTCCTATAATATACTGAGGAGTTATTATCTTCTTGGCATTTGGGGATATAATATCCTTTAAAGCTTCCTCTATATTATCCAGAGTGATTTCTACCTTATTTAATCTGGAAAAAGCAATTACTTTGTTGTAGGCTCCTTCCAGTTCTCTTATGTTTGATTTAATATTGGTGGCGATATAATCAAAAACTTCTTCGTTTATTTTCTTGGTAGTGTTTTCCGCATTTTTTTTGAGAATGGCCATCCTTGTTTCATAGTCTGGAGGCTGAATGTCAGCAATCAATCCCCATTCGAAGCGGGAGCGGAACCTTTCCTCCAAGGTTTCCATTTCCTTGGGCGGTTTATCTGAGGAGAGAATAATCTGTTTCCCGGCGGAATGAAGGACATTAAAGGTGTGGAAAAATTCTTCCTGTGTGCTTTCCTTACCTATTATAAATTGTACGTCGTCAATCAGGAGTACATCCACCGTCCTGTATTTTTCTCTTAACCTGTTCATCTTAGCGGCGTTACCGCTTCGGATTGACTCGATCACTTCATTGGTAAACTGTTCGGAGGTGACATAAAGTACTTTCCGGTCAGGATCCTGATCTAAAATAAAGTGGCCTATGGAATGCATCAGGTGAGTCTTTCCAAGACCCGCTCCCCCATATAGGTAGAGAGGATTATATACTTCTCCGGGGGATTCGGCCACCGCTAAAGAAGCGGAGTGGGCAAATTTGTTATTTCCTCCAACCACAAAGGTATCAAATCTATATTTGGAAATCAGATTCGCCTTTTCGTAATTGATATTATAAACAGAAGCCTGTTCATTTTCGGCGTCTTTTTCCAGGATAAAAGAAATATCGTAGGTATGATCCAGCATTTCAGAGATGGTAACCTGAAAAAAGCTTTTATATTTGGATGATATATATTTGAGAGAATGGGCCTGATCAGAGGGGATCATTATAGTTACAACATCATCATTCTCACTGTGGAAAGTTAAGGGCTGTATCCATGTTTTGTAAGAAATATCTGAAAGGTCATATTCTGTTCTTAGGGTTTCCTTGATCAGTTCCCAGTTGTCTTTAATAAAATCCATGATGTGCCCCCTGAATCTAAGTTTAAGAAAAAGCAAAATACCACATATATATTCTAATATAAAAGATGTGAAATTTCAAATTATTTTAATTTTGAATGTATGTGAATAACTTAAAGAAAATAATGAACATTTTACACAGGCATAAAATAGGGGAAAAAACAGATCTGATCAGGGGGATTGTGTAAAAAAAGACAGTTATCCCTAAGTTATCCACAACTTATCCACAATTTGTGGATATATAGTAACAAAGAATTTCCCGATTTCACTTGACGGAAAGGGGATTATTTAATATAATTGTTACGATATTTTCCAGAAAAACAGATTGAATATTTGTCTTATTAAAAAGTTTTCAATTTAAGGTTTAGTGAAGGAGGTGCTTCCAGGATGAAAATGACTTACCAGCCCAAGAAAAGACATAGATCTAAGGTTCATGGCTTCAGGGCCAGAATGAGTACGAAAGGCGGCAGGAAGGTTTTAGCGGCCAGAAGAGCAAAAGGAAGAAAAAAATTATCAGCTTAGGCCGCGTTATGTGGCCTTTTTTTCTATATGGACATATGCCATGAGTTACAAATTTTCGGAGTCCTTAAAAAAGAATTACGATTTCCAGCAGGTTTACAGAAAAGGCAAATCATTTGCCAACAAATATTTGGTAATGTATGTTCTGGAAAATAATATGGATAAAAACAGGCTGGGGATAAGTGTAAGCAAAAAAGTGGGTAACAGCGTTGTAAGGCATAGAATTACAAGATTGATAAGAGAAAGTTACAGACTACATGAAAATATATTTAATAGTGGTTTAGATATAGTAGTCATAGCCAGGAAGAATGCTTCGGCCATTTCTTACAGAGAGGCAGAAAGTGCTTTATTACATCTTGCAAAATTTGTGTGTCCGCCTAAACGGGCAGATAATAACAATTCCTGATCAGAATACGTGCCAGGGTACGTAGATAGGAAAATCATGAAAACAATATTGATTTTATTGATTAAATTCTATAGAAAATACATTTCTCCCATGAAAAATACCAAATGTCCTTATTTTCCTACCTGTTCGGAATATGGACTGGAAGCTGTTGAAAAGTATGGCGCCTTAAAGGGAGGACTGCTGGCCTTATGGAGAATTATGAGATGTAATCCTTTTTCAAAAGGAGGTTATGATCCTGTGCCGTAGTAATTGATAGAATCAAAAACAGGAGGAAATAAGTTGACAGGAATAATTTTAACCCAATATGATGGTATGATATTAGGCCCTATAGCTAAGGTTCTTGGTTATCTTATGGAAGGAATATTTTTCCTTTTGGATTTAATTGGGATTCCTAATGTTGGTCTGTCCATTATTTTATTTACTATTGTTATCTATTTATTGATGATGCCTCTTACAATCAAGCAGCAGAAGTTTTCCAAACTCTCTGCAAAGATGAATCCGGAAATTCAGGCTGTCCAGGCGAAGTACAAAAATAAAAAAGACAATGATTCCATGATGGCTATGAATGCGGAAACCCAGGCTATTTATGCAAAATATGGAGTATCGCCCAGCGGAAGCTGCATTCAACTAATTATCCAGATGCCTATTTTATTTGCACTTTACCGGGTTATTTACGCGATGCCTGCTTATGTGGGGAAGATTAAAGAAGCCTTTTTTCCTTTGGTGAGCCATTTAATTTCTCAGGCAGGAAGTCTTGATTTTATTCAGAGCTTTAAAAATGCCGCCATGTATTCAAGGCAGATTTCCAATGAAGCCTTTGTTGCCGGAGCGGCCGACAATGTGTATGTTCAGAACACTTATATTGATATACTCAATAAGGCTTCTACTACCGAATTTTTGAGTATAGCGGACAAGTTTCCCAACTTGTCGGGGGATGTGAATCATACCTTATCTTTCTTAAATGAGTATAATAATTTCCTTGGTATTAATATAGGAAATTCTCCTTCCTATATGGTAAGCGAGGCATGGAATGCAGAGGGCGGCATTCAGTGGCTTTTGGTGATAGCTGCTTTTATTATTCCTGTTTTATCGGCTGTGACTCAGTGGATTAATACCAAATTGATGCCGCAGGCTGAAAACACGAATCAAAACGATCAGCAGAATACCATGGCCCAATCTATGAAAATGATGAATACCATGATGCCTCTCATGTCGGCTTTCTTCTGTTATACGCTTCCCGCAGGTATGGGACTTTACTGGATTGCAGGTTCGGTGGTGAGAAGTATTCAGCAGGTAGTGATCAATAAGCATATCGATAAAATGGATATTGATGCTCTTGTAAAGCAGAATGAAGGAAAGAGGATAAAGAAGCTTGAAAAGTATGGTATTGATCCCAAGACGGTGAATAAAAACGCTACATTGAATACAAGGAATGTCAATAAGCCGATTCCCTCTATGGCCTCCAAAGCAGGTATGAAGCCTATGACTCAGGAGGAAAAAGAGGAAGCTATGAAGAAATCTACAGAATATTATAGTAAGAATGCCAAGCCGGGAAGTCTTGCGGCAAAGGCGAATATGGTAAAACAATATAATGAAAGGAATAACAAATAGGGGGTTATTACTATGGAATATATTGAAGTTACTGCTAAAACGGTAAATGATGCAATTACGGAAGCCTGCCAGAAGCTGGTAGTCACCAGTGATAAATTGGATTATATTGTAGTGGAAGAAGGCTCTTCGGGTTTTCTGGGAATAGGATCTAAGCCTGCTGTGATTAAAGCCAGAGTAAAATGTTCATCGATTCCGGAAAGGGCTAAGGAATTTTTGAATGAAGTTTTTAATGCCATGAATATGGTAGTAACCTTGGATGTGAAGTATGATGAGGAAAACAAAAATCTCAATATTGATCTGAGCGGCGATGAAATGGGGATTTTGATCGGAAAAAGGGGACAGACCCTGGATTCACTTCAATATCTGGTATCCCTTGTGGTGAATAAAGGATCGGAAGAATATATAAGGGTTAAGGTTGATACAGAGGATTATCGTAAGAGAAGAAAGGAAACCCTTGAGAATCTTGCCAAAAATATCGCTTATAAGGTGAAGAGGACAAAACGTTCTGTATCACTTGAGCCCATGAATCCATATGAGAGAAGGGTCATTCACTCGGCCCTGCAGAATGACAGGTATGTTACCACCCATAGCGAAGGAGAAGAGCCTTTCAGAAGAGTAGTAGTTACTTTAAAAAGATAGTCGTTCAGGTAAAAATGTTGGAGGCAGTTCTCCAACATTTTTTTACCTCATAAAATTATAAAATAATTATTTATGGAACAGGAGGCAGTATTATGAGGACAGATACCATTGTCGCCGCTGCAACTGCCATGGGAAATTCAGGAATAGGGATTATCAGGGTAAGTGGGGATGCTTCAATAGAAATTGTTAACAGAATTTACAAAAACAAGCGTAATCAAAGTTGTCTGAAAGATTATGAGAGTAATACCATTCATTATGGTTTCTTATATGATGGCTGTGAATTGATCGATGAAGTTATGGTTTCCGTTATGAAAAAGCCTTTCAGCTTTACTACCGAAGATACTGTTGAGATAAACTGTCATGGCGGAATGCTGGTAATGAACCGCATTCTGGAGCTTTTGATCAATCATGGAGGAAGGCTGGCGGAGCCGGGGGAATTTTCAAAGAGAGCTTTTTTGAACGGAAGAATTGATCTCACAGAGGCGGAGGCTGTGATGGATCTGATTTCTTCCAGAAATGAATTGGCTCTTAAAAATTCGATAAAGCAATTGAAAGGAGAAATATATCATTCTATTTCGGAGTATAGAAAGGAAATCATCCATGAAATTGCTTTTATAGAATCCGTTCTGGATGACCCTGAACACATAAGCCTTGACGGATATTCTGTTTCTCTTGAAAATAAAATCAATGATCTTATAAATAAAATAGAAGGGTTACTGTCAACTACAGAAAAAGGAAAGATGATAAAAGAGGGGATTAATACTGTGATTGTGGGAAAGCCCAACGCAGGTAAATCTTCCTTATTAAATAGTCTGACAGGAGAGGAAAGAGCAATTGTAACAGATATTGCAGGAACTACCAGGGATGCATTGGAAGAGGATATAAGGCTTGGGGATATTAATCTTCATATTGTAGATACGGCAGGAATACGCTCTACAGAAGATGTGATTGAAAAAATAGGCGTGGAAAAGGCAAAAAAAATTGCAAAGGAAGCGGAACTGATTATTTATGTAGTAGATTCTTCTGTTCCTTTGGATGAGAATGATTCTGAAATTATAGCCATGATAAAAAATAAAAAGTGTATTATTTTGTTTAATAAATCGGATTTGGACTCGGAGATTTCCTATGACGAGCTGAAAAGCAGATTACAGCCTGAATTAAAAGAGGAGCTTTTTATCATAAAGACCTCGTTGAAAGAAAATACAGGCATTGATGAATTTGAAAATGCGGTTAAGGAGCTTTTTATCAAGGGAAAGATCAGCAGTGACAATGAAATTATCATTACTAATATGAGGCATAAAGAAGCCTTAAAGAATGCGCTGGAAAGTTTATTGATGGTGAAAAAAAGTCTGCAGGCGAATATGCCGGAGGATTTTTTTTCTATAGATTTAATGGAGGCCTACAGGTGGCTTGGAAAAATTATAGGAGAGGAAATAGAGGAAGATTTAATTAATGAAATTTTTTCAAGCTTTTGTATGGGAAAATAACGGATAGAGGTATAGTGTGGAAAGGTAATGGAACGGTATGGACATTATAAAAGAGGTGGATGTATGTGTGGTGGGAGCAGGACATGCAGGCTGCGAGGCAGCTTTAGCGTGTGCCAGACTTGGAATGGAGACGGTCATTTTTACTGTAAGTGTGGATAGTATAGCTCTTATGCCCTGTAATCCCAATATAGGTGGTTCCTCAAAGGGACATCTTGTGAGGGAAATAGATGCTCTTGGCGGAGAAATGGGAAAAAATATCGACAAAACCTTTATTCAGTCGAAAATGCTCAATAAGTCAAAAGGTCCGGCTGTTCATTCTCTCCGTGCGCAGGCAGACAAGGCGGAATATAGCCGTTCAATGAGAAAGCTTATTGAAAATCAGGAGCATCTTTCTTTAAAACAGGCGGAAGTCTGTGAATTGCTCTGGGAGCCCATAGAGGATTTATCCAAAAAGGGTTCAAAGAGGATAACGGGAGTAAAAACATTTACGGGAATGATTTATAAATGCAAAGCTGTGGTATTATGTACCGGTACCTATTTAAAGGCAAGATGCCTTTGCGGAGAGGCAATTACTTATACAGGGCCGAACGGGCTTCAGGCCGCCAATCATTTGACGGACTCTCTTTTGGATTTGGGCATCAGGATGCGGCGTTTCAAGACAGGAACTCCTGCAAGAATGGATAAGCGCAGTATTGATTTTTCCAAAATGGAGGAGCAGTTTGGGGATGAGGTAATAGTACCTTTTTCATTTTCTACCGATCCTGAAAGTATTCAGAAAGATCAGATATCTTGTTATTTAACCTATACTAATGAGAAAACCCATGAAATTATCAGAAATAATCTGGATCGTTCCCCGATCTATGCAGGAATCATAGAAGGTACAGGACCGAGATATTGTCCTTCCATAGAGGATAAAGTGGTAAAATTTGCAGATAAAGAAAGACACCAGGTATTTATAGAGCCGGAAGGGCTTCACACAAATGAAATGTATGTGGGAGGCATGTCTTCTTCCCTTCCTGAGGATGTACAATTGGCTATGTACCGTACGGTACCCGGACTTGAAAATTGCGAAATCGTCAGAAATGCCTACGCTATTGAATATGACTGTATCGATTCAAATCAGCTTTATCCCACTCTGGGATTTAAGGAGATAGAGGGGCTTTACAGCGGGGGACAGTTTAACGGCAGCAGCGGTTATGAGGAAGCGGCAGCACAGGGATTGATTGCCGGAATAAATGCCGCTCAGTTTATTTTGAAAAAGGAAGAACTGATCATTGACAGATCTGAAGGTTATATAGGCGTTTTGATTGATGATCTGGTAACAAAGGATAACAGAGAGCCTTATCGGATGATGACTTCACGGGCAGAGTACAGGCTTTTGCTCAGGCAGGATAATGCGGACCTCCGTCTGGGAGAAAAGGGCTATCAGATTGGACTGGTATCAAAAACTCAGTATGACAGTCTTCTTGAAAAAAAGGCTTTCATAAAAAACGAGATAGAAAGACTGAAAAATGTTAAAATAGGGGCATCTAAGCAAAATCAGTCCTTTTTGGAACGACATGAAAGTACATTGCTTAAAACAGGTTCTAATCTTGCAGAATTATTGTGCAGGCCGGAACTTGATTATGAATGTTTAAAGGAGTTGGATCCTGAGAGAAAGAGTCTGCCAATGGAAGTGATAGAGCAGGTTGAGATAGAAATAAAATATGAGGGATATATCGAAAGACAGCTTCGTCAGGTAGAACAATTTAAAAAGATTGAAAAAAAGAAAATACCTGAAAATCTAAATTATGATGATGTTCCCAGTCTCAGAATAGAAGCCAGACAAAAACTGAAATTATTGCGTCCCTTGTCGGTAGGACAGGCTTCAAGAATTTCAGGTGTTTCGCCGGCAGATATTTCGGTGCTCTTAGTTTTCCTGGAACAATATAAAAGAAACAGCAGAAAAAAGGAAAATAAATGAATATGATGAGGAAAGAGATAATTTCATTTCAGGAAGATTTAAAAAAGTTTGATATTTATTTAGAACAAAAACAGATTGATCAGTTCCTTGAATTTTATGAATTACTGATTAAATGGAATTCTTTTATGAATCTTACCTCCATAACAGAATTTTCAGAGGTAATAAAGAAACATTATGTAGATAGTATTTCACTTGTAAAAGCAATACCTGGCCTGACGGAAAAACAGTACTCATTAATAGATGTGGGCACGGGGGCAGGATTTCCCGGAATTCCCCTTAAAATTGTCTTTCCGGAATTAAAAATCACATTATTGGATTCTTTGAATAAAAGGGTTCAGTTTTTAAATGAGGTGATTTGTTTATTAAATTTGAATCAAATTGATGCCATTCATGGGAGAGCCGAGGATTTTGCCAAACCGGGGAGATTAAGGGAGTCTTATGATATATGTGTTTCCAGGGCAGTGGCAAACTTATCGGTTCTGGCAGAATATTGTATTCCTTTTGTTAAGAAAAATGGGTATTTTGTGGCTTATAAGTCAGAAAAAATTTTGGAAGAATATGAAAGTGCAAAAAAGGCACTCGATATTTTGGGAGGGGGCAGTGTAAACCAGATCGAATTTGAACTGCCAAATTCCGATATTAATAGAATTTTGTTGGTAGTGAAAAAAAATAGATTGACGCCTTTAAAGTATCCTCGAAAGTCGGGAACTCCTTCAAAAGAACCGATTTCCTAATAATTAGAGATTTTTCATACTTGCATATTTAAATAAATAGAATATTAATAAAATATGTTCTATAAAAGTAGAAATTTTTTAATATTAAGTTTATAATTGTAAGTGTTTAACAAATTTATAATAGACCAATGATCAGGAGGAAATTTGACATGAGTGTAAGAATAATGCTGGCGGATGATCATATTTTGGTTCGTGAAGGTATTAAATGCTTATTGGAATGTGACAGAAATGTAGAGGTAATTGCGGAGGCGGATGACGGTTTAGATTGTCTGCAGAAATTAGAATTTACAAAACCGGATATATTATTACTCGACCTTTCTATGCCGAATATGAATGGAATAGAGGTTTTAAGAGAATTAAGAAAAAAAAATAATTCCACAAAAGTTTTGGTTCTTACCGTCCACGGGGAAGATGATTACTTTATCAGGGCAATCAGCAATGGGGCGGACGGATATATTCTTAAAGACAGTGATATTAATGAATTGAAGCAGGCAATAAATATTATTTTAAAAGGAGAATCTTATATTCAGTCTTCCTTATTGCCTATATTGGATTCTGATATGGTGGAAAGTAAAGATGAAAAAGAAAAGTTAGAATCATTAACCAAACGTGAAATGGAAATTCTGAAACGAATAGCAGATGGTATGCTAAATAAAGAAATAGCAGTTTGTCTTAATATAAGTGAGAGAACAGTGAAAAATCATATTTCTAATATTTTTAAAAAAATTGATGTTTCTGACAGAACACAGGCTGCAGTATTTGCAATAAAGAATCATATCGTAAAAATAATGTAATTTTTCAATTTGTTTCACGTGAAACATTTATAATTGTACATATTTAGATACAAGATAATGTTTCACGTGAAACAAATTATTCTAAATATAGTAATAAATTGTGAAACATTTCTTCAAAATCAACAAAAATTTCCGTGAAACAAATTTTAATGAAATAGATATGGAATATCAAGATTATAAGTGATATAATCTACAAGAAACTGTAAAGAGAAAGATATTTGCCTGTTAAATGAAAGGAAAATATAATGGGAAAGATCATTGCAATCGCAAATCAGAAAGGAGGAGTGGGTAAAACTACTACTTCTATAAATCTATCCGCTGCATTAGCCACAAAAGGTAAAAAAATATTAGTTATAGATACAGATCCGCAGGGCAATACTACCAGTGGCTTCGGGGTGGAAAAAAATGAATTGGAAAAGACAATCTATGAGTTGATGCTCAGTGAATGTTCTATTAAGGAATGTATTATCAATGAAGTTATTCCAGGTATTTCACTGATTCCATCTAACGTTAATCTTGCCGCTACTGAAATAGAGCTGATCGGGGTTGACAGAAAAGAATACATACTAAAAAGAGAGGTGGAATGGGTAAAGGATAGCTATGATTATATTATTATAGATTGTCCTCCGTCTTTAAATTTTCTGACGATAAATTCCATGACTACGGCTGACTCTGTTTTAGTCCCTATTCAATGTGAGTATTATGCATTGGAGGGATTAAGTCAGTTAATACATACTATAAATCTTGTAAAGGAACGTTTAAATCATGATCTTGAAATGGAAGGAGTGGTTTTTACCATGTATGATTCCAGGACAAACTTATCTTTACAAGTGGTGGAAAATGTAAAAAGTCATTTGAACCAGAAAATATTTAATACATTAATTCCAAGAAATATAAGACTTGCCGAAGCACCCAGCTATGGAAAGCCAATTAATCTTTATGACGCAAAATCAGCGGGGGCTGAGGCTTATATGTTGTTGGCAGACGAGATTATAGATCAAGAGTAAAACAGAAAGGAATATTGATTATGGCGTCCAGGGGCTTAGGCAAAGGATTAGATGCATTAATTCCAAATGTGATCAATGAAAAATCTAATGACAACAAAAATGAAAATACAAAATATAAATCAACAGATTCCACTTTAAAAGAAGCAGAAGAAGGACAGGTGAAAATAGTCAACATTACTAAAATAGAACCTAACAGGGAACAGCCGAGAAGAAATTTTGATGAGGAAGCCCTGGAAGAATTAGCTGAGTCCATCAGACAGTTTGGTTTACTTCAGCCAATCCTTGTTCATGACAAAAAAACTTACTATGAAATTGTAGCCGGTGAAAGAAGATGGCGTGCTGCAAAAAAAGCAGGTTTAAAAGAAATTCCCGTCATAATAAAGGAATTAACAGAGCAGGAAATAGTGGAAATCTCTTTGATTGAAAATATACAGAGAGAAAACTTAAATCCTATAGAGGAAGCCCAGGCCTACAAAAGACTTTTGACAGAGTTTAATTTGAAACAGGAAGAAGTGGCAGAGAGGGTTTCCAAAAGCCGTACAGCGGTGACTAATTCCATGCGTTTACTAAAATTAAGTGACAGCGTGCAGCAAATGGTAATAGATAACATGATTACTACCGGTCATGCAAGAGCGTTAATTACAATAGAAGATCCGGAGCAACAGTATGAAGTTGCTAAAAGGATTTTTGATGAAAAACTCAATGTCCGCGACGTAGAAAAACTTGTTAAAAATTTAAATAAGCCCGTAAAAGAAAAAAAGGCTGTTACCGCAGACAAAAGCTTAGAGGCTGTTTATCAGAACATAGAAGAAAATTTAAAGCAGAAGCTGAGTACAAAGGTAAATATTACTCCAAAAGGAAACGGGGCAGGAAAAATAGAAATAGAATTTTACAGTCATGATGATCTGGAAAAAATTATGGATTTACTTTCAAAATAAAATAGAAATCAAAAGATTTCAGAAGGGTACGAGATGATAATATATGAATAACTATTTTTTTAAAAGTATAGGATTGGAAAATATCGATATAGGGATTTTAATTGTAGCGTTAGTTGTAATTATTTTATTCTTAATTATTTTAAACATTGTTAATATCCGCTCTATCTCAAAACTAAAAAAGAAATATGATAAATTTATGTTGGGTAAAAATGCGGAAAGCCTTGAAAATGAGATCACTGATCTTTTTGAGGACAACAAATTTATCAAAAACTCAATCGAGAAGAATAAAAAGGATATTCATGCACTGTACCGCAAATTTGAATCATCTTTACAAAAAGTAGGTATAATAAAATATGATGCTTTTGACCAGATAGGCGGAAAACTGAGTTTTTGTATGGCTCTGCTGGATGAGAATAATAATGGATTTATTTTGAATTCAGTTTATGGTGCAGAGGGATGTTATACTTATACGAAAGAGATAAAAAACGGAAACTGCGAGACATCATTAGGACAGGAAGAAGAAAAGGCACTCAGTATTGCCATGTATGGAGAATAATAAGGAGGAATTTATTATGATAGATATGAAATTTTTAAGAGAAAATCCTGAGGCAGTAAAAGAGAATATAAGAAAGAAATTTCAGGATGAAAAGTTAAAGCTTGTGGATGAAGTCATTTTGCTTGATTCGGAAAGCCGTAAAACTCAGCAGGAAGCAGATGATCTCAGAGCAAAACGTAACAAAATTTCCAAAGAAATCGGCGGCTTAATGGCCCAGGGTAAAAGAGAAGAAGCTGAGAATAAGAAAGCAGAAGTTGCTGCAGGGGCAAAACGTCTTGTAGAGTTGGAGGAAAAAGAGAAAGAGTTAAATGAAAAGATTACTCAGATTATGATGGTTATCCCCAACATAATCGACGCAACGGTTCCGATCGGCAGGGATGACAGTGAAAACGTGGAAATAACCAGATATGGGGATCCTGTAGTTCCCGATTTTGAAATTCCTTATCATACAGAAATTATGGAGAAATTTAACGGAATTGATTTTGACAGTGCAAGAAAAGTGGCCGGCAACGGATTCTATTACTTAATGGGTGATATTGCAAGACTTCATTCTGCCGTTATTTCATATGCAAGAGACTTTATGATTGACAGAGGATTTACTTATTGTGTTCCTCCTTTTATGATCAGAAGCAATGTGGTGACAGGCGTAATGAGTTTTGCAGAGATGGATGCAATGATGTATAAAATTGAAGGTGAGGATTTATATCTCATAGGTACGTCAGAGCATTCTATGATCGGAAAGTTCATTGACACGATTGTGCCGGAAGCAGAACTCCCCAAAACGCTTACCAGTTATTCTCCCTGTTTCAGAAAAGAAAAAGGGGCCCATGGTTTGGAGGAAAGAGGAGTTTACAGAATTCATCAGTTTGAAAAGCAGGAAATGATTGTTGTATGCAGACCGGAAGAATCCTCCATGTGGTTCGAAAAATTGTGGAAAAATACTGTAGATTTATTCCGCTCCATGGATATTCCTGTCAGGACAATAGAGTGCTGCTCCGGGGATTTGGCTGACCTGAAAGTAAAATCCTATGATGTGGAGGCCTGGTCTCCCAGACAGAAAAAATATTTTGAAGTAGGAAGCTGCTCTAATCTGGGAGATGCCCAGGCAAGACGTTTAAAAATCCGTGTAAATGGAGAGAATGGGAAATACTTTGCACATACATTAAATAATACGGTAGTTGCCCCGCCCAGAATGCTGATTGCCTTTTTGGAGAATAATCTTCAGGAGGATGGCTCAATCAGAATTCCCAAAGTGCTTCAGCCTTATATGGGCGGCAAAGATAAAATTTGCTGATTATTTTTCAAATGTATACCCTAAAAGTTTAAACAAAACGGAGGTGAAAATCTTTGCATAAATATATGAGGGCAATCGGCCTTAGCAAAATTACCGAAAGGAAAGAACTTCAAAAACTTATTACAGGCGTAATTTTAGAAGGTACAGAGAGAACCTATACTTCTAGTGGGGAGGAAGAATTGCTGGCTGAATTTTGCAGGGATTTTGGCCATGACAACGAAAACGGATCAGGAGCATCTATAGGAATTGCAGTGTGCGGGGAATTTGATAATGATGATAAATTTACTTATGATTACTATTTTCCTTATTTGAGAGGCACTCATCTCAGTTCGGAAGAAGATATTTCTGTAGAAAGACATGCTGCGCAGGAATCTTATGCAGGCGTATGCGACGATGTCAGAATTGGTGTTTCTCTGATCTTTTATCTGCAAAACATGATACCCTACGTAAAGGCCAAAAATTCTAATATCCTGCCTGTAAGGGGAACAACGCTGACTTTATCGGCTCTTTCCACAGAGGGTACGATTATGATGCCGATTAATAAAACAGAAAAAGATTTAATCAGAAACCAGCAAATGTCAACAAACAGGAGTCAGCTTTTAAATGCGGCAAGAAGAGGGGATGAAAGTGCAATCGAAAGTCTGACTCTCGAGGATATGGATACTTATACTACCATTTCAAGAAGAATACAAAAAGAGGATGTATTTAGTCTGGTAGATACTTATTTTATGCCTTTTGGAGTGGAATGCGACCAATATTCTATTTTAGGGGAAATTGCAGAGTGTAATCTGATCAAAAACACACTTACCGGGGAAGACATCTATATAATGGCAATCAGCTGCAATGATGTTGTTTTTGATTTATGTATTAACAAGGAGGATGTCTATGGTGAGCCTGCTGTGGGAAGAAGATTTAAGGGAAGTATCTGGATGCAGGGGTATATTAATTTTCCTAATCAGTAATTTTAAAGTGATGAAAATTAGATAAGAAGATTTATGAAATTTTCTTATTGTCACAGGGGAATATTTGTGTTAATATAAAAAAGCAGTATTTTTGTGTATAGTAAGCTTACACACGTTTCCGTAGCTCAGATGGATAGAGCGACCGCCTCCTAAGCGGTAGGTCGGGT